>NZ_CP016286.1:2524000-2839500 GCF_001679785.1 Rhizobium leguminosarum
ACCGTCTGATAGCCGACCAGGCTGAAGGTCGACGGCGTCGGGATCATCAACGGCTCACGGAAGATCGAAGCGCGATCCTTGAACGAGTTGACGATCGTCAGAAAGACCGGAAACAGCGCGACCAGCGTATAGGCGCTGAGCGCCAGATGCACGAGGCCGGTGCGGATGGGAGATGTGCGTGCCTTGGACATGCGCGCTCCTCAGAACTGGTAGCGACGCATGCGCCGCTGGATGACGAAGAGATAAAGCGAGACGCCGGCGAGGATGATGAGGAACATCACCGTGGCAATCGTCGCGCCCATCGAGCGGTCGCCGAGCTGAAGCTGGAAACCAAAGAAGGTGCGGTAGAGCAGCGTGCCGAGAATGTCGGTCGACATGTCAGGCCCGGCAAGTGCGCCCTGCACTGTATAGACCAGGTCGAAAGCGTTGAAATTGCCGACGAAGGTCAGGATCGAGATGATGCCGATCGCCGGCAGGATGAGCGGCAGCTTGATTTTCCAGAATTGAGCCCAACCGGTAATGCCGTCGCATTCGGCCGCCTCGATCACCTCTTCGGGGATGCTAAGCAATGCGGCATAGATCAGCATCATCGGAATGCCGATATATTGCCAGTTCGAGATCAGCGACACCGCGATCAGCGCCGAACCGGACTTGCCAAGCCAGGGCGCGAACAGGAATTTCAAGCCGATGAGATCGAGCATCCAGGGTGCCACGCCCCAGATCGGCGAAAGGATGAGCTTCCAGATGAAGCCGACGATGACGAAGGACAAGAGCGTCGGCAGGAACATCGCTGTGCGGTAGAAGGCGACGCCGCGCAGCTTCGGCACCGAAAGCAGGGCGGCAAGCGCCACGCCGATCGGGTTCTGCACACACATGTGGATGGCAAAAAAGATCAGGTTGTTGACCAGCGCATTCCAGAAATCGCGCGCCCAGCGCGCATCGCCGAACAGCACCTTGAAATTCGCCAGTCCGACGAAGGCCGGCTGCCCGTCGATCGTATTGTAGAGCGACAACCGAAGTGTTTCGATGAGCGGCAGCACCATGACGGCGGAATAGACGATCAGGGCCGGCAGCATGAAGACGAAGATGTGCCAGCGCACCGGGCGCTTGATCGGGACGATATCGGCCGCGTTGTCGGTTTCGCTCATGGCTTTTGCCTGTTCTTGTCGACTGGCTGCAAGGGCAGCACAGGTGGAAAACGTTGCGTCTCACCCCTGACCCTCTCTCCGGCAGCGGGGAAAAGGAACGTGCCCTGCTTTGATGCCATGTCGGGCTGGGAGGTCGCTGCGAGTCTCCTTCTCCCTTGAAGCGGGAGAAGGTGGCCGGCAGGCCGAATGAGGGGCGGCAACGCCGCCCCTCCACACGCTATCACTTGGCCGGCTTGTACCAGCTGTCGAGGCCGTCCTGCAGCTTCTTGGCGGCGACCGCAGGCGTATCCGTGCCGTTGATCACGTTGGCCGATTCGACCCAGGTCTCGTTTTCGAGGTTCGGTGTGCCACGCGACAGGATCTGGTAGGTCGAGCGCACCGTCGACTTGTACGGGCCACGCCAGGAAACGAATTCCTGAGCGAGCGGATCGGACATCTTGACCGGGGTGGAGTTTAGGCTGAAGAAGCCTGGCAGCGAGTTGGCGTAGATATCGGCGAACTCCGGCGAAGCGACCCAGCTGAGGAACTTCTTGGCTTCCTCAGCATGAGTGCTCTTTGCGTTCAGGGCAACACCGATATCCGGATGGTCGGAGATGTAGCCCGTGTCGCCTGCCTTCGGAACCGGCGGCGGGAAGGCGCCCATCTTGAATTGGGCCTGGCTGTTGAACAGCGCGATTTCCCACGAACCGGCAGGATAGATCGCTGCACGGCCGAGCGTGAACAGGTTCTGGCTGTCGGAGTAGGTCTGGGCCTCGAAGCCATCGCCGAGATAGGGCTTCCACTTGGCAAGCTCTTCATAGGGCTTGACCCATTCGGCATCGGTCAGCTTCTGCTTGCCGGCGATCAGAGCGGCGCGGCCGTCCTCACCCTTCCAGTAGTTCGGGCCGATGTTCTGGTAGCCCATGGTAGCGGCTTCCCAGAGGTCCTTCGTGCCCATGGCGAGCGGAATGTAAGTGCCGTCGGCCTTGATCTTGTCGAGCGCTGCGTAGAACTCGTCCTGCGTCTTCGGCACGGAGATGCCGAGCTTGTCGAAGGCATCCTTGTTGTAGATGAACCCGTGAATGACCGAAGCCATCGGCACGCAGAAGGTCGACTTGCCGTCGTCAGTGCTCCAGGCAGCCTTGGCGACCGGCGAGAAGTTCTCCATGCCAGGCAGGCTGGTGATGTCGGCGAGCTGCTTCTTGTTGAAGAGTTCGAGCGAGGCATCGAACGGACGGCAGGTGATGATATCGCCTGCGGAGCCGGCATCGAGCTTGGCGTTCAGCGAGGCGTTGTATTCGGTCGGCGCGGTCGGCGAGAAGACGATCTTGATGCCCGGGTTCTTGGCTTCGAAGGCCGGGATGATCTTTTCCTGCCAGATCTGCAGGTCGTCGTTACGCCAGCTTTCGACAGTCAGCGTGACGTCGGCGGCATGGACGAGGCCCGCTGAAGTCAGCAGACTGGAGGCAAGCAGCAAGCTTTTCAGAGCAGTGTTTTTCATTTCCCTCTCCTGTTTTAAAGCGCCGCGAGGCGCTGTTTTCGATCTGGAACAAGCAATTGGCGTGTTTGAAGCAGCACCCAACGCCCCTTGGAGGACCGCCAGCAATGCCGGTCCCGAAAGCTCAACGGACACGAAGGCGGACGCCTGCGGCCGAACTGCGCGCCTTCCCGGCGGCTGCACCGGGGTGGCAAAATGGCGGGGAAAGCCGATAGATGCCTGACCTTCACCACCAGCTTGACTGGCCGGCGGGTCGTCATCTCGATCATCCTCGAAGCGGTTCCGGCTTTGTTTAACTGCCGGTTTTCGTAGGCCTCGAAGTGCTGTTCCCTTTTGCCGAATTAAGGCCAAAAAAATACCAATTGTCCAGCCGAATTTAACTTTTTGGCCGGATAAAATTGATTAAAAAATTTTATCTATTAAAATCAATAAGATAAAAAGATGAATTTTCTCCATCATTCCCACTTGGTAAATGGTATTTTTTTGGTATTGTATTGAAAACCATGGGGAACGGCATATTCGGAGGCCCGATGATGGAGCTTGCAATCGGCATAGACGGCGGCGGAACGAGCTGCCGGGCCGCAGTCGCGGACAGGAACGGCAATGTCATCGGCCGCGGCAAATCAGGCCCTGCCAACATCCTGTCGGATCTGGAAAACTCTCTTCTCAATATCGTCGAATCCGCCCGGCAGGCGCTAAGCGATGCCGGGCTTGCCGCTGAAACCCTTTCCTCTGTCGCAGCGGTCGTCGGCGTCGCAGGCGCCAATGTCGGCGATTACGGCAGGCGAATCGAAAAGGCCCTGCCCTTTGCCGAGGGCCGCGTCGTCACCGATGCGCTGATCGCCCTGCAGGGTGCGCTCAGCAATGCCGACGGCATCGTCGGCGCCTTCGGCACAGGCTCGGTCTATAATGCCCGCAAGGATGGCCGGCTGAACGGCATCGGCGGCTGGGGTTTCGTTGTCGGCGACCAGGCAAGCGGTGCCCGCCTGGGCCGCGACCTGCTGGAACGATCACTGTTTGCCCATGACGGCGTGCGCCCGGCATCGCCGATCACCGACGCGGTCATGACCGAATACGACAATGATCCCGAGCGCATCGTCGAATTCGCCCATTCGGCAAGACCGAAGGATTTTGCCCGTTACGCCCCCACCGTCTTCGAACATGCGGCTAAGGGCGATGCCGTGGCAGTCGGCATCGTCACGGATGCGGCAACGGCGATCGGCGAAAGTCTCGAAGCGCTGCTCTGGCCCGAATGCCCGTCGATCTGCCTGCTCGGCGGTCTTGCCGAAGCCTACGAGCCGTGGCTTTCCGAACGCTACAAGCCCCTGCTTACCAGACCGAAGGGCGATGCCCTGCAGGGCGCGGTGGAACTTGCGGTCAAGCTGCTCAACAACAGGCAGAGAGGTGCGGCATGACCGACGACCTCGCCACCCTCCTTTCCCTGGAGCGCCTGCAGGCAGCCGGCACAGGTCCGCTCTACGTCAAGCTGCGCCGCACACTCGAAGGAGCCGTGCGCACCGGCACGCTCGGGCACGGCGATGCGCTGCCGCCGGAACGCGACATCGCCGAATTCGCCGCCGTCAGCCGCGTCACCGTGCGCAAGGCGATCGATGAACTCGTCGCCGATGGCCTGTTGGTGCGCCGTCACGGTTCCGGCACCTTCGTCGCCAAGCCGGTCTCCAAGGTCGAGCAGCGCCTGTCGCAGCTCACTTCCTTCACCGAGGACATGGCCCGCCGCGGCATGTCCTCCCGCTCCGAATGGCTGCACAAAGGCGTCCACACCCCCTCGCCCGACGAGATGATGATCCTTGGCCTCGGCACCGACGTCAAGGTTTCGCGCCTTTCCCGCCTGCGGATTGCCGACGACCAGCCGCTGGCGATCGAGAATGCCAGCGTCTCCGGCGAATTCCTGCCCGATCCCTCGGCCGTCACCAATTCGCTCTATGCCGAACTCGAACGCCTCCAGGTCCGCCCGGTGCGCGCGGTGCAGCGCATCTCGGCCACCAATATGAAGGAAGCCGACGCCCAGCTTCTCGGCGTTTCCGCGGGTGCGGCCGGCCTGTCGATCGAGCGTATCTCCTATCTCGGCTCCGGCCGCGCCGTCGAATTCACCCGCTCGCTCTATCGCGGCGACGCCTATGACTTTGTCGCGGAGCTGACAATCGCAGTGACGTGAGAGGCTTGAATTTATCCGAATTATACGTATAATTCGGATATCGTAAGTTGGAACGGGTAAGATGGCTCAGACCACGGCTCTGGAATTTCAGCGTAAATTCGGCAAATTCCAGCATCAGGCGCAACGTGAACCTGTCGAGATCACCCGGCATGGCCGTCGTGAATTCATCCTCATGTCCGCGGAACACTATGATTGGCTGAAGGCCGCCGCGCAACGGACGCACAAAACCGCCGATGCCCTCTCTGTCGTCATCGATGCCGTCGAGCGCGCAGAGATGGATCCTGCCCACGCTCCTCTTGATGAATTGCTGAAATAATATCGTATGGCGTCGATTCCCGAACCGAGGCCGGGCTTGGTCGTGCGCTACGATTACCTCTGGTCGCGCGAAGCATTGGCGGGTCGCGACCAGGGCAAGGACAGACCAGCCTGTCTCGTCGCGGCAAGCGATAGCCTCGCCAATCCCCGCTACGTCGTTCTGTTGCCGATCACGCACACCCCGCCTTCAGGCGAAACTGTCGGAATCGAAATCCCGCCGAAGGTGAAGCAGGCAATCGGTCTGGATGATGAGCCGAGTTGGGTTATCATCTCGGAATACAATATCGATGAATGGCCGAATGGCGGACTTTCGCCGGTGCCGGGCAGCGGAGGAATACTCGCTTATGGCTTCATTCCGCCTGGACTTTTTGCAACGATTAAGGCGAGATTTCTTGACCTCGCCAAGGCAAAGAAAACTGAGCCCGTTCGCCGCTAAAGCGTGTCGCAACCCTTCAGATTCGCTCCTCGCCCTTTAGGTCTTTGTTTTTATGCATGTCGTTACCGCGAAACCGCCGCTAACTTTTGTGCGACCTGCTCCAGGTTAAGTTCAGCGATATGATTTTCACATTCATTTTCAAAAACATGAAGCCGGAAAGTGAATCACTTTCCGGCTTCCTCGTTTCTTGAATCACTTTATCAGCGGACGACGCCAAACGGCTGTTACGCCGCATCCTCTATCTCGGTTTCGGCCTTGCGCGGCACATAGTTCAGCACCGGTCCGAGCCAGCGCTCGACTTCAGACACCGCCATCTGCTTGCGCGCCGCATAATCCTCGACTTGATCGCGCTCCACCTTGGCGACGCCGAAATAATAGGAGTCGGGATGGCCGATATAGAGGCCGGAGACCGAGGAGCCGGGCCACATCGCATAGCTCTCCGTCAGCTTGACGCCGGCCGCTTTTTCAGCGTCGAGTAGCTTGAAGAGTGTTGCCTTTTCGGTGTGGTCGGGCTGGGCGGGATAACCGGGCGCCGGGCGGATGCCGGCATAGGCTTCGGTGATGAGATCCTCTTTGCTGAGCGTCTCGTCCTTGGCATAGCCCCAGTATTCGCGTCGCACCTGCTCGTGCATGCGCTCGGCAAAGGCTTCGGCGAAGCGGTCGGCCAGCGCCTTGACGAGGATCGAGGAATAGTCGTCGTTCGCCCGCGCGAAACGCTCGGCGATGGCGATTTCCTCGATACCGGCCGTCACCACGAAGCCGCCGACATAATCCTGAACACCGCTTGAAACCGGCGCAACGAAATCGGAGAGCGCCACGTTCGGCCGCCCGTCCCGCTTGGAAAGCTGCTGGCGCAATGTGTAGAAGGTGGCCAGTTCCTGCTTACGGCTCTCGTCCGTGAACAGCCGGATGTCGTCGCCGACAACGCCGGCCGGCCAGAAGCCGATGACGGCGCGCGGGCGGAACCACTTCTCGTCGATGATCTTCTTGAGCATCGCCTGCGCATCGGCCCAGAGCGCGCGCGCTGCCTCACCCTGCTTCTCGTCTTCGAGAATGGCAGGGTAGCGGCCGCGCAACTCCCAGGTCTGGAAGAACGGCGTCCAGTCGATATATTTGGCAAGCTCGGCCAGATCGTAATCCTCGAACACCCGCGTGCCGAAGAATTGCGGCTTCACGGGCTGATGGGCAGACCAGTCGATCTTGTGGGCATTCTCTCGAGCCCGGGGCAACGGCAAGCGCACCTTCTCGGCCTCGCTGCGCGCATGGGCGGCCGCCACCTTGGCATATTCGGCGCGAATGTCGTCGACATAGCCCTGGCGGCTCTCCGGTGACAGCAGAGCCGAGACGACGCCGACGGCGCGGCTCGCATCGGTCACGTAGATCGTCTGCCCCTTGTTGTAGCCGGGATGAATCTTCACGGCCGTATGCACGCGGCTGGTCGTTGCCCCGCCGATCAGCAGCGGGATCTCGAAGCCCTGCCGCTCCATTTCGGCCGCGACATGCACCATCTCGTCGAGCGACGGCGTGATCAGGCCGGAAAGGCCAATGACATCGACCTTTTCGGCAATCGCCGTTTCGAGGATCTTCGTCGCCGGCACCATGACGCCGAGGTCGACGATCTCGTAATTGTTGCAGGCAAGCACGACGCCGACGATGTTCTTGCCGATATCGTGCACATCGCCCTTGACCGTCGCCATCAGGATCTTGCCGGCCGACCGGCGTTCCTCGCCGCCGTTGAGGCGCTTTTCCTCTTCCATGTAGGGCAGCAGCACGGCGACCGCCTGCTTCATCACGCGCGCCGACTTCACCACCTGCGGCAGGAACATCTTGCCCGAGCCGAACAGGTCACCGACGACGTTCATGCCGGCCATCAGCGGCCCTTCGATGACGTGCAGCGGCCGCGCGGCCTGCAGGCGCGCCTCTTCGGTATCGGCCTCGATATATTCGGTAATGCCGTTGACCAGCGCATGCTCGAGACGCTTCTCGACGCTCCATTCGCGCCAGGAAAGATCCTGGACGCGGCCTTCGCGTGCGGCGCCGCCACGGAATTTCTCCGCCACTTCGAGCAGCCGCTCGGTACCATCAGGACGGCGGTTCAGCACCACGTCCTCGCAGGCCTCACGCAGCTCGGGATCGATATTGTCGTAGACGGCAAGCTGGCCGGCATTGACGATGCCCATGTCCATGCCCGCCTGGATGGCGTGGTAGAGGAACACGGCATGCATTGCCTCGCGCACCGGCTCGTTGCCGCGGAACGAGAAGGACAGGTTCGAAACACCGCCCGAAATGTGTACCAGCGGCATGCGCTCGCGGATCGTCCGCGTCGCCTCGATGAAGTCGACGCCGTAGTTGTTGTGCTCTTCGATGCCGGTCGCGACCGCGAAGATGTTCGGGTCGAAAATGATATCCTCGGGCGGATAGCCGATCTTTTCGGTCAGCAGCTTGTAGGCGCGTGTGCAGATATCAACCTTGCGCTCATAGCTGTCCGCCTGCCCCGTTTCGTCGAAGGCCATAACGACGACGGCCGCACCATAATTGTGCAACAGCCGAGCCTGGGCGAGGAAATTCTCCTCGCCTTCCTTCAGCGAGATCGAGTTGACGATCGGCTTGCCCTGGACGCGCTTCAGGCCGGATTCGATGATCGAGAATTTCGACGAGTCGATCATGACAGGCACACGGGCGATGTCAGGCTCGGCGCCGATCAGGTTGAGGAATTCGACCATCGCCTTTTCGGAATCGATCAGGCCTTCGTCCATGTTGATGTCGATCACCTGCGCGCCGTTCTCGACCTGGTCGCGGGCGACATCGAGCGCTGCGGTGAAATCGGCATTGGTGATCAGCTTGCGGAAGCGGGCCGAGCCGGTGACGTTGGTGCGCTCGCCGACACTGACGAAGGGAATGTCCTTCGTCAGTTCGAAGGGTTCGAGGCCCGACAGCGACATGAAGGGGCGATGCTCGGGAATCGGCCGTGGCTTGTATTTGGCAACGGTCTCGGCGATCGCCTTGATATGCTCCGGCGTCGAGCCGCAGCAGCCGCCGACGATGTTGACGAGGCCCTCGCGAGCAAAGCCGTCGATCTGCGCCGCCATCAGCTCCGGCGTTTCGTCATACTGGCCGAACTCGTTCGGCAGGCCGGCATTCGGATAGGCGCAGATGAAGGTATCGGCAACACCCGAAAGCTCCTGCAGGTGCGGGCGCATCGCATTGGCGCCAAGCGCGCAGTTGAGCCCGATCGTGAAGGGATTGGCATGGCGCACCGAATTCCAGAAGGCCGATGGCGTCTGGCCGGACAGCGTGCGGCCGGAAAGATCGGTAATCGTGCCCGAGATCATCACCGGCAGGCGCACGCCCTTGGCCTCGAAGCGCTCCTCGCAGGCAAAGATCGCAGCCTTGGCGTTCAGCGTGTCGAAGATCGTCTCGATGAGGATGATGTCGGCGCCACCGTCGATCAGCCCGTCGATCTGCTCGCCATAGGCGGAACGCAGATCGTCGAAGGTGACGGCGCGGAAGCCGGGATTGTTGACGTCGGGCGAGATCGAGGCGGTGCGGTTGGTCGGCCCGATGGCGCCGGCGACGAAGCGGCGGCGGCCATCCTCACGCTCGGCGCGCTGTGCTGCCCGGCGCACGATCTCGGCACCTTCCTTGTTGAGGTCGTAGACAGCACCTTCCATCTCGTAATCGGCCTGCGCGATGCGGGTCGAGGAGAAGGTGTTGGTCTCGAGAATATCGGCGCCGGCCTTGGCGTATCTATAGTGGATCTCTTCGATCGCGTCCGGCTGGGTCAGGATCAGAAGGTCGTTATTGCCCTTCTGGTGACAGGCGCAGCCGATGAAGCGCGTTCCGCGAAACTGGTCTTCGTCATAGCCGAGCCCCTGGATCTGCGTGCCCATGGCGCCGTCCAGAACAAGGATGCGTTCGCTCGCGGCTTGTTTCAAAGCTGCGAAAACTTCACTGCCGTCACGTTTGCCCGTTTCCGGACCAAAGAGATTGTCAAACACGGGAGGGCTCCTTGACGTCGTAAGACCAGACTTCCAAATCACATAAAGATATCTTTATGTCAATATATGTCTGTCGATTTCGTGCTTTGCAAATCTCGCCGGATGACAGACTCGCATGACGCCTATATAGGCGTTTACAACGCTTTGTGCACGAAATCGGAGGAGCATCATGGCACCCGCAACCGGCAACGCCGTGCTTGAAAACTGGACGACCCGCGCCTATCACCGCGGCTGGCTGCTGACCCAGGCGAACGGTCTCTTCGATTTCTTCCAGCACAATTCGGTCAACCCCAAGGGCGGCTTCTACGATCTCGACGACGAAGGCAGGCCTCTCGACGCCGAGGGCCAGGTCCGCGACATCCATATCGCGGCGCGCGCCGTGCATTGCTTCTCGATCGGCGCCCTGCTCGGCCGCCCCGGTGCTGCCGATGTCGTCGACCACGGCATGGACTATATCTGGAACCACCACCGCGACCGGAAAAACGGCGGCTATTTATGGTCGCTCAACAATGACGGTCCCGTCGATTCCAACAAGCAGGGCTATGGCCATGCTTTCGTGCTGCTCGCCGCCTCATCGGCAAAGACGATCGGCCATCCGCTTGCCGACGGCATGCTCGCCGATATCACCGAGATCCTCAACACGAAGTTCTGGGAGGCGAAACACGGCGCGATTGCCGAGGAATTCACCGCCGACTGGCAACCGCTCGATGGCGGCGCCTATCGCGGCCAGAACTCCAACATGCACCTGACCGAAGCGCTGATGGCCGCCTTCGAAGCCACCGGCGACAGGCAGTACCTCACCAAGGCCGAAAGCATCGCCGATCTCGTCATCCGCCGCGTCGCCGGCTCGGTCGATTGGCGCGTCGCCGAGCATTTCGACGCCGAATGGAATCTCGACAAGGCTTACTACCATCCGAATGAAATGTTCCGCCCGGCCGGCACGACGCCCGGCCACTGGCTGGAATGGGCCCGGCTCATCCTGCAGCTCTGGGCGCTCGGCGGCAAACGCATCGAGTGGATGCCGGATGCGGCCAAGGCGCTCTTCGCCCAATCCATGGCGCTCGGCTGGGACAATGACAAGAGCGGCTTCTTCTATACGCTCGATTGGGACGACAAGCCCGCCAAGCGCAACAAGCTCTGGTGGCCAGCCTGCGAAGGCGCGGCTGCTGCACATTTCCTCAACGAGCACCTACCGAGCGATTTCCATGAAGAGAGCTACCGCAAGATCTGGAACGTGATCGAGCGCGCCTTCATCGACCATAAGAACGGCGGTTGGCATGAGGAACTGACGGAAGATCTCCTCCCCTCTCACTCGCTCTTCCCCGGCAAGGGCGATATCTACCACGCGCTGCAGGCCTGCCTCATCCCGCTCTACCCTGCAACGGGCAGCCTGACAAAGGGCATCACTGAGGCCGGCGGCAAGATCTGAGGCCGAAGATCAGTAGCCCGGCGCCGGCAGTTCGGCGTTCGGGTTCCGCTGGAACCATTCGACATCCTCGTTGACGCGGTCGAGTTCGTCCTGCACGTCGCGCTGGTCGCGGCGGATGTCGTGCAGGTCGTCTTCCAGATCTTCGATCCGCCGGCGCAGTTCCGACCGGTCACCTTCCTTGGCATCCCTCAGCTTGTCGGAGAGCTCGTCGATGCTGGTCTCCTTGAAACTGTAGTCGTTCTGCATCGAGCTGAGGCGCGCCTGCAGCTCGTGCTGCTTGCTGCCGAGACCGAAGCCACGCAGGAAACCGGGCGCGGTCTGGGGTGGGCAGACATTGGCGTAGCCGCTGCCCGCCTGGCCGCGCGCAAGCCCGCTGAGCGGCGTGCAATAGCGCACGAGACCGGCCTGATACCCCTGAAACCAGATCGTCTGATCGGGCACGATCTTGACCCGCTCGCAGGATTTCGCATGTGCAGCGAAGCGCTGTTGCGGCTCGTGGCCCGCCGCCCCGTCGCTTTCGCCGATCACCCGCCAGTCAGCGGCGACGCATTCCTCCTTGGACAGCGTGTTGCAGGAGACAAGGAAAAGGCCGAAGCCGATGGTAGCGGCAAGCGCAAGGAACAAGCGGATCATGGCGTCCCGGGGTAAATGAGGAGTGCGATGCCGCAGCTTAGCCGCAGGACAAGTCCGCGTCACCGGCACGGCGACGCGAATTTGCAGTTTTCATGGCTTTTTTCTGTCAAAATTACGGCGAAAGAGGCCGCATCAAAGCGGTGGGGCGAGCCGCAGCGTATCCAGATCCTTGGCGAGCATCAGCGCCAGCGCCTCGACCGCGAGATTGTGGTCGTCACGCTGCGGCAGTCCCGAGACGGTGACGGCGCCGATGCAGCCGCTGCCCTTGACATTGATCGGGAAACTGCCGCCATGCGGCGCATAGTCGGCGCCGGAAAGCCCGTTATCCTCGACCGTCTTGCCATCTTTCTGCAGCTTCAGACCGGAGGCATAGCTGCTGCGGAAATAACGCAGCACCATGTTGCGCTTGCGGCGGACCCAATTGACGTTGTCGGGCGTCACACCCGGGAGTGCCGCATAGAAAACGGGCATCGAATGCAGGGTCACGTCGATCGCGATGCCGAGGCCGCGCTCGGTGGCGAGTTCCTGCAGGAGCTTGCCGAGCTGCCATGCTGTCGTCAGGTCGAAGGCGTCGAAGCTCAGCACTTTCTCCTGCTCCGCGATCCGGCTGAGATCGTCCTCGATTGTCATGGGTAAAGCGCTCCTCTGCCGCGATGATCCGTGCAGACCATTCTCGCGGGGAGCAAAAAAGTAAAGCAAAAACTTGGGCCTACCCCTGGAGCAATTCCAGCAAAACTGCGCAGCGATTTTGCGTCAGGAATTGCGCGAAGACAAAGAGATAGAGCATTTTCGTCACTCGAAGAAAACGGAAACGCTCTGCGTCAGAGCTTCGGCGTCAGCATCTCGAAACGGTCGCGGATGGTGGCGCAGGTATCGCCGCCGAGCCTCGCGATGGCATCGACCGCGGCCGGATCGACATGCAGCCTTTGGGGATCGACGACACCGTCACGGTAATGTGCATAGACGATCTCGCCCATGACGATCTGCCGCGAGCGGCCGAGCTCCAGCGTTACATGCCGTCTGCATTCGAAGGCGGCCGGCGCCTCGGCGATGAAGGGCGAAGCCACCTTCTCGCCCGGCATCGCCGTCAGGCCTGCTTGCTTCAACTCGTCGACACCGCGCGGATATCTGGCGCCGCAGACATGCATCGCCTCGGCAATCGCGAAGGAGACGATATTGACCGTGAACACCTCGGTCATGCGGATATTGTGGCCGGTGTCCTTGAACGACATGTCGGCATTGTTCTCGACCCCGATCGCAAGAATCGGCGGATCGGCCGAAAGGCAGTTGAAGAAGCTGAAGGGCGCCGCGTTGATCCGGCCGCTCTCGTCAACCGTCGTCACCAGCGCAATCGGCCGCGGAATGATCGTGCCGATCATCAGCTTGTAGCGTTCGCGCTCGGTGAGCTGCTTGAAATCGAAGGAAACGGACATCGGTTCAGCCGGCCGCCCGGATCGGGGAGAAACCGCTCATCGCCCGGTAAAAGGTTTCGGCAACGGCGAAGCATAGGAGCCGCGCTTGCTGGTGGAAAGTCCGAGCGACACCAGCGCTTCGGCCTGCTTGACGGCGGCGGCAACGCCATCGACGACAGGCACGCCGTAGATCTCCTGCAGCTCGCGCGCCAGATCGGTCATGCCGGCACAACCGAGCACGATCGCCTCGGCGCCGTCTTCCAAAAGCGCCCGCTCGATCTCGGCCCTCAGTTTGCCGATCGCGCCGGAGGCCTGATCTTCCAGCTCCAGCACCGGGATGTCGGAGGCGCGCACCTTGGCGCGGTCGCCCATGCCGTAGCGGCGCACCAGATTGTCGATCAGCACCCGCGAGCGCTCCAGCGTCGTCACCACGGTGAAGCGCTGCGCCAGGAAGCCCGCCGTCACCACCGCGGATTCGCAAAGCCCGAGGATCGGCACATCGGCGAAGGTTCGTGCCGCTTCGAGCCCGGTATCGTCGAAGCAGGCGATAACAGCCGCGTCATAACCCACACCCTGCCGCTCCTTGAGTTCGGCGAGCAGGCCGGGGATCGCTAAGGCCCCGTCGTAATGCCCCTCGATGGAAACCGGCCCCATGCGCGAGGTGGCCGCGATGATCTCCGTGCCGGATGCCGCCACAGCACGCGCGGCGGTGGCGGCCTTCTCGGTCATGGAGGCCGTGGTGTTCGGATTGACGATGAGGATGCGCATGTCAGTTTATCTTTGCCTGCCGCCGGCTGAGCATCGTCATGATGCCGAGTGCGATGAGAATGATGGTGAAGGAAAACAACGTCGTCACCGTGCCGAGCGCATAGAGCACAGGCGTCGTGACGTTGGTCGTCATGCCGTAGATTTCGAGCGGCAGCGTGTTGTAGGTGCCTGATGTCATCAGCGTGCGGGCGAATTCGTCATAGGAGAGCGTGAAGCCGAACAGTCCGACGCCGACGAGGCTCGGGGCGATCATCGGCAGCACGACATGGCGGAACGTCTGCCAGGAGCTGGCGCCGAGGTCGCGCGCCGCCTCTTCATAGGCCGGCGAGAAGCGGTTGAAGACCGCAAACATGATCAACACGCCAAAGGGCAGCGTCCAGGTCAGATGTGCACCGAAGGCCGACGAATACCAGGCGGGTTTCAGCCCTCCCTGCTGGAAGACGACACCGATGCCGAGCGAGATGATGATCGACGGCACCACAAGGCTGGCGACCGTGGCATAGAACAGCGCCGTCGAACCGCGGAATCGGCGTCGGAAGGCAAGGCCGGCGAGCAGCGACACGACAACGGTCACGGCCATCACCATCAGCCCGAGGGTGAAGGAGCGGCGGAATGATGCGCCGAAATCGCCGACCGCCTGCTTCTCGAACAGGTTGAAGAACCAGTGCGTGGAAACGCCATTCATCGGGAAGGTCAGGCCGCCGTCCGGCCCCTGGAAGGAGAGGATCAGAATCGCCGAGAGCGGGCCGTAGAGGAACAGCACGAAGACAATGAAGAAGAGCGCCAGCAGGTAGAATTCCAGGCCGCGTTTTTCGTGGCTCATCTCAAAGCTCCTTTCGGATGTCGACGACACGCAGGATGGCCGCGACCATCAAGAGCACGACGGCGAGCAGCACCACCGCATTGGCGGCAGCGGCCGGATATTGCAGCAGCGACATCTGGTTCTTCATCATCAGCGCCACCGAGGCGCTCTGGCCGCCGGACATCACCTGCACCGTAGAAAAGTCAGCCATGACGAGCGTGACGACGAAGATCGTGCCTATCGCCATGCCGGGTTTGGCGAGCGGGATGACGACATTCCACAGCACCTGCCAGCCCGACGCGCCGGCATCGCGCGCCGCCTCGAACAGCGACCGGTCGATGCGCATCAGCGTGTTGAAGATCGGCGTCACCATGAACAGCGTATAGAGATGCACCATGGCGAGCACGACGGCGAAATCGGAATAGAGCAGCCATTCGATCGGCTGCGGGATGATGCCCATCTTGATCAGCGTCGAATTGACGAGGCCGTTGCGCCCGAGCACCGGGATCCACGAGATCATGCGGATGATGTTCGACGTCATGAACGGCACGGTGCAGACAAGGAAGAGGATCATCTGCGTCGATGTCTTGCGGATGTGGAAGGCCAGGAAATAGGCGACCCAGAAGCCGATGACGAGCGTCAGCGCCCAGACGATCGCGGTGAATTTCAACGTGTTGAGATAGATCTTCCACGTCACCCACGAACCGAGCGTGTCGGTGTAGTTCATCGTCAGGAAATCGGGATAGAGACCGGCAAAGTCGTAGTCCCAGAAGCTGACGACGGCGATCATGGCGATCGGCAACAGGAAGAACAAGCCGAGAACGACGAACAGCGGCGTCGCCTGGAGATAGGAGATCGCCGATGGGGAAAGCTTCAGTCCGCGCCCGCCGCGCGCGCCCTGGCCATCCTCCTCCGTTTCCGCTGCGATGGTCGCCATCCCTTACCCTTTCGGAAGCTCGTCATTCATCCGGTCGTTAAAGAGAGGGCTCGAGAAGTCCCCTCCCCAACCCTCCCCACAAGGGGGAGGGAGTATCTTTGCCGCGCCGCCTCCGAACCTCCTCCCCACAGGAGGAAGGAGTGTCCTTGCCGCACCGCCTCTCCAGGCTCCCTCCCCCTTGTGGGGAGGGTTGGGGAGGGGAAAACGACAATCGCTTAGGCCGCGATGAACTCGTTCCAGCGGCGGACCATGTAGCGGTCTTCGTCCATCACCGAGTTCCAGCAGGCGACAGCACCCATGCGGGCTTCGAAGGAGCCGCCGTCGCGAACGGCGCCGGCCTTCTCCATGACCTTGCCCTCAGGCGACATGATGTCGCCGGTTGCAGCCTTGCCCTCGATCCAGTAGCCCCACTCGTCCGCCGTCATGAAGTTCTTGGCGGTGTCCATGCAGGCGGAATAGTAACCCTGGCGGTTGAGATAGCCGCCGACCCAGCCCGATGTGTACCAGTTGATGTATTCATAGGCGGCGTCGAGCTGCGCGCCCTTGAGGTGCGAAGCAAGGCCGAGACCACCGCCCCAGGCGCGATAGCCTTCCTTGAGCGGCTGATACTTGCAGGCGATGCCCTTGGAGCGGACGGCGGCAACGGCCGGCGACCACATCGACTGGATGACGACTTCGCCCGACGCCATCAGGTTCACCGACTCGTCAAAGCTCTTCCAGAAGGCGCGGAACTGGCCGTCGCCCTTGGCCTTGATCAGGAATTCGATCGTCTTGTCGATCTCTTCCTTGGTCATGTTGCCCTTGTCGGCATATTTGATGTTGCCCATGGCTTCCATGATCATCGCGGCATCCATGATGCCGATCGATGGAATGTTGAGGATCGAGGTCTTGCCCTTGAACTTCGGATCCATGATGTCGGCCCAGCTGGTGATGTCGCGGCCCACGAGATCGGGGCGAATACCGAGCGTGTCGGCATTGTAGATGGTCGGAACCATCGTCATCCACTGCGTCGCCTCCTTGGCGAACTTCTTGGAATCCTGCGCTTCGACGAAGCCGACCGTGTGCGGCGCCGTGCCTTGGGCGATGACGCTGTCTGCCTTCAGCTTGCCGTTGATGAACAGCGGCACGATCTTGTCGTAATATTTCAGCTTCTTGACGTCCATCGGCTGCATGACGCCGGTCGGGAACACCTTCTTGGCGATCCAGTATTCGATGTCGGCGATGTCGTAGCTGTCGGGCTGGGTGACGGCGCGCTGGGCGGCGGCGTCGGAATCGGTCGCCGTCATCTCCAGCGTGATGCCGAGATCGGCCTTGCACTTCTCGGCGATGGCATTGATGTTCGAAACGCCGGTGCCGAACTGGCGAAGCGTGATGTTCGTCTGCGCCCAGATGGTGGGAAAGCCGGTGATGGCGCCGGAGCCGGCGATGGCGCCGACGGCGGCAGCACCCGTCTTCAGCAGCGCGCGGCGGGAAAGCCCCTTCTCCGCCTTGGTCGATGTCGTTTCAGTCGTCATGTCAGTTCCCCTTTTCTTGGATATGGAAGGTTCAGTGTTCTTGATGGTGATGGCTCATGCGGAAGAGCGGCCGAGAAGCACGGCATCCTCGAGCGCCCAGCTGAGCGAGACGCTGTCGCCGACGGCGACCGGTCGGGCGAAATATTCGCCGTCGTCGGCAATGACGGTGAAGTCGTCGCTGCCGGCGCCGATAACGGTGATCTTCACGGAAGAGCCGCGATATTCGATGTTGGAGACGATGCCGTCGAAGCCGAGCGTCCATTCGGTCGCCACCTGCAGGCGCACGCGGTCGGTGCGGATACCGATATCGACGGGCTCTCCGACTTCCCTGCCCGTCCCGCGCACGGAAAAGCTCTGGCCTTCCGGCACGGTCATGACGAGCACGCCGTTCTCGCTCGAGGTCACCCGGCCGGACAGCACGTTGTGGTCGCCCATGAACCGCGCGACGAAGGCCGTCGCCGGCCGCTCGAAGACCTCGCGCGGGGCTGCCGCCTGCTCGATCCGGCCGTCATTCATGATGACGATGACGTCGGCGAGCGCCATTGCCTCTTCCTGGCTGTGGGTGACGTGCACGAAGGTGATGCCGAGCGACTTCTGGAGTTTCTTGAGTTCGGCACGCATGCGGATCTTCAGGAACGGATCGAGCGCCGACAGCGGCTCGTCGAGCAGCAGCGCTTCCGGATCGGTGATCAGCGCGCGCGCCAGCGCCACGCGCTGCTGCTGGCCGCCCGAAAGCTGGGCCGGACGCCTGGCGGCATAGGCCTCCATCTGCATCAGCTTCAGCATCTCGAGCGCCTTGGCCTGCCGCTCTTGCTTGTCGACGCCCTTCATCTTCAGGCTGAAAGCGACGTTGTCGATCAAATCGAGATGCGGGAACAGCGCGTAGGACTGGAACATCATCGCCGTGCCGCGCCTGGCCGGCGGAAAATCGGTGACGACGACATTGCCGAGCCTGATGTCGCCCGACGAGATGCTCTCATGGCCGGCGATCATGCGCAGCGTCGAAGTCTTGCCGCAGCCCGACGGGCCGAGGAAGCAGCAATAGGAGCCGGCCGGAATCTTCAGGCTGATCGCATGGACCGCCGTCGTCGCGCCATAGACCTTCGAAACGGATACTATATCGATCTCTGCCGCTTTCGACATCTGCCTTCCCCTGTTCGGAAAAGACGATGCATCTGCCGTGCCAGACTCCGTTTCTTGAAGCAAGCCATTGCAAAATAAGGATTTTATCAAAACCGCCATTGAGAGAGCAAATTATAGGCGCAGCGCTATCTGCACATGATTTAGGCTATCGTGCGCAATTTGTGCAAAACATCGTATACAATCTAACCACCATTTCGGGCACAAATTCTGTTTAACTTTTGCTGCGAACACGGATATGCTTTGCCGACCATCGGGAAATAAATTTCATGAAATCCGCCGCTAAGGCTCAGCAGGCCGAAGACTCCGCCGAAACAGGCGCGCAACAGATCCGCGATGCCATTCGCGAAGCGATTGTCGAGCGCAGGCTCTCGCCCGGCACCAAGCTTTCGGAAAGCGATGTCGGCAATCTCTTCAACGTCAGCCGCACGCTTGCCCGCGCCGCCCTGCAGGCGCTCTCCTATGAGGGCCTTGTCAGCGTCGAGAAGAACCGTGGCGCCTTCGTCGCCTATCCCTCGCCCGAAGAGGCTCGCCAGATCTTTTCCGCCCGCCGCTTGGTCGAGCCGGGCATATTACGCGAGGCAGCGGCGCGGATCACGCCTGATGACATTACCCATCTGCGACAGCTTCTGCTGGAAGAAGGCCGCCTGATGAGCGAGCGTGGCCAGACGGCGCGCCGCGCCGAAATCAAGGCATCGGGCGATTTTCATCTGATGCTGGCGGCCATATCGGGAAACTCGATCATGCAGCGCTTCATGGAAGAGCTTGTCGCCCGCTCGTCTCTGGTGATTGCGCTCTACGGGCAGTCGACCGCATCGAGCTGCGGCCATTCCGAACATGGTGACATCATCTCGGCGATCGAAGCCGACGAACTCGACCGCGCCTGCCAGCTGATGCTGCATCACATCGCCCATATCGAGGCAGATCTCGACCTGCGAGAACGCAAGAGCCTGGGCCTCAAGGAAGCCTTCGAACTCTGAACATGCAAAAGACGCGGGACGCGGATGCTTCACCGCGCCCGCTTCAAACGAACTCTCGAAACGCTACCAAGGCGTCTTCTTCGGCAACATCTCAAAGGCAGCGAAGATATCCTCGGCGCTCATCGGCTCGCTCGAGCGCAGCTTAACGGTTCCGTCGCGTCCGATCAGGATCAGCCCGAACTCGCCGGACGGCGGTCCCTGCAGCCGATCGCGAATATCGTCGGCATCGAGTTCCCAGTCATCGTCGAACAGCGCAAACGCGCCGCCGCCGGCAATGCTGAACACCTCGACGTCTTCCTCGATCAAGCGCATGTGCGCCTTGCGCAGCCATTCGTCCTGGATGAGCGCGCGGTCATCTTGCGCATCGGCGAAGATGATCAGCACCCGTTTCCTATCGCGAAACTGCTCGAGCGATTGCGGAAGGTCCGGCTCACGTCGAGGTGTGCCGATGATTTCATGAACGATGGATTTTAGCATGGTCTCATTCCTCGCCCGCAGCAATTTAGTTCTACAGGGTCCTTTTCGCGTCCCGAAAAGACGCGCGGCGCTGTAGTGGCGGGCTGTGCCTGCCGAATTAAACGGCTGGGAATAAGCGAGGTTCCGCCAAAAAGCGGGAAAGGATCGCAGCCATGGCCGCGATCCTCACTTTGTCAGTCGCGGCCCTGGTCTTCGGACGCGTGGGCTGAAACGGCGACGAGATCCGCAGCCCCAGTGACGTGAAGGCGCTTGCGCACCAGAACGCGCATGACACGCGCCGCCGTCGAGAAAGTCATCTGATCGAGCGGGCCTTCGCCCTCCCACGGCTTGGTCAGCCGTTCGGTGACGGCGCCGACGATGTTCATCGGCACGATGTCGGTGCATTCGCGCATGGCTTCGAAAACGAAGCTGATGGGGATGACCCGTCCTTCGTGGGTCACAATCGGTTCGGTCAATTCGCTGTCCCATTCCTCGAAGGCATAAAGAGCTTCGCGAAACAGTTGCTGGAGGTTGAACGGCGCGTGGCCGTCATGAAGTGGCGGCAGTGCATTCATCATGTCTGTCTCCTCTTGATGGGTTGAAGCCAAAGTCCTCCGGTATCGGTCGCGCCAACGCGGGGAACGGAACGTTTTGCTGCCCCTGCGAACCGAATAACACTATTGATTCTATAGAGTAACGCGCCGGGGTAAAGCCCATTTATCCGCCGCCGCGGAAGCGAATTCCATAACACGCTGATATTCCTGCATGTTTTAGACGAAATTTTCTCCGCCCACACCAGTCTTAAAAATTTATGCCACCGGCCTGAGATCGCTCCGAAATGGCACGGCGAGGCGAAAAAACCCTGAAAATTCACGGAACTTTTGTCTCTGTAATTTGTTTTGTTCCCAGATTCGCAAAACAGTCTGGGGTTATCACCAATGACGCAAATCCGTGAACCGGAGCGCCGAAGCAGAATCCTGCGCGGCCGCCCCTATAGCCTTGATGAATTCGCCTCCAAATATGGCCTGCGAGGCGAGCAGGCAGAAAGCCTGTTCACCCGTTTCGGGCCCTCTTCGATCGAACTCGACCTGCTGATGGCAGCCAAGCGCCGGCCGCCGGTTCTGCAGGATAGAATTGTCGAATAACAGTTTTGATGAGCGGATAGATATGAGCGACAGACGCCACGAATGGATCAGCAAGAGAGCTTACGCGATTTGGGAAGAACAGGGCCGGCCTGGTGGCCGCGACGACGAGCACTGGCGCCAGGCAGTTGCCGAACGCGACGCGCTGGAGCGCACGCAAGCCTCTTCCGATGGCCGCGAGGTGCTGGTGAAGTTTCGCCCGAAACCGCAGCGGCCCGAAGCGCCATGCACCGGCTGGTTCAGCCGAACCGCTAGCATCGGCTGAACCCTTTCTCACATCGGACCGGGCCGCTTAATCCGTACAGGATGAAGCGGCCCGGTCGCGGCGGAATCCGGTGAGTCAATCCCTGTGGGATCGAGCGGCTCGATGCCAGATCGAGCGGTTCAGTCGAGGCTAAGCCGGAAGCGCGCCTGAAAATCTCCCTGCCACCACATCGGGAAATTGGTTCCCCATTTATTGTTGTGCAGATTGAAGCGGATGCCGGCGGTAAAATCCGGAAGCGTCCTGCAAAACGCCATGAAATCAGAGCCTTGCGGCGCAACGAGCGGCGCATCAAAAGTTTCTATGGTCAGCGGACCATCGGCGAGATCACCGCGTGCTGATGTCACCGCCTGCAATTGTCCGCCGCCGCTCGTCGCAATGTTCCCCGATCGGTGCCAGAGGCCCATCTTGCGGAAATTCCAGTCCCCGGCACCATCAGGCGTGAAGGAAAGGAAGCTTGCCTCCGGCATACGGTTGGCCGGCTTGTCGTGCAATGTCAGGCTGAGGTTCAGGCGATCGCCCTCGGCGGTGAAATGCAGCATCAGATGCGGCGGCGCGCCATATTTCTGCACGGCCTCAGCCGGCATCGACAGAAGAATGCCCGCCCCTTGTGCTGTTTCCAGCGCCGGCAGAAAGACCTTCGAAAGTGCTGCCCCCGACCGGGCAAGCCCCGGCTTGTCGTGATCGAGCACCGCCCATTCCTGGCGATGGGTCAGATAGGTCTCCATGTGCCTGATAACGTCGCCGGCATCGTAACTCTCATATCGATAGGCGATCAGCGAGCCGTCGCGGCCGGAGATCGTCCGCCCGGCGGGAGAGGTGATTTCGGCGACATCCCCGCTCGCACCGTCGAGCGCGATCGACCAGCCACCGGTCTGCAGACGGAGCTCCCGCCCACCGCCCTCGACGACGGCAGGCGTAGCGAATTCGGCAAGCACGGCCTGGGCTGCCTTCCGGTCCGTCTTGTCGAGCTCCGAAATCGCCTGGTCGAGATAGGCGCGCTGCTCGTCCCATGAGGCTTCGGTATAGGCGAAGCGATAATCGGACCGGCGTGCGGCCTCGAAATCGGCCCGCGACCACGCCTTGTCATCGCGCAGATAGGATTTGATATCGACGCCGCAGGTATGCTCGGCCACCATCGCCAGTCCGCGCCCAAAGGCGAGACGCCGTGCGTCGAGCCCATCTGCCGCGAAACGGTCGTAGAGCCGCTGCAGCGCTAGAAACCGCGCCGTCTTCACCGGATCGCTGCCGCTGCCATGGATCCAACTGTCGCCGAGTTCCAGCTCGACAACGGGGAAACGCTCGCGCTCGCTCCAGAGAATGGCGCCGTAATCCTCCAGCGTCGCCGCGCGGATGATCGCATCCGGCGCGCGCGCGCGTAATTCGCGATAGGCCTCGGCCGTCTGGGGCACACTCTGCGGCCCCATATTGTCGTTGGTATGGGCAAAGCTCAGCCCGTCCTCGAAACCGTCGGGGAAACAGGTCTCGCCATAGGAGCGCTGGTACATGACGACCACTTCCTCGCCGCCGGGCGCCCGCCAGCGGAAGATGTCGGGCACATCGGGCGGCGGTGAGGCCGTATTGACGCCGAGATGCAGGAAGCGGATGCCCGCCTCGGAAAGCAGCGGCACCATGCCGAGCGTATGGCCGGGCACATCGGTCATCTTCGCCGCGATCGTCGTCTTGCCGAAGCGCCGGTCGAGCTCCTGCGAATAGGAAAGCCCCGCCCGGAAAAGGTCAGGCGACATCAGCTCCGTATGCGTGGTGAACGGCAGGCCGTGCCAGCGGATCAGCCCGCGCTCGATCGCCTGTTCGAGCGCTGCCACCTCTCCCGCCGAGCGCGAATTCAGATGGTCCCAGATCAGCCAGGCGCCCGTCGTCCAGATGAAGTTTGGCTCGTCGGGATTTTCGGCATGAAAATGCTTGGCCGTTTCGATCGCCTGCGGAATGAAGCGCTCGTGATATTGCCGGCGGACTTTCTCGGCATGATCGGTAAAGCCGATATCGAGATGGGTCTTGAAAACCAGATGCACGCGCTTTTCAGTCATTCCATTCCACTACATCGGTGATGACAGTCGAGACACTCTGCAGCCAGCCCTGCAAGGGTCAGACTGAGTGTAACCGTTTCCACAAACACCATTGCCCCTGCCGCAAACGCTGCGTCAACCGTTTTGGCACAAATTGATGAAATAATCCGGCTTTCTTAACCATAGATCCGGAATGTCGTCACTCGACGCTTTCGTCCTAAAGTCGAATCGCGACAAGAGTGAAGACGTGTTCATCGTAGCCGAGGAGAAAAACCTGCGCTGGCGTGCCCCGACGGGTTGATCATCAGAAGGGGCTGGTTTCCTGGCAGAGCGCCCGGTGAACCTCGGTCCAGAACAGCGCCAGCGGCGTGTCGCCGTTGCGTTCGGCAACGAGCGCGCGAATCAGCGCTTCGGAGCCTGCCATGTCCTGCCAGCTGGATTTCAGGCCCTTGGCGGCCTGTTGGCATTCGGCAATCGCGAATGGTCTCTTGCTGTCCATATGAGGTCTCCTCATGAAAGGCGCTAGCAGATGGGACCCGGATTGTCATTCCCCGCATATGTGGGGATGCCTTGTATTTATGACAGCGCTCGCGGTAGGATTGAGGGGATTGGGGCAGTGGAAATGATTGAGAATACCTACAGCGAAAAGTTCGAGTCCGCTTTCGAACAGATCAAGGCTGCGGCCAATGTGGATGCCGCCATCCGCATTCTCCAGGCGGAATATGGCCTCGATTTCGTCACCTACCATCTCGCCCAGACGATCGCGAGCAAGATCGATTCACCCTTCGTGCGCACCACCTATCCGGATGCCTGGGTCTCCCGCTACCTCTTGAACAGCTATGTGAAGGTCGATCCGATCGTCAAGCAGGGCTTCGAACGCCAGCTGCCCTTCGATTGGAGCGAGGTCGAGCCGACGCCGGAGGCCTATGCCATGCTGGTCGATGCCCAGAAGCACGGTATCGGCGGCAACGGCTACTCCATTCCCGTCGCCGACAAGGCGCAGCGCCGTGCGCTCTTGTCGCTGAATGCCCGCATACCGGCGGAGGAATGGGCCGAACTCGTCCGCCGCTGCCGCAACGAATGGATCGAGATCGCCCATCTCATCCACCGCAAGGCCGTCTACGAGCTGCATGGTGAAAACGATCCGGTGCCGGCATTGTCGCCGCGCGAGATCGAATGTCTGCACTGGACGGCGCTGGGCAAGGATTACAAGGATATTTCGGTGATCCTCGGCATATCGGAGCACACCACGCGCGATTATCTGAAGACCGCCCGCTTCAAGCTCGGCTGCGCCACGATCTCGGCCGCCGCTTCGCGGGCCGTGCAATTGCGCATCATCAATCCCTAGCGCATGTCGTTGTCGCAAAACCGCTGCACACTTTTGCGCGACATGCGCCCCCCTCATCTGAGGGGGCCCATCTGAGGGAATTTCCGATCCGGCCCGCATGAACCATTGTGCTCTCCACGAACTTGAAAACGCTGGAGGGCAAAATGTTCGTTATCATTCAGGCACATGAGTATCAGAAATACGCTGCCGTACTCGACCAGATGTTTCGCCTGCGCAAGAAGGTCTTCGCCGATACGCTCGGCTGGGACGTTCCCGTCATCGGCCCTTACGAACGCGACAGCTACGATTCGCTCGCCCCAGCTTACCTTGTCTGGTGCAACGATAGCCGCACCCGCCTTTATGGCGGGATGCGCCTGATGCCGACGACAGGCCCGACCCTTCTCTACGACGTCTTCCGCGAGACGTTTCCCGATGCCGCTAATCTGATTGCCCCCGGCATCTGGGAAGGCACGCGCATGTGCATCGACGAGGAGGCGATCGGCAAGGATTTCCCCGATATCGACGCCGGCCGCGCCTTCTCCATGATGCTGCTTGCGCTTTGTGAATGCGCGCTCGATCACGGCATCCATACGATGATTTCCAACTATGAGCCCTACCTCAAGCGCGTCTACAAGCGCGCCGGCGCCGAAGTGGAAGAACTCGGCCGTGCAGACGGCTACGGCAAATACCCCGTCTGCTGCGGCGCCTTCGAAGTCTCGGACCGGGTGCTGCGCAAGATGCGCGCCGCCCTCGGCCTCACCCTACCCCTTTATGTCAGGCACGTGCCGGCCCGCTCGGTCGTGACCCAATTCCTGGAGATGGCAGCATGAATCGCCTCGCTGAAACCACCACGCAGACCGCAATACAGAAGGATATCGGCGCTCTCGAGCGCCATGTTCTCGCATCCCGCGACATCGCCACGCAGATAGGGGATCCCTTCCTCTCCTATCTCCTTTCGATGGCGCTGTTCACGATCTACGAGAAGAAGGCCCATCACGAGAACGAGGCGCTGAAGAGCAGCTTCAGCTGAGGGTGTGGTTCCCCTCCGCCCCGCCTGAAGACGAGCATGTCTCCCGGCGCCTCGCGCGCAGCCGCAAAAACAGTCCCCGTTTTGCGGCTGCGCGGCGTGTTTACGTCATCAGGGTGTCGATCGTTGAAATCAGCGTGTCGTGCATGTAGGGCTTCGGCAGGAAGGCGGTATTGGCGGGCAGCGCCATCGGATCGAGCCGCACCATGCCCGAGGTGATGATGATGCCGATATTCGGCCGCATCGCCCGCACCCGATTGGCAAGCTGGAGACCGTCCATCGAACCGGCCATGTTGACGTCGGTGAACAGGATATCGACATCCTGCCTGCCCTTCAGCACCACCAGAGCCTCGTCGGCATTCGCCGCCTCCAGCGCCACATGGCCGACCTCCTCCAGCACATCGAGGATGTTGAACCGGATCAGCGGTTCATCCTCCACGATGAGCACCACGGCACTGTTCGAAGCCACCATCTGCGATCGCCCTCTTCATGCGGAATGTGACTTGGATAAGTGTAGCCCGCGCGAGAAGGTTCCAGTTGCTGCCCACGAAATATGCATCGTCCACAGATGCTTGCGCTGCCCGCTTGTGGCTCCCCCGGATTTGCGTTAGAGCGGAAACCGTGCTGCGGGAACCATTGCCCCGGCACCCAAGCGCCGGACACCCGACGCCAGGGCCTGTAGCTCAATGGTTAGAGCCGGCGGCTCATAACCGCTTGGTTGGGGGTTCGAGTCCCTCCGGGCCCACCATCTTTTCAATGACTTAGCGAATTTCTGCTTGTAGCTCACCGGTCCGGGCTACAATCCGGGCTACAAATGGTCTTTTTCCGGATCGCGGCGAGTCTCTTGCCATGTTTTGCCGGCTTGATAGTTTGTGACCGACTTTCATGTGCACCAGCATATCTTTTACGAGACTAAGAACGCCGACATAGGGGGCATCTCATGACCAAGTTTGTAGTGGGCGACCGAATAAAGGTGCGTGAGGGAGCAGAGTTAAAATTCCCTGATCATTTCAAAAAAGTGGGAAAGGTCGTGGAAACAGCCGATATTCCTGCTTACGGTGATGTGATCCGCGTCCACTGGACCGGACAACCCGAACCGGAAGCCGCTTTTTCAGAGTCGGCGCTGTTCGACTTGGTTGAAGACACACAGTTGAGGAAATAATTCCTTCTTTATAATGTGCGTCACATTATGGCTGCACTCGCCGATCAGCGTTACCTTCAAGGTAATTTGACAAATGATATCCGCGTAATGGACGCGCGAAATTCGCTTCCACTAATCAATTATTAATGTCTTGTTCAGATGCGATGTGATATCCATATTAATGAAAATCTCCGAAGCAGACGAAATTGGTCTTGAAGTTCGCGAAATTTCAGTGCAGACAACACTGAAATCAATTGGAACATGTCCGTCGCATAAGCGTTGGGTTGGGGACGAACAGAGGAAATCGACATGCAGAGAACAGAGACATCCGTCGTGCACAGCTCGGGCGAGAAGCTTGTCCGCGCATGCCCGAACAACAGCCTGAGAGAGCCGGTTCGCAAATTTGAAGACACATTCAGCGCCGAAGAAGTGGTGCTTGAGAAGTTCTTCAAAAAGAACTGATCAAATCGTTAGCTGAACACAGAAAGCCCTTGCAAATCGCAAGGGCTTTTTCTATGGCGACTACTTTACATTGTGACAGGGAATCGAAATGCCCGCATTTCAGAATTTTACTGACCTAGACGATAAAGAAATATTTGTGGGCATCGTGAAAGACCATTTCCTTAAGGGTTGGCCGAGGGCATTTGGATACTCTGGAACGGAGATCAGCTTAGACGAAAACCTCGTCAGCCTCGCACATGATACGTACCAGCTCAGTATCAACCAATACACCATTGCGCTGAAGTCCCAGAACCCGGACCACTACAAGCGAGCCGGCGCTCTCCTCCACTCGCTATACAAGACGAAGCCGATAGTGAAAACTGTGTTGGACTCCAACGCTGAATACTACCGCGACTTCAATAATGTCGGCGTCAGCTATGCTGATGCGGAGCACTGGGATAATTATTGCGTTTGGTTCGAAACCTATGCGAATTTTGCTATGTCGTTCGATCTCGCATTTCGATGCTGTGCGGTATACGAAGAAAACCCGCGCGTGTACAATTCAGACTTCCTCGAAAACGCGTGCTATTACATGGCTGAAAACACTTCAATAAATGTCGGCTCTTTCATGATGATTTTCAAAGCGTTCATGGCGTGAACTTGGGCTTTAGTTCCCAGATCGGACCGCATCGTATTCAATCCCCATGATGGTGAGTATAATTGCCTCAACCAACGAGGACTCATGGACATGGGCATTCTTGCCGAACAGTTGAAGAACCAAAAGGAAGCGCAGGTTCCGCAAGGGATCATCGACACGATCACGACTTCCGACACGACCAAGCTTGTGAAGCCGATTCGTGCGTTCATGGTCACCGCGCCGGGCAACGTCTCGGTTCTCATGAATGACGGTTCTTCGGGTATCTATCCCGGTTGCGTGGCGGGTACGCAGTACATGGGCAAGATTCTCCGGATCAACACGACCGGAACCACAGCGACCGGTATTAAAGGCCTACTCTAGCCGATCTGCCTGACGACTTCTTGCCTAACCCAAGCGCGATACGATTCCGCGATCGTATCGCGTACTTTCGCCGCACCGCGCCGTTGCGCATTCGCTTCGGAGATGATCAAACCTGCGCTGTCGATGCTTATCCCGTAACGCTCGCAAAGGCCGACCAGTTCATAACCCTTGGTCCAAAGCTCAACAAGCTTTGCCCGTTGCACTTGGGAAATCTGGTCTTCCGCACGCTGCTTCTTCGGCATTCTTGACTTTCATTGATTGAAAACGGCACCGCCCGAAGACGCTGTAGGTTCATCTTCGGGCGGATCAATCGCGGCGACGGTCGAAACGCTCAGATCGCGGCGATGATTGGTGGCGGCGGAGCCAAGGGACGGACCCCGCCGCCAAGTGTCGAATCAACCGGGCCTAGTTGATCTGACCGGTCTCGGCGCGGGGCAATCGGGCTCATCGCAAAACGGCCTGTACCCGCCCACGCCGACCACTACCGAGATTAGTAACTTGTGGCGTTCTGTGCGTCGCGAAGACGTTTCGCAGCCTGGGCTTCGTCGAGTGCGTAACTGTCGCTGATCTTCTCCGGATCGGACTCCATCAGGCGTTCGTGCGCCTTCTGCCGGGAGACGCCGTGCCTGTCGGAAAAGCTCTTCAAAAGGGATTCGTAGTGGCTCATGGTAGGAACTTCCTCGTGGTGAGTTGCGGATTTGGTGAAAGTTTCGCTGCGGATCGCGGCGAGCATCTTTGCCAGCATCACCTGGCCTTCCGGAGTAATATCGTTTGCGCTGAAAGCCACAGGGCCGGCGACCGGAACGGGATCGGCGGTTTTAATCAATGCCACGTTGGCGAATTGATTTGCGCCACGCTCGACAAGGGAAACTTCATCAAGCTTGATATTCTTCAGCGCGGTTACAGGCTTGGTGCGATCGTGACCATCGGCGACTTTCATGATCGTCACAACTGCCCCTTCGACAGCGCCGCGATGAACGGCGCTGATTTCGTCCAGCCGAAGTTCGCGAATGACCTTCCGTTCCGGCGTTGCCATATCACGCCCCCGCCTTCAGCAGACCGTTGAGCCGTTGGCGATCGACAAATTCCATGGATAGCGCGCCTCGGCTCCGAATGTGGGCGAACCTGCCGATACCGGCATGATGCAGCGCTGAGTCAACAAGACCGGGATGAGAGAAGGTATGTCCGACCCATGCAACCTTACGATCGTATTGGCGGGCGAATTCTGCCCCGGCTTCGTCGCGCTCCTGAAGCAGATCGGCAAGCGACTTCATCGTGGCGTCAATTCGTGCTGCGAGTTTAACAAGGTATTCGGCACCCTGGGATGCCTCTGAACGAAGCGCATCAAGCTTTTCGGCTTCGGCCGCATTGGCCTTGGCCTGCTCGGCGGCTTCAAGTTCTGCAACTTTGGGAAGGATGGCAGCTTCCCGTTCTCTAACGAACTTTCGAAGCTCTTCAAGCTCGGTTCGCGGATCGGGGCTAGGCTTTTCGGATTTGCTCATGTATCTCTTCATTCATTGTTTCGCTGACAATGAATAATAGCTGCTGGATGAACCATTGCCTATCATGGTCTCCGGCAGCTTTACTGTGTCTATAGTTGACAGGTGGCAACAGTTACCAGTCAGTCGCCGGATTGTGGCAATCAACCAGCGGGATCAGTTGCGGCGCGGCGAGCATCGGCTTGATGTTCGAAGCACGACGGTTCGCCAGCCATGCCGCACCAGCGACCGCATTTGCCACGTCGTCGTGCTGTCCGGGCGCATGGTCCACGACATCGCGTCCCCGCCCGGTCCGGCGCTCAAGTCCGATCATCTGATTGATGACCCGATCGTTATCCAGAAGGGTGAGGCGTTTCGCATTCGTCAGCGGCAAGAGCGCGGATAAGTACAATTCGGAGCGGACGGCCGAACTGGTCATATATTCGATGCCGTTTTTCCGAAACAGTTCGCGCGGGTATTCACCGGCGTATCTGTCCCCGGTGATCGTGCGAAGGCCATAGCTCTTGAAGAAGTCGGCAAGTTCCTTCGTGGCAGCATCAGGCGAGAACGGCGGTTTGATTTCGCGGACGGCGTTGATGATGATCTGATCGCCGTCACGGCTTGCTACTGCCGCCGTGTAGCTGTCCGCACTGCCGCCTGAAGGGTCGGCGAATCCCCAATGTTGGACGCCGGGAATATACGGACGTTCAGCGACTCCGCTATCGACACAAGCAAGCACGCTTTCGCGGGTGAACAGCGTTTCGATGTCCGTTCGAAACCGAGCCATGAATTCAGCCGACGCGCTCGAAGCGTCCCGTTCCATCGCTTGGTCTATAACCAATTGCGGAATCGTTGGGTTCATTTCGCGCGTGGCGGCTTGCCAGACCAGCGGACCGCCTTCCTTGCCGTACCAGCGGTCATAAGTGCGGAACAGCGCACCCTTGCGAGCGTAGGGACTGGACGCCAGCAACAGAAGCGAACCGGGAATAGACGCCATGCCAGGGCGAATAGCGGCAAGGATGCTTTCATCGACTTCGGCGGCGTCTTCATTGGTGGGCCAAAAGGCAATTTCATCCGCACAGACTGCCGCGAAAGCATAACCGCGTGTCGATTTGCTGGACGCCGTTCCGACTTCGATCGTGGTCCGGTTAGACAGGTCAAACGATTCCGCCGTCTCGCGCTCCACCATGCGCTTCAGCAACGGGATGTCGTTCAACATCCCGGAAATGTAGCGGAAGATCACACGAGCCTGACGACGGTCGGCGGCAAGGATCATGATCGTCGCGCGTTCGCCGGGTTGAAGATAGGCGTCGTACTTGCGGAAGCATGCGAGATAGACCGACCAAAGGGCAAGGAACAACGATTTGCCCCCTCGCCTTCCGATGATCAATGCAGCTTCCGTCGCGGCCTGTGAGGGCGGTGCGATCCGTCCAGTATGCTTGCGATAGATGGCTAGCTGTTCGGGCGTCATGTCGATCGCGAACATCGCGGCGGTGAAGGCAAACCATGCTTCATAGGTCGCACGATCCTTGAACCATGGACGAAACAGCTTTGGGTCTTCGAACGTGTCCAGAATGTTCATACGGTGATCACCTTCGACGCGAGATAGGAGTCGAGGTCGGTAATGTCCCGCGCGACACGTTCAAGCCCCAACAGTTGAGCGTCGCGACGACGGGCGTTTGATAGCGTGGTGATCTCAGACAGGGAGATAGGTTCGCCTTTCAGCCACCGAACGTTGCCGTCGTTGATCATCACAGTTGCAATAGCCACCGCATCGACAAGGGCAAGCTTGAGCGCTGACAGCGCCGTTTCGTCGTCACCGCCTGTGAGATCGCGGATGATGGCCGATCGAAGTTGGCGGGCTTCCTTAGCGGCTTGTGTTCTGCCGTCGAGCGAGTCGATGGTAACGAGCCGTAAGGCCGCGCCATTCGAAGGGGTTTTCGACGGCTTGTCGTTTGGTATCGCCGCGCTAACGCCGGGTAGATTCTGCATTGTTTCCTCATTTTGTAGCCCCGGCGTAGTTCACCGGTTCATCAGAGGGCCAAGCGTATCAAGCGATTCAGTGGATTGAATAGGCAAGCCAGATGGTTGATGACCGCTTGGTTAGGCAACATAAGAAAAAGCCGTCGCTCCGGTCTGTCTCCGGGTTTGCGTTCCTACGGCTAAAACGCGGCTATCGGACCAAGCTGCCCATGATCACAGGATTGCGGACGCTCATGAACCGGATGTTCAATATGACAGACGATCACCGACAGTGACGTTTGTGACGTTTGTGACGTGCTTGCTGGTTAAGCCGCTATAGGATGAATCTGAATGATGTAACGAACGCTGATGCTTGGATTCTATTTCGTTTTATATGTCGAATAATACGTCACAAACGTCACAAACGTCATTTCCGTTGATATTTCAAACCATTGCTAAATGACGTTTCCCATTCCCAAACGTCACACCCATCGATCAAATGTCACAAAGAAAAAGCCCCGGCGTTTTAACCGGGGCTACTGTTGCTTTAGGCCGCTGCGAATGATCGACTTGTATCACCCGGTGGCGGCAACGGTCTGAACGAACGACCTTTCCAGCCGCGCGTTGCGCCTGACCTTGATTCCATCAGCCCACGTTTGCGCAACTGCTTCCCGAGCCTTCGCATGTTGCCTACCTCATGACCGTTAGAGCTTGCCCAAAACGTCCAGGAACCGAAGATTTCGGAGTTCGAAGCCACAGCCGTTGAATCAAGAGTCGATACGTCCTCCAGCCACTGACCAACCACATCTTCGGAGTCGATGTATTCAGCGGTGGCGCGCAAGACAGCATCAGGGGCTTGAAGCCCGAGCGATTGCCATTCGACACAGCCATTCAATGCCCACCGAAGAATCCCCGGCCATTCCGCGCGAAGTTTTTCGACAAGATGCTTGTCGCGTTGCTCCGGTGTGACCGTGGTCGTGAATGGCAGGAAATTGAAACGGCGACGAACGTCGTTCCCGGCGCTGGTGAGACTTGGCGGTTCGTTACACGCAAACAGCAGTTTGCAAGACGGGGTAAATTCGAAGGGATCGCCGCGCATGGAATTCGCTTGGATGGGATCGCCCGCCGAAATCTGCTTGATGCGGCCAAGATTCCAAGTGACCTGATCGGGCATTTCCGGGACGGAAACAAGCCGTTTGCCCTTCAATGACGCAATGAACGTGAGGTGCTGAGAGTTCCGCGTGTTGACGAACGTTTCGGTTGCAGCGGTCGTCGCATAGCTTGCAAGTAAGCTGCCGATCGTTGACATGAACACGCCCTTACCGTTGCCCCCATGACCGTGAAGAACGAAGACAGCATGCTCCGCTGATACGCCGGTCAGGCTGTAACCCACGACGCGCTTCAGATAGGAAATCATCGCGCTGTCGCCTCCGGTGGTCGTGTGGAGGAAGCGGAGCCACGTCGGGCAATCCTCTTCATCGGACGGCGCAACGGCGGTCATTTGCCTGAAGCGATCCTCGGGCGTGGCTTTGCGGACGATCCCCGTTCGGAGGTCAATCACTCCCGACGGTGTATTCAATGACCAAGGGTCGCGATCGAACTCCGTCAGTTGGACATGCATTTGCGGGTTCGCTTCGGCCAATGCCTGTGTGTTGCGGATCGTTGGCAGGGACCGAATTTTGTTGCGCTGCGCTACGCTGATTTCAGGAAGGCGTTCAACTAAGTCGGCGCAGGTCTTACGGATATCATCGCGAACCGTATAATCATGACGCCACACGGACCCGTCGAACCGCAACCACTCGCCCGTTTGGGGGCAGTATCTGATTTGATTCGAGTGGGTCCGAATGAAGAATTGCGAAATTTGATCTTCCGAAGCCCCAACCTCGTCAGCTTGCAAGCTGACGCTTGTCATACCGGGGAGATCGGGAAGTCCCATGCCCGGCAGACCTTGCGGCTGCACCATCACGGCCGGCGGCGTCTTCACGACGTTGTAAAACGAACCCGAACCCTTCAACGCCTTGCCGATGGTGATCGCTCGATAATCAGGCCGGGTAAGCCATTTTTCACGTTTACCGAGCGCTGACATTCCGAACAGGCGTTCCATGCGTGATCGATGATGCCCAGTATAAAAGGCCAAGTGCGCAAGCAACGCGAGGTCAGCTTCGGACTGACCAAATTCGTCAGAGTCGGACGGGAAAAATTTGTTCAGCGCTTCGACGTTGCCGTGCCACAGATCGGCAAATGATGCTTTATTACCGAACATGACGTCATTGCTGCCGCGACTGGAAAGCATGAGTCGGATCAGTGATGGATCGTCAGCGGGGCCGGTGTATCCATCGCACGGGCCATCCGGCAATTCTTCAACATGTTCCTCAATAACCGCGTTGGATGGGAACGCGGTTAGGAGCGCCACCGGCGCGTAAGTCGCGCCGGTGAACGGTTGGACTAGCTTGGCGGGTGCCGGAACGCGCCCTAGGTGTTTAGTCCCGGCATTTGATGGTGCATTATTTTCCTTAGAATGGAGGGAGGCACTATGGGCCAGGTTCTACACGGGAGCGCCACAACGACAGAGGCAATCCGTCGAGCAATACAAAATAGTGAAGAGAGCCTGAGAGCGCTTTCAAAGCGGTATGGGGTCAATCAGAAGACAATAGCCAAATGGAAGAGACGGACATCATTGGCCGATCTTCCGACAGGCCCGAAGGACCCGCATTCGACAATCCTCTCCCTTGAAGAAGAAGCCGTCATCGTCGCCTTTCGCAGGCATACATTGCTGCCTCTTGATGACTGCCTCTATGCCCTTCAACCGACGATCCCGCATCTGACACGTTCGTCCCTGCACAGGTGTCTGCAGCGCCACGGCATTTCACGCCTGCCGGAAGTGAAAGGCGACAAAGAACCGAAGAAAAAGTTCAAAAGCTACCCGATCGGCTACTTCCACGTCGATATTGCCGAGGTGCAGACGGCTGAGGGCAAGCTCTATCTCTTCGTGGCGATTGATCGCACGTCCAAGTTCGCCTTCGCTGAGCTCTATGCCAAAGCTGGCAAGATGAATGCCGCCCAGTTCCTGCGCAACCTGATCGCGGCGGTGCCCTACACCATCCATACTATCCTGACCGATAATGGCATCCAGTTCACCAACCGGGCCTGTGACCAAAATGCCTTCCAGCACATCTTCGACCGAGTCTGTGAGGAATACGAGATCGAGCATCGCCTGACAAAGGTTAAGCACCCATGGACCAATGGGCAGGTCGAGCGGATGAACCGGACGATCAAGGAAGCGACTGTCAAGCGCTTCCACTACGACGATCACGCACAACTGAAAAAGCATCTCGCCGACTTCATCGACGCCTACAATTTTGGGCGCAGGCTCAAGACACTAAAGGGCCTCACCCCCTACGAGTTCATCTGCAAAAGGTGGACTTCCGAGCCAGATCGATTCATCATCGATCCTATCCATCAAATGCCGGGACTAAACACCTAGGGCCTGTTTCTTGGCGTTCGGATAGTTCACCGTACCCGGTAAACGCATCACCCTGTCGGCGTTCCAAGTCGTCCTATCGGCATTGAACCGTTCAATGATACCGCGATTGATCTGTTCGATCGTCGCGATGTCGGTCGGTTCGGATAGAATCCAGAAACCGTGAATGCCGTTACCGCTGTCGATAGCCACGGACGGCGCACCGCGCGCGATCAGATCGGCAAGCGCGCCTTGCTTGTCCCATGCCGGGTTGTCCTTCGGCGGGTCAATGTCCACATGAGCCCATCGAATTCCGGTGATATCGACCTTCTTCGCCTTGTTATGCAAATCAGGGCGGATATGCGCCACGGAGAAGTAAATATTTCTCTGCTTAGAATTCTCGGTTGCCGCCCATTTCGCGGCGGCTTGCCAATCCGTGCCGAAGTGATGGCCGGACACGCCGGAACCTTCGATGGGATCGTTTGTCATGGCGGTCAGATGAATTGACCCGGTCGCTGCAAGATAGTCACGAATGAATGCGGTGTGGTCGCTCATCGAATAACCTCCCAAACCGATGACGCGGCAAGCGCACGAACCAGTTTGTCGGGAATGTCGATAGCTTCGCCGTTCTTGGTGACCGTGCAATGGGACTCGACAACGCTTGCTAGTTCGGCAGCATTGACGCGCGCGGGATGACGGTTGGGAACATACAAAAAGCCGCGCCAAGATCGCACGATGGGGGAGCCGCACGCCTTCAGATGCCTAACGATCTTGTCGGCAGCAACGGCGGTTTGGCCGACAGCAAGCCCTACCGTCAGTTGACGTGAGGCTACATTTTCAGTAATACTCATTGAGAAGTTATTCCTTTCCAGTTTCAACCCGATCGGCGCGCCAACGCCCTTCGGGTTTTCATTTGAGTTCATGCCGCCACCCGGTTGCGGGCGTCGATACGTTCGTTGATCCACGAATCGATTTCCGACTCCAGCCAAGCGACGCGGTTAGCGCTTAACTGAACCGAGCGTGGAAATTCACCGCTCGCCATAAGGCGGTAGATGTGCTGTTTCGCGTAGGGTACGCCCTTCGCGGCTTTCAGTTCGTTGAAAGAAAGCAATCTCATTTCTTTTCATCTCCAGAGTTATGCGGTCACTTCCGCTCACATTTACTGACTATCATGCAGACTCAGGGATTGAGAAGCGCACCCTAAATCTATGTTTTCGTTGCCATTTGTTGCCACCTGTCAACTGGCAAAGAAAAACCCGCCGTTTTCATAACGGCGGGCTATATGAAGCTTTATCGACCGATTAGGACGCCCGGAGCACGACCACATTGGAAGCGGGTTCGTCCTGTTCTAATGGCATTCGTTTCGCCCTAAACCGATCAAGTTTCGGAAGAATTCGAAGTCGCCGCAATGCAGCTTCCCACTTCATGAGCGCGTCACGCATTTCGTCGGCATAGGTGTGCTGATTATAGACTCGTTCGAGCCCCTTCTTGCCGTGACCGATGACCATTTCCGCGACATCCGCATTAACTCGAAGTCCGGAAAGTCGCGTTCGAACCGTTCGGCGAACGTCGTGAAGCGTCCACGCCGGCAGCTCGGCCCGATCATCGGTGCGTTGAAGTTCGGCAATCATCGCATCGTGTAGCGCCTGCTTGGCGCGACTAAAGCCATTGATCGCCTTTTCACCCGCCGAAAACGAGAAGACGAAATCGCCTTTGTTATGCTTCGGCATCGCTTCAATCAGCTTCGCAAAGACTTGGGTCATTGGGACCAGATGATCTACGCCGGATTTGAATCGTTCCTCGGGCACCGTCCAAATCGCGCCGCCGAAGTCAAACTCGCGCCGCCGCGCGCCGGACACTTCGTCCTTTCGTTGCCCTGTGAGCATCAGTGCGCGGAAGTACGGTCCTAGCGGGCCTTTCATGCGATAGGTGGCGCTCCAGTAGGCGACGATTTCGTCATCGGTAAAGACACGCGTCCGAACTGTCTTTGCCAACCCAAAGTGCTTCGGTGCCATATCGCGAGTCGGATTTTCCTTCAGGCCGTAGCCTGCCCGACGTTCCGGCCACATCGCCCAGCTGAATATCGACTTCACGTGACCTAGCGCGTTGTAAGCTTGGCCCGGCGCGGGACGATCGCGGATCGCTGCGATCAACTCGCCAATCTCAGTATCGGTGATTTCCGAAACCGGCTTCTTCACCCATCGGTTCCGGCTCGGGTCGAGCAATTCGCGCCGGATTTCACGTTCGTCCTGTTCCGAATGACGGTTGCGGTCGCGGCTCGGCAGATAGGCGATGTAGTCTTCCCCTACTGCCTCAAAGGTGTTGACCCGCTTTCGCGCTTGTTCGGCTCGCTCACGCTCTTCCGCGTCGCGCGGGTCAATGCCTTTCTTTATGAGCTTGTACCACTCGTGCGCCTTATCGCGAGCTTCAGCGAGCGACATCACCGGGTATTCACCGAGTTCACGACGCGTGGGCGCTGAAGAGCCGGGATAACGGGTGTAGAGAATGAACGTCTTCTTCCCGCTGGTGCCGACCCGAACACCAAACCCCGGCGTGTGGGCATCCATCACGTCATAACGCGCGCCGCTCTTTTTCAAAGCTTCAACGCCCAAGTCCGTCAGTTTCTTCTTTGCCACTCGCCGAGTCCCCCTGGGCTACGTTGCGCTACATGTGGGCTACAACATATGAGGTGTTTCGTGGGAATGCAATATGACCGTATGTGACGAGAAAGTTGACAGGTGGCAACAAAATCAACGGGTTGTTGACAGGTGACAACAGGCACTTATGGGCACATGTGGGCTACATTTTAGCGGCTCATAACCGCTTGGTTGGGGGTTCGAGTCCCTCCGGGCCCACCATCTTTCACTTCACGGTTTGATTTTCTAACTTTTTGAGTTTATGTTGTTTTTTCGACATCAACTGTTACACACGAATGTTACACATATGAGTTGGAGATCAATTTCTTCTGACCTCTATCTCTATAGTCGCGAGGACCGCTTTTACGTCCGCAGGAGGGTTCCAAGTGACCTTAGGAGCGCTGTTGGAAAGGAATTTTTGATCACCAGCCTGAAGACTTCCAGTGTCAAAGAAGCATTGCGCCTGGCTGCGTATGTCAATGCAGAGCACCAGAAACGGTTAGATGAGGCGGCTGGACGCCTTCATCCAAAGGAAAACAGCCGCAAGTTTGATGATCTGAATGCGCACGAGTTGGAAAAAATCGTGACAGATTGGTTTTCGCTTACATACCGGGCGGCTGCAATCTCACTTGCCGGTGAAGACTTGTACATGCCCGAGCCAAGCGAGGTGGATAGTCCGGACGACTTGCTTCAACGAAGACAGCAACTCACTCGACACGTTCAAATCTTGTCCATCCCGGATAGCCCCATGCACGAGCGGTTGCTGGGTGAAATTGTGCTCCGTCTGGCACAGTCGAACGGCATAGCATTTCGCCGTGTCAAAATTGGTCCGATGGAGTTTCGAACCGAGATCATCGCTGACCGCACTGGTTCGCGATATCGTATGTTTTATGACCTTATTCGCCGTGGTGTAGTTGAATTGATGCGGCAGGAGATTGGCAACATTGCAGCTCAGCCATTAAACATTGGCGACCTTGAATTGCAGGAGGTGATCCAGTCGCCGGCACGGCGAAGCAAGCGAACGATTTCGCTCGCTGAGTTGATTGAGCAGTTCAAAAACGATCCAAATCGCACGGACATGCGGAAAAAGGTGGAGATGGATTATGCGCTCTTGTTCCGCGTCATGGACGAAGTGATTGGATATGATCGCCGCCTCCGCGAAATCGAAAGAGATGATTGTAAGGCGGTCCGCGATCTGCTGCTTCGACTACCTGCTAACTCCACGAAACTCTATCGAGGCATGACTTTTACAGATGCCGCTGAGCAAGGAGCAAAAGACGGCCGCGGTACGTTAAGTCCCGTTACTGTCAACAGTTACGTTCACAAGATGAGTGCCCTCTTCAACTACGGCCTGGTTGAGGAGCGCATGGACAAAAATCCGGCTCGGAAGCTAGGGCTAGAAAATCACGAGCATTCGGAAGAGGACCGCAATCCGTTTACCTCGGAACAGTTGGAGAAGATTTTCTCGGCTCCGATCTACACCGGATGTCAGGACGACGAACGAAATTGGGCGAAATCCGGGGATCTCCGGCCAAAGGGCACGAAGTTCTGGGTGCCCCTTATCGGCCTTTATCAGGGCATGCGCCTCAACGAAATCTGTCAGCTTCGCCTCGAAGACATTAAGCGCGAAACCGAAATCGATTTCTTCGATATTAGGCCGGACACTGCGCGCGAGAGGTCTCAGACGCAGCCTAGGAAAGTAGAGGACGGCGGTCGTCGGACGAAGACCGCATCCAGCCGTCGCCGAGTGCCGGTGCATCCAAGACTGAAAGAGCTTGGCTTTCTGGATTTGTCAGAAAACAACAGGACGCCGGCAGGGATCGACTATTTCCGGACCTGAAGAAGGATAGCCGGGGCTACTACTCCGACGGATTTCAAAAGTGGTTTTCCCGCTTCCTAGAGAAGCAGGGAGCGAAAGAGGACAAGACGTCGTTTCATTCTTTCCGGCATAATTGGGCAGATGCACAGATACTTCGGTGCAAGCCTGGACTTTTTTGTCATACAGCCGGCGGGGGCGTAGACGGGTTTGAGGGCGGTGCAGGAGGCTTCGGTCCTGGAAGAAGCTTATCGATCGCACGTGAGAGGAAGTCCACGCCCAATGCGCTTTCCAGACGGTCAAGGCAGACCACAGTCAAGTGAAGGGTGACTAGTCCCCCGCTAGAAACAAAAAAACACTCGGATGAACGTGAAACACTTGATCCCTTATGCTTTCTGTTCCCCGCTCCAGTTCGCACATGCTATCCCTGTAAGAACAACTGTATGGTATGTTTTTAAAAAGTGCGCCAAACGGGTTAAGTCGCCACATGTAGTATACAACCTTGGAAGCCCACGTTTCGCTGGTACCAAGAACGTACATTGATATCTCTGCCAAGAGATATACTATATTAAGTAATTTTAAAATTCTTATCCACTTGTCGCTTCCTATGGCCGGCCACAAAGATACTATTTTTTTGACGGTATTCTTGACAGTATTTTTGAGTTCTGGATTTTCTTGATACATATGCACCTCGTGGCAGCGCGGTTAACTCTGACTATCCACTCGATTTGGTGGGAAAGATACCTAACACTTGTGCATCTTGCAATTGTCTCGCTTCTGCCCGCGGCCACGTGAAAGATGTGCAGCGAAAACGCTGGCGTCAAAGCGAGGCTGGATGCCGTGGCGCGGAAATTTATCCGAAGACCGGACGTAAAGATAATTTTCGCAATCCTGATGGTGTTGCGCTGAAATTGCAAAACTTGCAATCGGCGGTCGATCCCACCCGCCGCCTCTCCTCTTCAAGACGGGATAGAGAAGCAGTTGCAGAGTTTCCGCAGTCAAGGCGAGATGAATTAGCCCACATCGCGGCAGCCTCTTACATGAGTTATTAATCGAGGCGCGGCCCCTCGAAGTACCCGACGATGAAGTGTTTATTGAGGGGCAAGTAATAACTGCTTCCCATCGGCGTCGTGATAGCCGCCTTCGCCGCAAGCTCCTTGAGAAGTTCGGGCATAACAGCCTCATATGCCAGATTTGCGAATTTTCTCCGCCCCAATTAGATAGAGCGCTGCGCGAGAGTTTCTTTGACGCGCATCACATTGTACCACTGGCGGATGCCGTGCGAGACGTTTCCACCCGCGTGGCAGACATGGTCTTACTATGTGCCGGATGCCACAGGTTCGTGCACAAGCTCATTGCACGCCATAAGCGCTGGGTGAGCATTCCAGAGGCGCGATCAATACTCACCGTTCAGTGGGGTCGTAGTTCCCTTACCGGGTGCGTCGATCATCAAGCGATTGAATGTCCGGCGCTTCAAATACCCTCGCCCAAGAGTGATTAAGTACCGTCGCCTTTGGTTGAGAAGCAGCCGAGCCTCATGCCGACGAGTAATGACTTACATAACCGATACCTGAACCCACAGGGGGTCTGTGCTTGACCCCAATTCATCGAGCAATTTCTGCATCCTCGCAGTATTACTTCTAACAGGGCTGTAAACTGGACCTTCGTCTCCCTTAAAACTCGTTAGCAAACCTTCCTTCAGCATCAGATTGAGTATACGCGTAGACAGGCTTTTCGCTGCTACCTTTCCGAGCCCTCTCAACAAAGCTTCTTCTTTTCGACCGGCCCCCTTTTGAAAGAATGTTTTTCGGACTACTGTTACCAAGATTTCCTGTGCTGGGTTGAGGCCAATCTTTCGGATTTTAGCGACGTTGGCAACGCTATCAAATGCTTCTGCATCTAAATCAGTTATCCAATTTGGGAGCGCGGCGGGAGATGAAATGCCAGTGACTTTGGGCGTTACACAGTCAATCAGCCGAGCGCCGCTGTTCATTTTAGCAGGTAACGCAAGCTCACCAAAATAGCTTTGTCGTAAAGTAAAATTCGAAAACTCACGCTCATCTAGTGGAAGGTAAAGAAACTCCGCTCCTTTCAGTTCAATGCCTTCAAAATCAATCGCTTTAGTGTTCTCTCGGAGAAGGGCGGCGAACACGTCGCTCGCAAGCACCATATTACCGCCAGCCTCGGCGCGGGCTAGGAGATTGAGTTTAGTTCTTTCCGACAGCGAATTTTCGTTTGCGAGTACCCTTTGCCCCAAATCGCCGAGCGGATTAAGCCACTTTTGACCGGACACCTTCCCAAATTCAATTTCATCAGCGTGGGCAATCGACGCCACGTCCTTAGCTCGAAGCCCATCCAGGATGTACACGTCGACAAATTGGAGATCAGCCGTCTCTTGACCGACCCTCCCGAGACTTGGAAGACGTTGGAGAAGAATTGACGCCTCTTCAACGGGAGCAGTACCAGTTACAGCCTCAAAGGCAGTCTGCAAATCCGGCAAACTCAAAGGTCCAACATTTGACGCCCTAGCGCGGGTCAGACGCGCAAGTTGTACGAAAATCTTGAAGATGGTCTCGGTGTCAAACGAGATGTGAATATTAGCATCTCTTTGGCATAATACCTTAATAAAGTGGTTCCAGAAAGCTATCTCATTGCCTTCTTCGCCAAACATCGCATCGAAATCGTCCGATGCCAGTTCACCAATTGTTTGGCAAATCAAGGGGCGGCGCGGAAGCCATGATGGTATGTCTACGTCTAGGTCTCTGTTCTGGAAGTACTCTAGAAGTTCGCTATCGCTAAATTCGTTCTTTGAACGAATAATTATTGTCTCCCGAGCGTCCATTCCAAGCGAGCTATACATCTCCTCGTTGGTAGCAAAATAATGTTCTCTTCCAGCAACTAAGGTCCCGCCGCCATTATTTTTGACCAGGTCTTTCACGCCTTCGAGGGATTTGGCGCGGATCGCCCTAAGCTTACCAAGGTCGTTGCTCCACGCTTGCGAACCAATTTCGTCGAACCCGTCCACCAGCATGACAAGTGACCGTGCTCGGAATGCACGAATTGCGCTCGCCTCTAGATCGTCAAGCCCAAGATCGTTGAAGTGCCTCCTTATCAACTCACCACTTTGCCGCAATCCCCACGATTTCCGCAGGTCGATTGCTACAGGGTAGCAAAAGTCTTTTTCCGCAGAGGCGGTGAGCTGCCGAAAGACTTCCCGTAAGCAACGACTTTTACCGCTGCCGTATTCACCAAGCAAAATGATGTCTCGGCCCTGCCGAAGGAAATCAGCCACGTCCGAAGAGGAGATGTCGCCTCTCCTGCCATCGACCGTGTACCTCACTGGCACGTACTTCGTATCGTCGGTCTCACCGGTAAGAGGATGGATAGCGCTGCCAAACGGTGCTGCACTTCGCGCCACTGAATACTGATCGAAATCGAAAAAGAGTTTGCTGTACTCGGTGTACGAAAGCACATTGACGTGGTGTGGAGCGCCCGCTTCCTTCATTGCGGTGGTCACGGGTCCGTTTATGACGCAGAAACAACGCGCCATGACGCCTGCTATGAATGCAGAACTTCTGGCGGTTTGCAATTTCTGTACATCTGTGCGTACCTTTCCGAGCGTTCTATCCTCGGTTATCTCGATAAATACATGTATTTCATTGCTTAATACAACGACACCATCAAGATTAACCCCACCGACCCTGTTCGGTTTGCATGGTCTTCCCCAGATGTGTCCCGCTACGCCGCGCACTTGATCTTCGAAGCTTGCCCACTCAGATTTTTTCGTCATTCTGATCCCCGCCACCTGTATATATTGCTATCGCGTTTGGCCGCCCCTTTCAACAATGGGCGAAAGGGTACGTCTATCGAGATTTGCATCGCATTAAGACCGCAAGCACGCTTGCTGACTGGTGGGTGGTGAATTGTTTCTCGGCCTTGTCTGAGTGAGACAGGCCCTAGGCTCTGTCTCAACAGAACGATCAACGAGTACAAATCTCTCTGCGATTTTCAACTCCTGTCGCCAAGGGGTGGTCTACAAAGGGTGTACTCGTTTCTTTGCAAAGCAGGAGCACTCGAGATCATCCTGATCGGGTCGACAGCGCATGTGATCGTCGGGTGAGACTGCAACAAGGAGTATGCGCCACGGTTCGCAAACGACTGGTAGAGACTTACCGAGAATGATCGGAAACTTCTCGTTCGTGCAGCGCTTTGCGGATTGATACGCGTATGAGCAGCCTGATCGTCGAGCCACCTGCCTTTCGATGGAAGTTGTGGTACTTATTGATGGATGTCATTGTTCTCGGGAGGAGTAGCAATTCATGGTCGTGCACAGGGATATGACTAGCGACGAATGGAAGTGGCTTGTGCGCCTTTGCCAACACGAAGCGGATAGCATTCCTAAGGAAATTGAAGCGCGGTTTACCGAACTTGGTCTGCTCGGGCCGAATGGTCTTTCGGACAATGCCAGGAATTTGGTTCAAAATGAACTGCTGGCAGAGCGGCGAAACAGACTGCAAGGGCTTCACTGAATGATGACCTTGGACCCCAAGCAGGAGTTCAAGGTGGTGATGTTAACTGCGGCACGGCCCAAACGGGTAACCGACTATCTCGGCGGCGGGCGTTTCCTGATCGTCCGTGCAGCTATTAGCACGGCATCATGCCCGATCGGCGCCCATTCCTAATAGCTACAAGAACGCCCATCGCTCGGCCTGAACCCACCCCCACATGCCGGGTTAAGCGGCTGACGCTCATAATAACCGCCGCCGATCGACGACGTCTGGTCGACGCTCCCGGACGATGTGCAGCCCGAAATGATCGTGGCAAGGCTGATCAGCGTTCCGGTCGCGATAAATGCGAAAAATCGGTTCATCTGAGCTTCTCCTTCGGAGGGGTATGGTTTTACCCCAAGCGGGCAATCTACCATCCACGGCGAATACCGACGAGGATTTATAGCAGCCGACCGCCCTCGACGAGCGTTTCTAACGCCAATGTGATCACCTTTTAGGCCAGCCACCCTCAAGCCATGCACCGTCACATAACTGTCATGCAAAATTGCCCATTGTTATGGCAGCCTGGGCAAAATATATGCTGCCGGCTAACAAAAAAAAGAATGAGTGAACTGCCATGAGTGCCATACATAAACTTTTCAACCGCAATCTCCTGACCCGCTTCGTCGCTGGTCTCGGTGCGGTTCCTCAGCGTATTCGGAACGCACGCGAAGAGCGCAAGCCCGCTATCCATCCATCCTTCATGGACGATTTCGGCGCCTAGTCGGACGATTGGCGAGGCAACAGACTCGTCTGCTCCTGCGATTACGTCCTCCAATGTCATTCCAGTTGATATCTGATGGGAAGCCGCCAGCGGCTTCTGATCAAGTTGCGGCGGAAAATTCCTTCCGGAACCAGATCCGGTCAACGGGCCGGCCTCCGGCATGTCCGCTGATCCTGCCGAATTCGACATATCCGAGCCTCGGGTAAAAGTCCGGGGCCTGGGTCGAGAGTGTGTCGACACAGGCCGTGACGGCGGCGCGGCGTCGCCCTTCTTCTTCCGCCGCCGCCATCAGCTTTCTGCCGATGCCGCTCAGGCGCAGCGATTTTTCGACCCACAGATTGCCGATGAAGAGAACCGAGAAGGAAACGGACGCCGTTATTCCGGCGATAAGCCTTTCGTTTTCCCGCCAGACGATGGCGAAGGCCCCGCGTCTGATCTCAGCGCTTTCGTTGAAGGCGTTCAGGCCATCGGAAATCGCGGTGGCGATCTCGGACGGGACGGGATCGAGCGTTTCGAACATTGCTTCCTCGTCGTTGATGGTCGCCATATGATAGCGAGCCGTCGGTTCCGTTCCAGCCGTTTCGGCTTTTAAGGTCGGCCGACGTCCTCCGGTTTCAGCTCCAACGCGTGCGCCCCTTAGATTTTTTTCTCGCTACGCATGCGCCTGTCTTTTCCGCCGTAATAGCTTCACAATCAACCGACAGAAAGCTGTTCCGGGAAACGACAACCAAGGAATGAAAACATGGCGCCGATCTATACCAGAACTGTCCTGATGACCGCCCTTCTGGCGCTGCCGCTCGCCGCGCCCGTGTTCGCGCAGGAGGCAAAGCCGCGCGAGCCGGTGATTTCGGTGACCGGCGATGGCGAATCGTCCATCGCTCCCGATATGGCCGTCGTCAATCTCGCCGTCGTCAAACAGGCGAAAACCGCCCGCGAAGCGCTCGACGAGAATAACAAGGCGATGAACGACGTGCTTGCCGCGCTGAAGAGCGGCGGTATTGCCGAGCGCGATCTGCAGACCTCCGGCTTTTCCATTCAGCCGCAATACAACTATCCGCAGCCGGTCGACGGCCAGCAGCAGCAGCCGCAGCTGATCGGCTACCAGACCATCAATTCGGTCACTGTCAGGCTGCGCGATCTCGCCAAGCTAGGCGCGGTGATCGACCAGTCCGTCAGCCTCGGCATCAACCAGGGCGGCGAAATCCAGTTCACCAACGACAAGCCGGACGCAGCGATCGAAGAGGCACGCAAGAATGCGGTCGCCGATGCCGTCAAGAGGGCGAAGACGCTGAGCGAAGCCGCCGGCGTCAAGCTCGGCCGCATTCTCGAGATCAACGAGAATGTGCCGCGCGCAATGCCGCAGCCGGCCTATCGCGCCACGATGATGAAAGAGGCCTCCGACGCTGCCGTTCCCGTCCAGGGCGGCGAGAACAATTACAATGTCAGCGTCACCGTGACCTTCGCCATCGAACAATAAGCATTACAGCGCCGCGCGTCTTTTCAGACGCGCGGCGCTGTAAGAAAGATCTTACAAAGAAAACCGCCCTTGCCGATCCGGGGAGACTGGCAAAGGCGGTTGTGGCCGCCGCCTCGGGGAGACGGGGCGGCGTATTCTTCCAACGATTAGCGGCGGCGCAGGGCGGGGCAACCGCGCACATTGCCGAAGCTCATTTCATCGGGGCCGCGACGCGTCCAGCCCTGGACGATCACGCGGCGCGGGGTGATGTCGACGACGCGGGCGCGACGGAAGCCGTAATCCCGGGCGAGGTTTTCGGCAAGCTGCGGATTGCAGCCGCGCGACGGGCGGCCGTAGCCTCGCGGCGGAGGCGGACGGCGGTAATCCTGCGGCGGACCACGGTCCGGCTCGCCAATAATGATATTCAACTGGGCGGCGGCCGGGGCCACCGTACCGGCCAGGGTGCCGGCTGTCAGCATGACGGCAAGACCCGCCTTTGCCAGAAACTGCATCATCGAAAAACCTTTTCCTTTGAAAGTCGGGCCGGTCAAGCCGCCCTCCCCATTAATCCGCATTGCGCCGAAGCGTCATTTGGGAATCACTCATACAGGTCAGAGAAGAGACGGCTGAAAGTGTCACCGTCAAGGCAAAAGCGAACCGGAAGCGCCGGTTCGGCGCCTCCGGCCGCAGTCCTCAGCGCCGGATCAGCGGGCAGCCGCGGACATTCGCGAAGGTGATCCTGTCCCAGCCGCGGCGGTCGCGTCCTGCGACGACGACAACGCGCGGCGACATGCGGGTGATATGGGCTCTCCGCAGGCCGAAATCACGCGCCTTGCGCACCGCGTGCATCGGCGAGCAGCCGCGGATCGGACGATGATATTGCGCCTCGACGACGAAGTTCGTCTGCGGTCCGGCGGCAGCCGCCGTGGAAACAGTGGCCGGAATAGTGCAGAGGGCGAGCAGAGCGGCAAGCGAAGCCTTGGTCAGGAAATGCGTCATGGGGTGTCTCCGTCGATTGGTATTACCTAAGCTCTCCCTTCAGGGATTGTCTCGACAGTAAACGTTGTAAAATGAATGGTGTTCGAACCGGGCATTCAGTTTGCATTCACAAGCATGATGCCGAAAAGTGTCAGCGGTTTTCGGACGACATCATGCTCTCCTTCTTCGATTTAGATCCGGATGATCATCCGGATCTGGAATTAATTCGGTTTCACGCGCTGAGATGAAGCACGATTTCGCGCCGGTGCGGCCGGTCGCGATGTTCGAAAAGATAAAGGCCCTGCCAGGTGCCGAGCATCAACCGCCCATCGGCAACGGGAATGCCGATCGAGACCTGGGTCAGCGCCGCCTTTATATGCGCCGGCATGTCGTCCGGCCCCTCGGCTCTGTGCACGACCCAGCCCATGTCAGGATCGGAGGCCGGCGGCACGAGGCGGCGGAAGAAGGCGAGAAGATCGGTCCGCACATCGGGATCGGCATTTTCCTGGATCAGCAGCGAACAGGAGGTGTGGCGCACGAAGACCGTGAGAAGCCCCTCCTCCCGCCCGGAGGCGCTGACGAAGGTCTCCGCCTGGTGGGTGAATTCGTAAAGGCCCTGTCCGCGTGTGGACAAGGTAAGCATCGTCTGGGGCAAGGCGCTCTCCCGCTTCGAGATGACATCTCTCGCGAGTTGGCGCGCTGCTCGGCGCAAGTCAAGCTCGCGCGGGCAATCAGAGCCTGAGCAGCGTCTCGAAGCCGCCGTAGATCATCCGCTTGCCGTCGAACGGCATCTGCCACTGGTCGCCCTTGAGCCTGGGATCGGCCATCACCTTGGCATTGATATCGTCGCGCTCCTGGCGCGAGCCATAGACGATCCAGGAAAACACCACGACTTCGTCCTCCTTCGCCTGCACGGCGCGGGGAAAGGAGGTCAACTCCCCATAGGGCACGTCGTCGCCGATACATTCGACATATTCGAGCGCGCCATATTCCTTCCAGATCGAGCCGGCGAAGGTCGAGAATTCCTTGTAGGCCTCGATATTCCCCTTCGGAACCGCCACGATGAAACCATCGACATAGACATTGCACTCCTCCTCTGCATGTCTGCGCCTTCTTATGGCAGAGGAGATAGGACGGCGGCCAAGCAGGTCCAGGGACGAAGCGCTCAACCACCTTTCATCTCTGATTTGCGCTGCTGTCGATCGTATTCGATTCGTGAGGTTTGACCCCGATCCGGTTTTCCGCTTTACCGGCTTTGCAGAACAAACCTTCGAGTGAGCATCGGGCGGGACACCATGATTAGAGCGGTCCTTTTTGATCTTGACGAGACCCTCATCGACAAGACCGCTACCGTCCTCACCTTCCTGCCGCTCCAATACCAGCGATTTCGTCTTGGCGAGCACGGCGTCGACGAACAGCGCTACATTGCTGAATTCCTGCAGCTGGAGAAGGCCGGCCTGGTTAGAAAGCGCGATCTTTATCCGCGCCTGGCGGAGACATTCGGTCTTCCAGGCGACCTTGCTGCAGCCCTCTTCCACGACTTCGAGGCAGTGTATCCCGGCATGGCTGTTCCCATGTCAGGGGCAAAACAGACCATTTCCACGCTGAAGCAATACGGCGTTCTAATCGGCGTCGTCAGCAATGGCGAAGGCAATGTTCAGCGACCGAAAATCGCGGCGACGGGACTGAACGAAGGGCTCGACCTGGTGGTCATTTCAGGAGATATCGGCCTTCGTAAACCGGCACGGGAAATTTTCGAGCTGGCTGCTGGCCGTCTCGACCTACCCGTCGACAACTGTCTCTTCGTTGGCGACAATCCCGAGGCCGATATTCTTGGAGCAGACAACGCCGGCATGCATGCCGTCTATTTTGGCCCAAAAGGCACTTGGCCCGCTTCGCTGCCCTCGCCGCGGTATCGAATAGAGTTGCTGCCGCAGCTGATAGCCCTTGTCCACGATCTGAACACACTCACCGAGGCTTGATAGCGACGAAGCGCCCGCGCCTAAGGTGAGCCCCATGCATTTGGCTGCGGCCTGATAGCCGCAACCCGAGGCTTGCTAGGCCCCGCCCGGAGAAGGTCGCCCGTTATCCGCTTCGGCCCCCTCAGGGGCCATTCACCAGCTTGAGGATGAGCTGCTGGATATTGCCGCCGTCACCCATTTCGATCTTGTCGAAGTCGCGGCCGCGCTGGCGCTGTCTTTGGGAGATCTCGCCGAGCCGGCGGGTCAGCTCGATCCTGATCTTCTTGCAATCAGGATCGTCGTCAACGGTGAGGCCGATGCTCATCGCCTCGATTTCCTTGACCATCTCCTTGATGGTCTCGCCATGCACCCGCTCATGCGCCTGCACCCCTGATATGAAGGCCTCCCAGCTGCTCTTCACGGCGGCCGGCAGCGCAGCAGATGGTTTCGGCAGCGTATAGCTGATGATGAGCTTAGGCCGGTTGGTCACGATAACGCAGGCATTTCCCTGCGCTTCGTATTTCCTGGTCCAGGTCAGCTTGAACGTCGTATGCGCGATCGCCCGGCCGAAGCCACTGGCCTTCGGCCCACGCTCGCCGATCGATGCATAGAGCCCGGCCCCCGACGTGCCTGATATCGAATAGGGCCGTACCTCTTCGACCGCCTGCCAATCGGCCAGGACCACGGCCGGTACCGAGGTGAAAACTGCCGCAATCATATAGGATAGAAAATTTGTCGTCACGCGCGGCTCCGCCGAATGATGTTTCGGGCCGAACCTAACGGGAGCGGTCGCCGCTTTCAACGCATCATGCATATGCTAGCCCTGCAGCGTCTTGACCTTGGCAAGTTCGGGGAAGAGCCGCATCCACAGGAGCACTACGACGATCGTGCCGAGTCCGCCGACAACGCCAGTGGCGACGGGGCCGAGGGCTGCCGCCATCATGCCGGATTCGAATTCGCCGAGCTGGTTGGACGTGCCGATGAACAGCGAGTTGACGGCGCTGACGCGGCCACGCATCTCATCCGGCGTCAGAAGTTGCACCAGCGAGCTGCGCACGACGACGCTCACCGTATCGGACGCGCCGACCACGAACAGCGCGACCACGGAAAGCGCGATATTGGTCGAAAGCGAGAAGACGATGGTGGCGACGCCGAACACGGCGACGGCGGCAAGCATCTTGCGCCCGACATTACTGCTCAGTGGCCGGCGGGCGAGCACGATCGACATGGCGAGCGCGCCGACCGCCGGGGCCGCGCGGAGAAAACCGAGGCCCCAGGGACCGGCATGCAGGATATCGCTGGCGAACATCGGCAGCAGCGCCGTCGCGCCGCCGAGCAGCACCGCGAAGAGATCGAGCGAGATCGTGCCGAGCATGACAGGCCGGCTGCGGATGAAGGAGACGCCGGCAAAGACCGAAGCGAGCGTCACCGGCTCCCGTTTGGCAGGGCTCCATTGCATGCGGATCGAGATGACGTTGAAGCTTGCAACGGCAAAAAGCAGCGCGGATATAGCAAAAGGCGCGACGGGGTGGAGGCCGTAAAGCAGGCCGCCGAGCGAGGGGCCGATGATCAGCGCCGTCTGCATCATCGAGGTCGAGGTTGCAACCGCCTTCTGCAACATCGAGGCCGGCACGATGTTCGGCAGCAGCGCCGCCATGGTCGGCCGCTCGAAGGCGACGACGGCGCCGAGCACCGTGACGGCAGCAAGGATGCCGGCCGGTGTCAGCCATTGCTGCCAGGTGGCAACCGCCAGCACCAGCGCCGTCACCGCCTCGATCAACTGGCAGACAAGCCCGATGCGCCGCCGGTCGAACCGGTCGGCGACATGGCCGACGACGAAGGTCAGCATCGCCATCGGCAGAAACTGGCACAAGCCAACGAGGCCGAGCGCAAAGGCACTATGTGTCTGGTCGTAGATCATCCACCCCATGGCGATGCCAATGGACTGGAAGGAGAGCGAGGAAAAAACGCGGGAGGCAGCGAAGTTCAGATAGCCGGGGTGGCGAAGAGCGCTCCCCGGTCCTTGGGATATGTCCATTGCGATGTCACCGGCCGGCGGCTGCGCCGGCCTTTATGAGAGTTTTCAAGGTCGGAGCGGTGTTCTGCCCGAATGGGCGAATTGTCAATCGCAATGAAGCGCCGTCACCGGATTGTGCGATGCCTCGGCCCGCCTCGCACAGCCTTTAGCGCGGCTCCCTGAAGATGCTGAGATAGCCGGGATCGAATTCGGCGATTTCCTGCAGGCGCTCCCAGTCGACGATGGTGATCGTCCGGTTCTCCCAGGTGAACACGCCCTCGCGCCTCAGCGCCTGCAGGGTCTTGTTGAGGTGGACGACCGAGACGCCGAGAACGTCGGCCATCTCGATCTGCGTCAACGGAAACTGGAAGCTTGCGCCCCGCGTCCGCTTCACTACCTGCAGCCGCACGAAGAGTTCGCAGACGAGATGGGCGATATGGGCGCGCTTGGAGCGCCGGCCCATGGCGACGATCCACTCGCGGTGGATGGCGCCGTCGACCAGCGTGTCGAGCCAGAGCAGCCGGGTTAGGTGCGGCATGCGCTCGGTGATCGCCTTGAGATCGGCATGATCGGCGAATGCAACATGGCAGGACGACAGCGCAACGATGCCGTGATCCATCTTCTTGATCGGGAAAGCATGCAGATCGACGAAGTCGCCGCCGACGTGCAGTGCGGTGATCTGGCGGCTGCCATCCGCCATCACCTTGTAGCGCGCCGCAAAACCATCGATCAACAGTGTGCTGTAGCCCGGCCGGCTCCCTTCGGAGACGAGATCCTCGCCGGCAGCAAAATACCTGTCTTTGACGATGATCGCTCTGAGATGGCTTTCCTCTTCGGCCGACAGCACATCGCGGCTGCCAAGATTCAGCAGCAGGGATTCAATCACGGGCTTGCCCGCCGATATCGCAAGAGTTCCTGATCATTTCGATGCGACCTGTATTTTCTATAAGAATCAATGCCTAGCCTCGGGAACAATTGTCTTCATCTGTGATTTCTCCTGTGACCCGCAGGAAAAAACATGGCTCGCTATTATTTCGATCTACACAACGGCGAAGGTCCCACGCGCGACGAGCACGGTACCGAGCTCAAATCTCGTGAAGACATTCCGAAAGAGCTGACCCGCATCCTGCTGGATGTGGCCCGCGACGAACTGCCCGCAGGTGATCGCATGACGATCGCGATCACCGTTCGCAACGAGAGCGGCGATCCGGTCACGGTTGCCAGCCTCGTCTTCAACAATGAATGGCTCGACGTCTTACAATAGCGGCCGCCGTTTAGTGGCTGCCGCGGTCACTCCTACGCATCAATCCGACTCGGTCGATCGTGACGCGACGCTAAGAGCCGCCCTCGTGGCCGGCAATTAAATTTGACATAGTCTTTCGATTGCTTCAGCTCGACCGACAGCTATGCAAGGCAGGCACGTCGGTCGCGGCTATTTCGAAATTTCTTCGAGAATCAGCCGGATTTCCGCCAGCGGCCGCCGGCTTTCATCGAACAGTTCCACCGACATCATATTCAATGGTGCAGTCGGCAAGCCTTCGGCTGCCATCTCCGCAAGAACACGTCGCGCCTCCGCTTTCGCAGCCTCCACGGAGTCGAAATCATATCCCGTCTCGGTCGCCCCGGCACCATCACGATCGAAGAGCTGAAAGTAGAATTTCGGCACGACACATCCCCCGCTAGATGATCCTAACGATCCGGCGGGCAACATGTTCCGCCCACCATCAGAAGGTGCCAGCTTCCGGAGAGGCCATTTCCTCGATGCCATCGACACGGTCGGGGTAAAAGGCGAGATGGTCCTTGATGTTGCTGACCGCGGCATTCGGTGCCTCGTAGGTCCAGACGGCATTCTTCGAGCGATCGCCGCCCGCAATGATGCTGTAATAGGAGGCATCGCCCTTATAGGGGCAATGGCTGCTATGGTCGGTCCGCTGAAGCAGCGACATGTCCACATCTCGGCGCGGAATATACTGCACCGGCGGATAGGAGGCTTCGCGCAACGTCAGCGCATCACGAGTATCGGCGATCGCCTTGCCGCCAAGCGTGACGACGACGCGAGAGGGATTGTATTCGACGGTGATCGGATGGTCCGGCCCCGGAATCTTGATCGGCTTGTTTGACATTTTTTCTGACATGGGGGTTTTTCTCCGGAAGGTATCGGTCCCATGGAGATAGGGCGGACATGCCCCCGGCCCAAGGCCTCGAACCTTTTGATCTGACGACACCTGGGGTCAACCTCAGAATTCGAAACGCGGTGACACCGGACTGAGTATCACCGTTTTCGCCACCACCGGCCAGTGACGTACGAGCGCATCAGCAGCTGTTTCAATCAGGCGGGCGATGTCGTCGCCGGCAGAGACGTGCAGGGCCTCGGCAACGATCAGCACCGAGCGCGTCGTCTCACGCACCGCCGAAAGCCCGCTCTGCCGGTTCGTCCAGCGCCGCGCATGTGCCCTGCCCTCCGCGTCTGCGAAGATCACCTCGTTCGCCTCCGGATGCTCGATTTCGCCGGCGAAAGTCAGATAGGTCTCGTCACCCTTGGCTCGCCGGACTTCGAGATCGCCAGCGATCTTTTCAGTGTCGAAGACCGCGATCGGGATGGCGAAAGCGAGCGAAATCGCATTGCAGAGATCGATGAGCGGATGCAGGCGCGGCAGCGCATGTTCCTGGCGGAAGCGGCGCAGCAGCGCCTCGGAAGCGCAGCGATATTGCGTCGGCTTCAGCCCCATACGGGAAAAGCCGCGCCGCCAGGCCTGGATTTCGGGGAATTCGCCTTCCTGCGCTTTGGCCAGCCGGGTCTCGGCGATCGCGTTGAAGCTTGCGATCGCCGCCTCGACATCGGCATCCGCATGGATCCCTCCCGCATGGAGCGCGCCGGCGCGAAGCTCCGGAAAGGCCTGCCACATGGCGTCGGAATGGCTGAACTGCATGGTCTATCTCCCTCCGGCAAGTTTCACGGTACGGCTCCCGGCAAAGGCAAGCCCGAGCACGGCCGCAAGCACGCAGCCGATGCCGGCGATCTGGCTGAGCCCGACCGGCTCGCCAAGGATGATGAAGGCAAGCATGACGGCGGAAACCGGCGCCAGCGCGGTGAAGAGCGCGGCCTCCGTGCCGCTTACCCTTTCTGCCCCCGCATACCACAGCAGAAATCCGCCGACGGTCGGCACCAGCGCATAATAGACGACGGCACCCAAAGCGCTTGTGGAAATACCATGTGCGAAAGGCGCTTCAAAAACAGCCGGGATGGCGGCAACGATGAAGCCGATGCCGGCCATCAGCGTCGACAGGGCAAGCGGCGCAACGTCCGTCTTCAGTCTTTTGTTCAGCAGGATGAACAGCCCCTCGCAGACGACGGCCAGGAAGATCAGCGCATTGCCGGAGAGCGCCCCTCCGGCCGCATCCGGCGTGAAGGCGATCGACAGCCCGCCCGCCGTCGCAAGCGCCACGGCCAGAAGCAGGGCACGCTGCGGCCGTTCGCGAAGCAGCATTATGGAGATTGCGGCCGACACCACCGGCAGCGTGCCGATGATGACGCCGGCATCGGCCGCCGAGGTCAGGCTGAGGCCGGAGATCAGCAGCGTCGTATAACCGACGCTGCCGGCCCCGGCCTGAATGATGAGGATGAGGCGGTCATGCCTGGAGAGTGTCGGCAGCCGCGCGCTGGTCGCCCACATCAGCAGGAGAAGGACAGGAAAGGCGACGGCGAAGCGCAATGCGGTGGCGCTGAACGGCGGCAGACCCGAAGCGATGAGTTTGCTGGCGACGACCGTGCTTCCGACCGTCAGCATCGCCAGCGCCAGATAAACATAACCTTTAACCTGCCTCGACATTCAGCGTCTCCTGTTGGATGCGCCGAGAAAACAGCAGGAGCCGGTCGGGGTCTTGAACGAAATTGCAGCTGCAAAGCAAGCTGCTCAGAGAAAGGCGCCGGCATAGAGGCGCGGCGACAGACCGTATTTGCGCACGAAGACGCGCGTCATGTGGCTCTGGTCGGCAAAGCCGCTGGCAAAGGCCGCTTCCGCAAGCGGCATGCCCTGAGCGATCAGCCGTCGGGCGATATGGATTCGGGCCTGGACGAGATAGGCATGCGGGGTCAATCCGGTCGCCTTGGCAAAACCGCGCAGCACCTGGAAGCGGCTGAGCCCGCTTTCCCTGGAGAGGTCGGCGAGCGAGACGGCGGCAAGCGGATCATCATCGATCAGGTCTCGGGCCGCGCGGATCGACGCCGGTACCAGTGGCCGCTCTTCGGTACCAGAACACTCCCGCATGACATCGGCGACGAGTTGCAGAAGCAGTTCCTCGCGAAGCAGCTCCGCCGTCGCCCCGCCGCCGGTCACCGCGCCAAACAGCGTTTCGAAGCGGGCAGCGATCGCCGCATTGCGGATGACGGGATGCGGGATTTCCGATCGTGCTACCCCGCTTTCGGTGATCTCTCGTGACAGACCGCTGACGATGGCGGGATCGAAATAGAGGATGCGCCACGATCGCCCCTCGCCGATCGGCGCGCCGTCATGCACCTCGTTCGGATTGACCGTGATGATGTCACCGGCCTCGGCCTCCACCACGCCTCGGCCACTGAGCGACGACTGCGCACCGGCGGACATCAGGCCGATGCCGAACTGCTCATGCGTATGGCGCGCAAAGCTGTGATGCGTTTCCGCCTCCACCGCTTCGACACCTGATAGCGCCGAGCGCAACATCCTGAACTGGTTTTTCGCCATTCTCTGTCCGCAGGTCCGATCGCCGGACACTCTGCCAGCCACGGTGAGATGACGCAATCATGGCGGCTAGGATGCCTGCCTAGAAGAACTCGTCGAGCAGCTGATAATAATCGAGTCTCGCCGGATCCGTGGCCGGCATGCCGTAGCGATCAAGGAAGGCCTGCACCAGCGCCTCGCCGAAATTGTGGGCGATGCTGCGGCAGGCGAGTGCGATATCCTGATAGCGGTCGGCGACGCCGAGACGACTGCAGTCGATGTAGCCGGAGAACCCGTCTTCCGAAGCGATGAAATTCGGCAGACAGGCATCACCATGGGTAACGACGAGATCCTCGCGGCCAGGCCTCCCGCTTTCGAGATCGGCAAACAGAGCCTCCGCCCTCTTTCCAAGCCGCGTCTCATCGAAATCGGTCTCGTCGACGATACCGGCCTGCATCCGCGCTTTCGCCACCGCGATACGCCTCTCCAGCCGGTGATCGAAGGGGCAGGATGCGATCGGCAGGCGATGCAGGTCAAGAAGCGCCGCAGCCAGCAGCTCAACCCGCGCAAGCGGCGTCAGCACTGATGCGCTGGCGAGATCACTCCCGGGCAGCGCGCTGATCAGCAGCCGGTTGCGCGCACCATCGCTATCCTCTGCAATGACACCAGGACAGGGCAGACCGGAAGCCTTGACCCAGCGAAGCCTGACGGCTTCGTCAGCGAGTTCGCCGAAAGCACCAGCCTCTTCGACCTTCAGATAAAGCGTCGGCAATCCCGGAGCTTCCAGCCGGAAGACACTTGCGGCGGAGCGGCCGAGCGCATCGCGTTCGAACCGGTAACCAGCCAGACGGGCATCGAGCGCGCTCGCCGACGGCGGTTGATCCTCTTGGAAAATCGACATGATATCCAGGCCATTGATGCTGGCGCATTATCCCGACAGGGCGGGACAACACAAGCGGCGCGATCGCTCAACGCACATTGGCAGACTGAACGGGCCTCCGCGACCTCAATGAACGGTTTCGGCGGGTGCGGCTTCGAGAAGGATTTCAAAAGCCTCTTCCAGAGCAGCCACCAGAATATCGGTCAGCTCGTCGCCCTTGTTTTCCAGGAACAGCGCACTGACGGCTTCGTCCTGATGCTCAAAAAAACGCTCAATCTCGTTCGACATATCATTTGTCCCTTCTTCACCGGAATCATCACGGCCATAGGAAGAAGCTAGGTGCGGTTCCTTGCGTGGGGCTTATTGCAGCGGTCGAACTCTTTCCCGATCGTTAGTCTTCAGGAAAGCGACGGTTTTTCCATTCGCTGCGCGGAACCGAATTTCCGACATCATACTCGAAGGATATGACCTTCGTCGCATCATTATCCACTTCGCACCTGAATCTGACCTCAAACCATTCATTGCCGCTCTTGAAGGCCCCACGCCGTGCATCAAGTACACTTCCACTCAAAAGTGAGTAGGAAGGTAGCCAACGCGGTTGATATTGCGGGGCCGAATGGATCAGTTGCTGCCTGAGTTCGGTCTGGCAAAGCTGGTTGATACGCTCTCCTCGCGGCAGATTGCTGATCGCGGTCTTGATCATCGGACTGGCGATTGCCTTCTCGGAAAACAGCGTCTTCGCCTTGATCATTTCGTCCGCCTCCTTTGCCTCGGCTTTCGGCAGCGTCGAGGGTGCTGACATCGTTGTGTCCTCGGGTGGCTTCGCCTGCTCGAAATTCGTCTTTGTCTCGTCCTGTCCTGTAGCAGCCGGCCCGTTCTTTTCCGGGTTAGCCTCAACAGCCTCCACCTGTGGAAGTTCAATATCCTGAGGCACCGGATTCGCCGCAGTCATTGTCTCCGAAACTTGAGGCTTTTTGGGCTGCGGCGGCTCGACTGGTGCCTCCTCCGGTTTTACATCAGCAATTGGTGGCTTTGGCGCTTCCGCCCGCTGAGGCTCTCCCTGTGCCTTTTCTTTCGGCGCTGAATCCTTGTCGGCAAATTCAAGCACCGGACGAAAAGTGCGCGACCTTGGAGGTTCTGCCTGAGGCTTTGCAGCTTCCGACGGCGGCGGTGGTGGCGGTGGCGGAGGCGGTGGAGGTGGTTCCTTCTTGGCCTCTTCCGGCGGCTTCGGCTCGGGTGGCTTTGGCTTGGGCTCGGGCTTCTTCTCCTCCGGCGGCGGAACGAGCTCCACTTTCACACTCTCGTCTTCGGCAGGTTTCGGCTCAATCTTCGGCAGCCCGAAAATGAGAAGAGCAACGATAGGAATATGCGCGACAACGGACGCGACGACGCCCCAGCGGATTTCAGGCCGCTGTTTTCCCGTTTCGTGCTGCGCTTCCGCCGGTTCTACGTCTTCTTCTGTCACAGCAGCGATGTGGCCTCTAAAACCGGCAGCATCAAGCCACAAAAGAAAAAAACCGCGTGATCGAGCAGCGATGAGGGTTATTGGCCGGCCACTCCATCGTCGGCCACCAGATTGTGCTTCTGCCATTCATCTCGCGGAATGGCATCGCCGACGAGGAAGGCAAAGGACACGACCTTGCCGGAGCCGGCATCGAGTTCGCATTTGAACTGAATGTTGTACCATTTCCGTTTGCTGCGGAAGGCGCCGCCCTTCACCTCGACATTGTTGCCGCTGACCTTCTCCAAAAAAGTCGGGCCGGAGCCTGCCGCGGAAATTGGAGCACGCCGCGACACTGCCAGCGCAGCTAACGCTCCGCAACCTTCAAGACCGACGATCTCTGGCCTTCGGCTACCCGAGTGAGCCGATGAGATCCCGGTAGGCGGCTTCCGGGAATGCCTTCAGCGTCTCAGTCCGAACATTGCCGCCCATCGCCAGCGAGAGGGTAAAATGCGCCATGACGGCGTCATCGGGCGCCTCGCAGACGGCGACCATGTCGTGCCCGCCCATCGTCAGATAGAACTGGTTGAAGGAGCCGCCGACGCTGGTGAGCAATTTCTTCGCGGCATCGAGTCGTTTTGCCGAGTCGCGGACATTGCGGATGCCCTGATCCGTCCAATTGATCAAAAGAATGTAAGTGGTCATGTCGCACCTCCCAGAGCATGATGCCGAAAAGTCTCAGCGGTTTTCGGACGGTGTCATGCCCTATTTCTTTGATGTGGATCCGGATTCAGATTTCAGGCCCGTCAGGCCTGAAATTATCCGGATCTAGCGGAGGATTAGTTCACACAGGCACACGTCGGCCCTCGCTCGCGCGCGGCGATCGATGCCTTCCCCCGTGGCCGGATTATAGGCTTGTCACCGTGGAGGGACAAGAAAGGCGGCGGGATCATTGGTATTAATCATGAAAAGCAAAAGCCGGGCATGAAGCCCGGCTTTTCCAATAGTCAGAACGGCGTGGCCGAAACCCTAGCTGTCGAGGAAGCTTCTCAGCTTCCTGGAGCGGCTCGGATGCTTCAGCTTGCGCAGCGCCTTCGCCTCGATCTGGCGGATACGTTCGCGGGTGACCGAGAACTGCTGGCCGACTTCTTCAAGCGTGTGGTCGGTGTTCATGCCGATGCCGAAGCGCATGCGCAGAACACGTTCCTCGCGCGGCGTCAGCGAGGCGAGAACACGGGTCGTCGTCTCGCGCAGGTTCGCCTGGATGGCGGCGTCGATCGGCAGCAGCGCGTTCTTGTCCTCGATGAAATCGCCGAGATGCGAATCCTCTTCGTCGCCCACCGGGGTTTCGAGCGAGATCGGCTCCTTGGCGATCTTCAGGACCTTGCGGACCTTTTCGAGCGGCATGGCGAGCTTTTCGGCCAGTTCTTCCGGCGTCGGCTCGCGGCCGATCTCATGCAGCATCTGGCGCGACGTGCGGACGATCTTGTTGATCGTCTCGATCATGTGCACCGGAATGCGGATCGTGCGGGCCTGGTCGGCGATCGAACGGGTGATCGCCTGACGGATCCACCATGTCGCATAGGTCGAGAACTTGTAGCCGCGGCGGTATTCGAACTTGTCGACCGCTTTCATCAGGCCGATATTGCCTTCCTGAATGAGGTCGAGGAACTGCAGGCCGCGGTTCGTATACTTTTTGGCGATGGAGATGACGAGGCGAAGGTTCGCTTCGACCATTTCCTTCTTGGCGATACGCGCTTCGCGCTCGCCCTTCTGCACCATATGAACGATGCGGCGGAATTCCGAGATCGAGATACCGGTCTCGGTCGCCAGATTCTGGATTTCCTGGCGAATGTCGCGGATCGTCGTGTTTTCGCCCCTGGCGAATTCCTTCCAGCCGCGGGCGGCCAGATTGCCGATCGACTTCATCCAGTTCGGATCGAGCTCGGCGCCCTGATACTGTTCCAGGAAGGAGTCACGCTTGACGCCATAGGATTCGGCCAGACGCAGCAGGCGGCCCTCGTTGGAAACGAGGCGCTTGTTGATGTCGTAGAGCTGCTCGACGAGGGCGTCGATGCGGTTCTGGTTCAAGGACAGAGATTTGACGGCCTTGATGAGCTCATCTTTGAGTTCCTTGTAGCGGCGCTCCTGGGCGGTGGACAGCGTGCCGGAAGCCGACAGCCGCTGCTCGACCTGCTGGTCCTGCAGCTTGCGCAGCTTCTTGTAGGTCTCGGCGATCGTATCAAGCGTCTCCATCACCTGCGGGCGAAGCTCGGCTTCCATCGCCGCCAGCGAAAGGTTGGATTCGTCCTCGTCCTCTTCCTCCTCCTCGGGAGGCAGGCCTTCGCCGCCGACATCGGTGATGTCGTCGTCGCCGGAGCGGGCGCGACGGGTCTTTTCCTTCTCCTCTGCCAGCTTGCGATCGGCTTCGATCTTCTCCGGGCTCTGGAACTGCGGCGCAGCCTTGGCTTCAGGGCCGGAATAGGTGGTTTCGAGATCGATGATCTCGCGCAGCAGCGTCGTGCCCTCGTTGAGTTCGTCGCGCCAGATGATCAGCGCCTGGAAGGTCAGCGGGCTCTCACAGAGACCCGCGATCATCGTCTCGCGGCCGGCCTCGATACGCTTGGCGATCGCGATTTCGCCCTCGCGGGAAAGAAGCTCCACCGAGCCCATCTCACGCAGGTACATGCGAACCGGATCGTCGGTACGGTCGGTCGGTTCTTTTTTCTTGGCGGTCGCCAGCGCCGTGCCGCTCGAAGGCGCGAGTTCGCCGCCTTCGCTCTCCTCGTCGCCGCCGGCGTCGTCGTCATCGCTGCCGCCGGAAGCACCGGCTTCCTCGGCTTCCTCGTCTTCGATGACGTTGATGCCCATGTCGGACAGCATCGACATCGTGTCTTCGATCTGCTCGGACGTCACTTCTTCGGACGGCAGGACCGCGTTGAGCTCGTCCATGGTCACATAGCCGCGCTTCTTGGCGGCCTTGATCATCTTCTTGACCGCGTCGTCGGAAAGATCGAGAAGAGGGCCGTCGCTTGCGCTGTCGCGTTCGACTTCCGCGTCTTCGTTCTCTTTGACCTTGGTTGCCATTTATATCGTCGCCTTCCTGACGCTATCCAATCTCGCTACGGTGAACGGGCTTTCTCAGGGCCTGACGCGCCGCACGCGCCGCCTCGAATCACCTTTGCCCACCTAACGGGATGACATTTAAAGCCTGATTAACCACGATTACCGGCACCGGACAGCAAAGCTTTCTTGCTTTTGGATTTCCGGCCATGGTTGCGCGATCCGCCTTGACCCAGTTCACCATTCAACAAGTCGAACGGTGATTCCCACATTTTTTGTTCTCGTCAAGCTTTTCCAGAAAAAAAGCCCACAAAAATTCGGAAAAAGCCTTATCCACAGGCTTTGAACCGCGGCATCGATTGCGAACCCTTATTTAAGATGCTGCGAACAAAAGACAAGGGCAGCAAATATTTTGCCCATCGTGCCAGTCATTTCTGCCATTTTCGCAGTTGTGCCGACGGTATATTCGCCTTTGAGGAATGCTGGCTAGCGCGCCGCGCCGTCATACGCCTTCACCGTCAGAGCGCCGATATCGACCGCGGGAATGCAGCGCAGATTGATCGAAGCCATGGCCGCGCCGTTCGGACCCACGGCCTCGCCGAACGGCGCGATGCCGCAATTGGCGCAGAAGTGATGCCGAATGACATGCCGGTTGAAAGTATAGGTCGAGAGATTGTCCTCCGGCGTTTTCAGCACCAGCTTCTCGCGCGGCACGAAGGCGAGAAGCCCGCCGCGCCTGCGGCAAAGCGAACAATTGCAGTCGAGCGCCTCGGTGAATTCGCCTTCGACCTCGAAAGCCACATTGCCGCAATGGCAGCTTCCTTCATAGAGCATGTCGTCTCCTTACATCCAATCCATCACAACCTTGCCGGAATTGCCCGACCGCATCGCCTCGAAGCCGTCGCGGAAATCGTCGATGCCGATCCGGTGGGTGATGATGGGCGCGAGATCGAGGCCGCCCTGGACGAAAGCGATCATCTTGTACCAGGTCTCGAACATCTCGCGGCCGTAGATGCCCTTGAGATTGAGCATCTTGAAGATCACCTTGTTCCAGTCGATTTCGAAGCCGGCCGGCGCGATGCCGAGGATGGCGATCTTCCCGCCATTGTTCATCTTGTCGATCATGTCGCGGAAGGCAGGTGCGGCCCCCGACATTTCCAGCCCGACATCGAATCCTTCCGTCATGCCGATCGCCTTCATCACGTCGGCGAGATTTTCCTTCGATGCATCGACGACGTGGTCGATGCCGAGCTTGCGCGCCAGCTCCAGACGGTGTGGATTGATATCGGTGATGACGACTTTGCGGGCGCCGGAGCGCTTGGCGACGAGCGCGCCCATGATGCCGATCGGCCCGGCGCCAGTGACGAGCACGTCCTCGCCGACGAGATCGAAGGAAAGCGCGGTATGCACGGCATTGCCGAACGGATCGAAGATCGCGGCAATCTCGTCTGATATATCGTCCGGGATCGGCACGACATTGCTTTCGGGAATGCAGACGAACTCGCCGAAGGAACCTGGGCGGTTGACGCCGACACCGAGCGTATTTCGGCAAAGATGCCCCCTGCCCGCCCGGCAGTTGCGGCATTTGCCGCAGACGATATGCCCCTCGCCGGAGACCCGCTCGCCGATATGATAGCGGGTGACAGCCGAGCCGATCTCGGCGATCTCGCCGGAGAATTCATGGCCGACCACCATCGGCACCGGAATGGTCTTCTGCGCCCACTGATCCCAGTTCCAGATATGGACGTCGGTGCCGCAGATCGCCGATTTCTTCACCCGGATCAGCACATCGTTCGGCCCGACCTCGGGCACCGGCACATTCTCCATCCAGAGCCCAACCTCCGGTTTCGCTTTGACCAGCGCCTTCATCATGTTCGACATCGACAATATCCACCCTTACTTGGCGCCCGACTTTGCTATCCCCTCTTCTCCCCAGCGGGGAGAAGGTGCCCGTAGGGCGGATGAGGGGGCGGCACGGCACGCCGTCCAGATCAATTACCCTTCGCTCACGCTCACGGTGTCGCTTCGCTCCGCCCCCTTGCATGTTCAAACTGCATCCATTGATGATGGGTGCGACCTCTGGGGGATGGCCATCCCCCAGAGGTCGGACGGGCGGGACCGTAACCCCCTTGGCTTGAACCGGGGATGAGCCTGGTCCGCCCGTCCTTCGCGTTTGTCCTGAACAGATAGTGGGGAGCAGGTCCCGTATGCAAGGCAAGGTATCGTCCGAACGCACCGCGATAGCGACAGTTTATGTCGGTATCGATGTCTGTAAAGAGTGGCTGGACATTCATCTGCATCCTCTCGGCCGCAGTTTTCGGGTGGCCAACGACACGGCCGGCCTGCGCCGCCTCAAGCGGGAGCTCGATGCGCTTGGTCAGATGCCGCGCTCGGCGCTGCATATTGTCATGGAGGCGACCGGCAAGTGGCATCGCGCCGTCCAGCGCTCGCTGCATGCCGATGGCTTTTACGTGTCGGTCGTCGATCCGCTGCGCGCCCGGCTGTTTGCCAAAGCTTGCGGCTTTCTCGCCAAGACCGATCGGCTCGATGCGCGGCTTTTGGCCATCATGGGAGAAGCCCTCAAGCCCGCACAGACCCCACCGCAGGACCAAGCCCTGGAAGCCCTGCAGGAACTGGTCAATGCCCGATCTGCGGCCAACGGTGAACGCACCGCCCTGTCCAACCGGATGAAGACGGCCGTGACCGCCTTCCTGCGCAAGGAACTGACGCGCCGGCTTGCCGCGCTCGACACCCATATCGCAAGACTGGATGCCGAAATCCAGCGGAGCATCGGCGCCGAGCCCGAGATGCGCCGCCGCCTCGACATCCTCATCTCCATTCCCGGCATCGGAGCCGTCACCGCCGCAAGCCTGATCGCTGGCCTTTGCGAACTTGGCGCCTGCTCCGGCAAGCAGGCCGCCATGCTGGCTGGCCTTGCGCCGCTCGCCTGCGAAAGCGGCGAGCGGGCCGGACATCGCGCCATCAGGGGCGGACGCCCCGCACCCAGGAACGCCATCTACATGGCCGCCCTGTCCGCCTCCCGTCACAACCCGGACCTCGCACACTTCGCCGAAAGACTGAAGAAGGCCGGAAAACCCAATAAGGTCGTCCTCGTCGCCGTCATGCGAAAGCTCATCGTGCTCGCAAATACCCTCATCACCAAAAACCGCATCTGGACACCAAATCCACCTTGACACCAAACACAGATGCTCATCTGTCCTGACGGACATCTTCTCCCCGCTGGGGAGAAGGGGGAAGCCTTTCTCAAATCACACCCAGTTCCCGCCCTGCCTCGGCAAAGGACGCAATCGCCCGCTCCACATCCGCCCGCGAATGCGCCGCCGACATCTGCGTGCGGATGCGGGCCTGGCCCTTCGGCACGACGGGGAAGGAGAAGCCGATCACATAGATCCCCTTATTGAGCATCAAGCTTGCCATATCCTGGGCGAGTTTGGCATCGCCAAGCATGACGGGGATGATCGGATGGCCTTCGCCGGCAAGCGTGAAGCCGAGCTTGGTCATCTCTGTGCGGAACAGATCGGCATTGTCGGAAAGGCGCTTGCGCAAGGCATCGCCGTTTTCGATGAGGTCGAACACCTTGAGCGAGGCGGCGGCGATGACGGGCGCCAGCGTGTTCGAAAACAGATAGGGCCGCGAGCGCTGCCGCAGCCATTCGACGACCTCTGCCTTGGCGGAGGTATAGCCGCCCGAGGCGCCGCCAAGCGCCTTGCCGAGCGTACCGGTGATGATGTCGATCCGGCCCTCGACACCGCAATATTCCGGCGAACCGCGGCCATTCTTGCCGACGAAGCCGACGGCATGGCTGTCATCGACCATGACCATCGCGCCGTATTTCTCGGCGAGATCGCAGACGCCGCCCAAATTGGCGATGATCCCGTCCATCGAGAAGACACCGTCGGTCGCGACAAGCTTGTAGCAGCTGCCTTCGGCCTTTTTCAGTTCCTCTTCCAGCGCTGCCATATCGTTGTTGGCGTAGCGGAAGCGCTTGGCCTTCGAAAGCCTCACACCGTCGATGATCGAGGCATGGTTCAGCGCGTCCGAGATGATCGCGTCCTCTTCCGACAGCAGCGTTTCGAACAGGCCGCCATTGGCGTCGAAGCAGGAGGAATAGAGGATCGTGTCTTCCATGCCGAGGAAAGAGGAGATGCGCGCTTCGAGCTGCTTATGCTCTTCCTGCGTGCCGCAGATGAAGCGCACCGAAGCCATGCCGTAGCCGTATCGGTCGAGCGCCTGCTTGCCGGCCTCGGCCAGTTCCTCGTTGTCGGCAAGGCCGAGATAGTTGTTGGCGCAGAAATTCAGCACCCGCTCACCGGTGGAAATCGCGATCTCGCCCGCCTGCTTGGAGCTGATGACGCGCTCGGATTTGTAGAGGCCGGCATCCTTCAGCGCTGAGATCTCGTTGCTGAGATGGGAGAGAAATTGCGAGGTCATGGACGGCCTTTCCCAGAGATTTCGGTTTGCCCGCCGGGTTAGCATATTGCCGCCGGCTTGTCTTCTCAGCGCTGGACCGAGATCAGCAGGAACATCGGCCGGTCCATCTCCTCCGCCCAATCTGGATTGTCGTGGAGCTCATCTTCGTTCGGGCTCCACTCCTCGACATGGCGAATGGCAAAACCGGCCGCGATCAAGGTGTTGAGCGTCGTGCCGAGCTTGCGGTGCTGCTTGACCACACCCTTGGCAAGCCAGTCGGTGGTGCGCGGACCTTCGACGGAATAACGGTCGAGCGGCCAGATGCGCCGCCCCTCGGCGTCGGCTGCCCAGGCGGGATTGGTCGGCGCCATGAAGATCGGATGCTCGATGGTGAAGACGAATTGCGATCCCGGCAAAAGCGCGCGATAGACCGTCGCGGCGAGGCCGGCGAAATCCTCGATATAATGCAGCGCCAGCGAGCTATAGGCGAAATCGAAAGAAGCTTGAGCAAGCATGAGATGCTCGAGATCGGCGATCTCGTAGCTGATCGCCGCATCCGCCGTATCGGCCCTTGCTCTGGCGATCATCTTTTCCGAGATGTCCAGCGCAAGCACGCTTGCAGCACCCTGGCTCACGGCAAAACGCGAAAACCAGCCGAAGCCGCAGCCGAGATCGACAACACGCTTGCCGGCAAGATCGGGCAGCAACGCGCGCACCGCCGGCCACTCCGATGCTCCGTCGAGCCCGTGCAAGGATCGTCTCATGCCGCTATATCCGGCGAAGAATTCCGGTCGGTCGTAGATATTCTGGGCCATCGGCGCTCCTCTTCGAGGCAGCACTATCATGCCCTCTCCGCCGATCTCAAGGATCAGCCTTCGATGAGCCCGAAACCCTCCTGGATCGCGATGATCTTTTCCGGCGTGTCGGCGCCAAGACGCTCCAGCTCCATGAAGAAGCGCTCGAAACCGCCAGGGATGACTATGCCCATCATCCGGCCTGGGACGTCCCCGACGTTCCTCCACTGGTGGGGAATATTGGGCGGCAGCACGATCGTGGTGCCGACAGGCGCGTCAATCTGCTCGTCGCCACACCAGAAACGATAAGTGCCAACGATCACCCGGAACACCTCGGTTTCGCGTGTATGCGTGTGTCGCGTTGGACCGGTGCCGGGCGCAGAGAAGGTCTCCCACATGCCGAGTGCGCCGCCGGTTTCCTCCGCTAGCGAATAGATGATAACTCGCCCGCCATGAGGATGTCTGGCAATCCGCTCGCTGCCAGGCAGCGATACTACTGCTTTGCTGAAAGCTGTCATCGGAGTTCCCCCAAACCCAATGGAACCATAACATGCCTGTCGGCCTCGAAAAACCGGGATTTGCAGGCGCAAACACGGTGCCGCCAGTCAGCCTAGCCGTTGTCCTGCGCCAGGATGATCTCCAGAAAAGCATCGCCGTAACGCTCGAGCTTCGCCTGCCCGACGCCTGATATGGCGAGCAATTCCTTGCGGCTGCGAGGCCGCTCCGTGGCGAAGGCAATCAGCGTCGTATCGGGAAAGACGACATAGGGCGGTACGCCGAGCGATTTGGCGATCGCCATGCGCTCGGCCCTGAGCGCCTCGAAGAGACTGCCGTCGGCGCCTGATAGTCCCGATTTGCGCTCGCTTCGCTCGGCCTTCTTGGTGCGCCGTTCCGAGGCAGGCCGGTCCTTGCGGAAGAACACCTGCCGCTCGTGTTTGAAGACGGCGCGCGCCTCCGGCTCGAGCTTCAGCGCCCCGAAGGCCTCGTGGTCGACGCGGATCAATCCCATGGCGAGCAACTGGCGGAAGACCGACTGCCAGACGCGCGCCGGAATATCCGTGCCGGCGCCGAAGACCGGCATTTCGGCGTGGCCGAAACGTTCGGTCTTTTCGTTGATGTTGCCGAGGAGGACATCGACGACATGGCCAGCGCCGAAACGCTCGCCGGTGCGGTAGACCGCCGCCAGCGCCTTGATCGCCGCCTCCGTGCCCTCCCAGGTCTCGACCGGCTTCAGGCAGGTGTCGCAATTGCCGCATTGGCCGGCATGCGCCTCGCCGAAATGGGCAAGGATTGCCTGGCGGCGGCAGGAGGCGGTCTCGCAGATCGCCAGCAATGCGTTGAGCTTGGCGCGTTCGACCCGTTTGATCTCCGCGGCGGCATTGCCCTCGTCGATCATCCGGCCGCGCTGGATGACGTCGGCCATACCATAGGCCATCCAGACATCGGACGGCAGTCCGTCGCGCCCGGCGCGCCCTGTCTCCTGATAATAGGCTTCCACCGAACCCGGCAGATCGAGATGGGCGACATAACGCACGTTCGGTTTGTCGATGCCCATGCCGAAGGCGACGGTCGCGACCAGGCAGAGGTTTTCTTCCTTCAGGAAGGCATCCTGATTGGCGTCGCGAACCGCCCTGTCCATGCCGGCATGATAGGCACGGGCGCGAATGCCCTGCCCGTTCAGCCATTCGGCCGTATCCTCGACCTTGGCGCGCGAAAGGCAATAGACGATGCCGCTGTCGCCCTTGTGGCCGGACAGGAACCGCAGCAGCTGCTGGCGCGGCTGGTCGCGCTCGACGATCTCGTAGGCAATGTTCGGGCGGTCGAAACTGGTGGTGAAGATCCGGGCTGTGTCCAAACCCAGCCGCTCGATCATGTCGTCGCGCGTATGCGGATCGGCCGTCGCCGTCAGCGCCACCCTGGGCACACCGGGATATTGCTCGCCGAGCCGGCCGAGTTCGCGATATTCCGGCCGGAAATCATGGCCCCATTGCGAGACGCAATGGGCCTCGTCAATCGCAAATAGCGCGATCTTCTCGTTGGCGATCAGCTCGCGGAACCCATCGGTCAAAATGCGCTCGGGCGTCACGTAGAGAAGGTCGAGCTGGCCCGCCGAAAGCGCGCGGCGAACCTCGACGAACTCCTCGCGCGACAGCGACGAGTTGAGTGCTGCGGCGCGGATGCCGAGCTGCTTCATCGCCTCCACCTGATCGCGCATCAGCGCGATCAGCGGCGAAACGACGATGCCGACGCCATCGCGGCAGAGCGCCGGGATCTGGAAGCACAGCGACTTACCGGCGCCTGTGGGAAAGAGCACGACCGCATCGCCGCCGGAAACCACATGCTCGATCACTTGCTGCTGCTTGCCGCGGAAGGAGGAATAGCCGTAGACCTGCTTGAGGATATCGAGCGGCGAGCGGCCGGAAGAAAACAGCGCGCCGGAAGCGGAAAAGCCCGGTTCGTTTCGTTCGGTCAGCGACATCAGTGGTTCGCCGCCCCTTTGACGCGGCCGGAAAGCACGCCGAAGCCATCGATGATCGCCTCCTGGTTCTCAAGGCGCACCCCTTCGAAATGCACTTCTTGCTGCGCTCGCATCAGCTGAACGATCGCCTCGCCGTCGCCGGCTTCGGTCGCCAGCGCGATCTCACGCTCGAGTTCGATCTTCTGCCGGCGCAGCGCCTTCGCCCGCTTGTGGGAGGCCAGTGCCTGGCGGTATCCCTCACGCGCATCCTCCATCGCCGCCTGCTCGGTCGCGATCCACAGCCGGGCATTGCGCACCTGCTGGTCGAGGCTCTTGATGAGCGGACCGAAGCCTTCGAATTCCAGCCTTTCAGTCAGGTATTCGCGCGTCAGATGCGGGCCGGCGACGGAAGCCGCTGCTCCCAGCATCGCCGACCAGAGCCGCTGCAGCTCGCGGCTGTCATATTCGATCGCGGCGATCTCGTCATAATCGTCGATCATCAGCGAGGGGTGATTGACGACGGTCAGCGCCAGCACGCATTCGCGCAGCGCCGTATTGTTCTGGTGGCCGCGCACGGGACCCGAGCGGGCGAGCCTTTCTGAAATGACGCTGGGGCTTTTCGGCCCGGCCTTGCCGGCATTGTCGCGGCCCGTCCGGTAATTGCCGTTGCCGTTGAAGCCGCCGCGGCGATCGCCATTGTTGCGGTTCTGGAACTGCGGCTGGAAGAAGGCGTTCAGCCGATCGCGAATATCCTGCTGGTAGTGACGGCGGACATTCTCGTCGGCGATGACGGCGACCAGCTGCTTCAGCCGCGCCTCGAGTTCGGCGCGCGCCTCGGGCGTGTCGAACTTGCCGGTGTTGACCTCCCGGCTCCACAGCATCTCGGAGAGCGGCTTTGCCTGGCTCATCACCTTGTCGAAAGGCGCCCGCCCGTCATCGCGCACGAGATCGTCGGGATCCTTGCCGTCGGGCAGAAGCGCGAAGCGAACGGAACGGCCGGGCTTCAGATGCGGCAGCGCCAGTTCGGCGGCGCGATTGGCGGCGCGGATGCCGGCGCCGTCGCCGTCGAAGCAGAGCACCGGCTGCGGCACCATCTTCCAGAGCAGCTCGAGCTGGTTTTCGGTGAGCGCCGTGCCGAGCGGCGCAACGGCATTCTCGATGCCCGCCTGATGCAGCGCGATCACGTCCATATAGCCTTCGACGGCGATGATGGTGCCGGTCGCATTGTCGTCCTGAGGATCGCCGCGGCCCGGCCCCTGGATCGCGCGGCGCGCGCGGGCGAAATTGTAAAGGACATTGCCCTTGTGAAAGAGTTCCGTCTCGTTGGAGTTCAGATATTTCGCCGGCGCATCGGCCGACATGGCGCGGCCGCCGAAGGCGATCACCTTTTCCCGCGACGACAGGATCGGGAACATGATGCGGTCGCGGAAACGATCGTAGGAAACCGGCACATTTTCATGGACGACCAGACCGCAGGCCTCAATCTGCTCCTTGGAGACACCCTTGCCGGCGAGGAATTCCTTGAGCGCATTGCGGCTGTCGGGCGCATAGCCGAGACGGAAGGTCTCGATAGTGCGCCCTGTCAATCCGCGGTCGCGCAGATAAGCGCGCGCCCTCGCCCCATTCGCCGTCTGCAGCTGATCCTGGAAAAATTGGGTCGCCATTTCCATGACGTCGATCAGCGAGCCGCGCTCCTTCTCGCGCTTCTCTATCACAGGATCGGCAAGCGGCATCGGCACGCCGGCCATATCGGCGATCTGCTGTACCGCCTCGGGAAAACTCAGACCTTCAAGTTCTGTCAGGAAGCGGAAATGGTCTCCTGTCACCCCACAGCCGAAGCAGTGGTAGCGTCCCTTTCGGTCCTCGCAATGGAAGCTCGGCGATTTCTCGCCGTGGAACGGGCAGCAGGCCCAGTAGTCGCCGCGCGACACATTGGTCTTGCGCTTGTCCCAGCTCACGCGGCGCGCAATCACGTTCGAAATCGGAACGCGGTCGCGAATATCATCGAGAAAGGTGTTGGAAAAGCGCATTTATACCTCTTGGCCAATCTCCATATAAGCTGCTTTGCCGCTCCATGCCACGAAACTTGTCATGAAAACCCGCTATTCACAGGCTATGCGGCCGTCATCGGCGGCTCCGGTTATCCAATCAACAACGCGTTATCGCCCCCTGCGACAGGGTGCGACATTATTGTCCTCACAGGGGCCGGAATTCCACCGTCATAAACGCTTCAACAAGAGCGGCGGCCCTTGATAGAACTGAGGAAATTCTTTTGTAAACAAAGGATTACTACCTCTCGTGATTGCGCTTCATCATCCTCCACACCGCCTCCCAAGAATCGGCTTCGACGCCTTCCAAACCGCCGATTCCGGCAATTATTATTTTTTTGTAATTTGAATAAGCCGCCGCACCGCAATACGTTCGATCTCAACAAAGCGATCCCCGAGCGAAGCACCATCCCTACCCCCGGCGCCGCTTCGCAAGGGTGCCTTTGCAAATACCCTCCGGCTTGGGCTTCGACCCTGCGTGCCGGTGGAAGCAAAGAGCAAGAAGGCAGGAGCGCCCCCAGCTCCTGCCTTCTTAAATTTTGGCTCTCTTTGCGACAACTCTCCCTTTGAAATTAACCGCTTATTGACAAAGCCGTTGACAGGCGGCGCCTGCATGAAAGATGTATGCGCCGAACTCCCTGGACCTCTCCAAATGGCTTTTACCGCGGACAATCTTGCAGCAGACGATCGCTTTCTCGCTGCGATCCTGCATTGCGCCGATCAGATGCTCGCCATCTATCGCGAGAGCCCGCGCATCGCCTCGATCTTCGCCGCGCAGCAGCGCTGGCTGATGGCCCATGCCGGCTTCGCGCTTCACTACGGTTATTCCGACGACGGGAAGAGCGGCGGCCTCTATTCCGGCCGCTTCATCGATTTTGCGGTCAGGAACAACATCGCCAGCCGCAACACAGCCGCGGCCTTCATGCAGGAAATGCTGGCCTATCGCTTCCTGCGGCCGGTCCCCGGCCCCGATAAGCGCACACGTTACCTGGAACCCACCGAAATCGCCGAGCAGCATTTCACCCGATGGCTCGTCACCCATATGATGATCCTCGACAGCCTCGACGGCGGTGGGCGCGCCGAAAGGATCACCGCCGATCCTCCGGCGATGATGGCGGCGATCCAGCCGCTGATCGCAAAGGCGATCATCGGAAGCGAAGCAGTGCGCAATCCGGGCGCCACCTTCAACCTCTTCAACTGGGCAAATTCCGGCGGGCTGGTGATGGACTACCTGATCTCGCGCCTTCCGGAATTTCCAAGGACAGCCGACCGCGTCGTTCTCGGCCCTCTGTCGCTCCGGGAAATCCGCGAACAGTTCATGATCTCCAATACCCACCTGAAGCGGCTTCTGATGCAGGCAGCGACCATGGAGAGCATTGGCTGGACCGAACCCTCCCGCAAGGGCGACTTCTGGCTGTCGGGCCAATTCATCCGCGAATACTGGAATTATCAAGCGGCGAAATTCGCCATCATCGATGCCGCCACCGAAGCGGTGCTCGGGCCTGCGGTCCGTGACGAACCGCAGGCAAGACGCGTCATCTGAGGCTTATCCGTTCAACAGTTCCTTGACGGTCGCCGACGCCTTGGCGAAATCCATCTGGCCGGCATAACGCTCCTTGAGCGCCGCCATCACCTTGCCCATGTCCTTGGCGCCCGCGGCACCCGTTTCAGTGATGATCGCCGAGACGTTGGCGCGCACTTCACTGTCCGACAGCTGCTTCGGCATGAAATCCTGGATGACGGTGATTTCGGCACGCTCCTTGGCGGCAAGCTCCGGTCGGGAATTCTCCTCGTAGATCTTGGCCGATTCGTCGCGCTGCTTCACCATCTTGGCGAGAATCTGCAGGATCTCGTCGTCGCTCGCCTGCTCCTTGCCAATGCCGCGATTGGCGATATCGCGGTCCTTGACCGCGGCCTGAATCAGCCGGACGGTGGAAAGCCGCTCCGCATTCTTGGCCTTCATCGCCTCTTTCAGCTGGGTGGCGAGTTGATCGCGCAGCATGGTCTTCACTCCTGTTTTGATGCCGCTTCATAAACCACGCTGATGCGGGGGATCAAATAAATTGCGCGGTCAGTGCGATAAAGCGCAGGAAAACGGCCGCGATCTCGGCTACAAAGATTGACCGCAAGCGATTGCGTGGCTATTTACCGCCACCTGCACCAAAATTCTTGATCAGGCCTGGAGCTCGCGGCATTGCCGCGTCCATACGCCTGCGAGATCAAAAGGCGGCCAGCCGCGGCAACGCGCGCACCGATCGCCGGAAACGGGATGAAGATGACCGCGACAGCACCCTGGACAATCGAAAAGCCGACCGCCCTGCTCGTTCTTGCCGACGGCACGGTCATCGAAGGCAAGGGCATCGGCGCCACCGGCAAGGTGCCGGCCGAAGTGGTCTTCAACACAGCGCTCACTGGCTATGAGGAGATCCTGACGGACCCCTCCTATCTCGGCCAGATCGTCACCTTCACCTTCCCGCATGTCGGCAATATCGGCACCAATGATGAAGACATCGAGGATCTGACGCCTGCCGCCCGCCATGGCGCTGTCGGCGTCATCTTCAAGGCCGACATCACTGAGCCCTCGAACTACCGCGCCGCCAAGCACCTCGACCAATGGCTGAAGGCCCGCGGCGTCATCGGTCTCTGCGGTATCGACACGCGCGCGCTGACCGCCTGGATCCGTGAGAACGGCGCTCCAAACGCGGTGATCGCCCACGATCCGAACGGCGTCTTCGACATCGAGACGCTGAAGGCCGAAGCCAAAGCCTGGAGCGGCCTCGAAGGTCTCGACCTCGCCAAGATCGCCTCGTCGGGCCAGTCCTCCCAATGGTCTCAGACGCCGTGGGTCTGGAACGAAGGTTACGGTGAGCTCAAGGCGGCGGACGCGAAATACCACGTCGTCTGCCTGGATTACGGCGTCAAGCGCAACATCCTGCGCCTGTTTGCCGGCCTCGACTGCAAGGTGACTGTCGTGCCGGCCGCAACGAGCGCCGAAGACGTGCTCGCCATGCAGCCGGACGGCATCTTCCTGTCGAACGGTCCGGGCGATCCGGCGGCAACCGGCGACTATGCCGTGCCTGTGATCAAGACGCTGATCAAGACCGATATCCCGGTCTTCGGCATCTGCCTCGGCCACCAGATGCTGGGCCTGGCACTCGGCGCGAAGACCGAGAAGATGCATCAAGGCCATCATGGTGCCAACCACCCCGTCAAAGACCATACCACAGGCAAGGTCGAGATCGTCTCGATGAACCACGGCTTCGCGGTCGACTCGAAGTCGCTGCCGGATGGTGTTGAAGAGACTCATATTTCGCTTTTCGACGGCACCAATTGCGGCCTGCGCGTCCTCGGCAAGCAGGTCTTCTCGGTCCAGCATCATCCGGAAGCCTCTCCCGGCCCGCAGGACAGCCACTATCTCTTCCGCCGCTTCATCAACATGGTGCGCGAGAAGAAGGGCGAACCGGCGCTCGCCGAACGCTGATTTCAAGCCTTAGCGATTTCCGACCGCCTAGGTCGGCCTTGAACTTGTTGACAAACCTCACTCTTCGTCATCCTCGGCCCTGTGCCGAGGATCTGCTACATATCGACCGAAGGCAGATGCTCGGGACAAGCCCGAGCATGACGAAAGAGGAGTTGGCCCGCTTTGTTAGTAGTCCAAAGGTTCGCCCAGGCGGGCCTTTTTCTTTATCCGCCTATTGACCTCAGCTTAACTTGAGGAATTACAGATCTGCCTGCAGACATCAGATGCAGGAGAAAACTGGATGAGCGGAGCTTTCTTTCGAGTAGACAAGTTCATCGTGCCGGCGGCGGCACGCGAGGAATTTCTCGTCAAAGTGATGATGACTCACAAAGTGTTGGAAGCGCAGGACGGTTTCATCGATCACAGGGTGCTGGAGCAGGTCGCTGGTCCGGGCGAATTCAATTTCGTCACGATTGCCGAATGGGAAAATACCGAAGTCGTCGAGCGCGCGCGGGCAGCCGTGGCGGCCGCTCATAAGGCCGCAAATTTCGATCCGCAGGAAATGTTTTCGCGTCTCGGCATTCGTGCCGATATTGCCAGCTACAAACCTGTCGCGGCTTGAGGATAAAGACGGCCGGCTAGAGCATGATGCCGAAAAGTGTCAGCGGTTTTCGGACGACATCATGCTCTAACTATTTGGTTTAGAACGGGATGATTTTAAGCGACTCGGCCTAAAATCATCCCGTTCTAGGCGCCGGCCGTCACTCCTTCGCGGCGAAGGAGAAGGTAGAAGCGTGCGCAGAGCATGACGGCGGCCGTCGCCAGCCCGACGAGGAAGCCGAACCAGATGCCGATGCCGCCGAAACCGAGCGGCAAGGCAAAGGCCCAGGCGAGGAAGAAGCCGATCGGCCAGTAGGCGATCAACGCCATGATCATCGGCACGCGTGCGTCCTTGAGGCCGCGCAGCAATCCATTGGCAATCACCTGCAGCCCGTCGACGAGCTGGAAAAGCCCGGCAACGACGATCAGCGGTCCGGCATAGGCAAGCACCTCCGGCGCCTCGGGCGAGTTGACGTCGAGGAACCAGCTGCCGAGGAATTGCGGCATGGAGGCAAAAAGCACGCTGCCCACCGCCGAAATGGCGCAGGCGAGGACGAGCACGGTGATCGAAGCGCGCACCAGCCCCTGATAATCGCCCTGCCCATGCGCGACACCGACGCGCACCGTTGCCGCCTGGCTGAGGCCGAGTGGGATCATGAAGGCGATCGAGGCCCATTGCAGGGCTATGCCGTGGGCGGCGAGCTCGATGGTGCCGATATAGCCCATCAGCAGCGAGGCCACCGTGAACAGACTGACCTCGGCGAGGATGGTGACGCTGATCGGGAAACCGAGCCGGATGACCTCCAGCAGCGCGTGCCAGTCGGGTTTCCAGAATCGCACGAAGATCTCGTAGCGCCGCGTCTCTTCCCGCCGCTGCACGAAAGCCAGGATGAAGAGGAAGCCGGCTGTCTGCACGACGACCGAAACGATCGCCGCCCCTTCGAGCCCCATTGCTGGAAAGCCGAAATGACCTAGCACCAGGGCATAGGCGAAGATCGCATTCATCACCAGCGTGACGATGGTGACGTTGAGGATGACGCCTGCCTTGCCGATGGCACTGACAAGCGAGCGCATGACGTTGAAGAGCAGCGCCGGCAGTACGCCGAACTGACCGATCATGATATAGCCGTGGGCGAGCTTGGCCACCTCGGGCTTCTGCTGCGCAAAAAGCAGGATCTGTTCCGCATTGAAGAAGGCCGGCTGCATGATGACCCAGTATGCGATCACCACCCACAGGCCCATGCGCAGCGACCGGCGCACCGAGACGAGGTCGCCGCGGCCATAGGCCTGCGCTACCAGCGGAATGACGGCGATGGCAAAGCCCGAACCGAAGATGAGGATCGTGAAGAGGAACTGGGCCGACAGCACCATCGCCGCCAGCTGCTCGGCGCCGAGACGTCCGACGATCATCACATCGGTGGTGTGGATGCCGAGCTGAGCGAGCTGGGCGCCGATCAGCGGAATGCCGAGCGCCAGCGTGGCACGGAAATGTGCACCCCAACGATTATCGGTTGTCGGCGCAAGCCTGCGCGCGTCGATCGGCGTGTCCATGACACTAGTCCTGTGATTGAAATATGCGTCGCCGCAGCTTGCGGCGAAATATCATCCGGGCTTAGATCAAAGCCCTGCAAAGAACTACCCCAAATGAGGCAGATGATGAAAAATTCATCATCGCATCACCATTTCTGATCGATCAGCCCGTGGCTTCCAGCGCCTCGGCCGGCTCCCTCACTCGAACCCTTGTGAGGAATACCCCGGCGGCCAGAAGGATGAGCACGGCGGCCGTGAGATACGGCGCGCCGGCAAAAGTGACCGGCGCCTCGGGCCGCGTGAAGTAACCGAACATCTGCGTGAAGATCAACGGTCCGGCGATGGTGGTGACGCTGCTGAGGCTGGTAAGCGCGCCCTGCAGCTCACCCTGCGCCGAAGGCGGCACCATGCCGGCGGCGATGCTGCGCAGCGGCGGATCGGCGACGTTTTCCATGACAGTCGCAACGATGATGACATAGACGACCCAGCCCTCCCAGGCGAAGGCATAGCCGGTGAGACCGACGGCCGAGAAGCACAGGCCGAGAAGAGCGGTCTTCCACTCGCCGAGCACCGGCACGATCCGCGGCAGAACCAGGCCCATGACGATCACGGCGCCGATGCCGTAAATGCCGAGCGACAGGCCGATCTGTCCCTCGCTCCAGCCGTAGCGATAGGTCGAGACGAACGACCAGACCGAGGGATAGACGGCATGCGCCAGGAAAAACAGGAACATGACGAGGCTGACCCAGCCGATGCCGGGATAATGGCGCATCTGGCGCAACGCGCCGAGTGGATTGGCGCGTTTCCACTCGAACCGGCGGCGGTTCTTCGCCTCCAGCGTCTCGGGCAAAAGGAAACAGGCGGCGATGAAATTCAGAAGCGACAGCGCAGCCGCGCCGAGGAACGGCACACGCGGGCCGAATTCGCCGAGGACACCGCCGACGACGGGGCCGATGGTGAAGCCGACGCCGAAGGCGATGCCGATCAGCCCGAAATTTTTCGCCCGGTTCTCCTCCGTGCTGATATCGGCGATATAGGCCGAGCAGGTGGCGAAACTGCCGCCACTGATACCAGCAAGCACGCGGCCGACGAACAGCATCCTGAAGCTGGTGGCGATGCCGCAGATGAAATTGTCGATCGCGAAGGTCAGCACCGAAAGCAAAAGGATCGGCCGGCGGCCGAAACGGTCGGACAGGTTTCCGAGCAGCGGCGCGAACAGGAATTGCATGCCGGCATAGACCAGCATCAGCCAGCCGCCGTCGATCGCCGCGTCGCTGACGCTGCCGCCGGTCAGCTGCTCCAGATAGGCGGGCAGCACCGGCATGATGATGGCGATGCCGATAATGTCGAGGAAAAGGATAATGAAGACCAGGAAAAGGCCGCGGCGAACGAATTTCGGGTCAAGCATGAGGCATCTCTACAGCGGTTGGTTCTGAAAAGACGATCTCGTCGCCGAGAAAGTGACATAGCTCAGAAAAGAAACCGAAACAATCCGTGAACATTTCAAAGTTTTTGATAATGTTCAACGGGAAATTTATAAGAGGCCTCAACCGGTGGGCGCTTGCCGCCATTCCGGCTCCAGAAGATCGAGAGCCGCCCAGCGGATCGCCGACGATGCGTTCCCTTGCAATCGCCGCGCCGGCATCCAGATCACCAGAGAAGACCGGTCCAACAGAAGACCGGTCCTTGTGCATTTCCCCGCACAGCCTGTTCGATGTCGTCCGATTATCGCCCGAATGCGAAAGCGGTAAAACGGCGTCCGGCAACGCCGCCCGGCGCGGATGCTCGATCGCACCGCGCGGAGCAGAAATAGGAGAAAACTATGCAGACTTATCGTTTGGGAAAGACCGGACCCGAGGTCTCGGCCATCGGCCTCGGCTGCATGGGCATGTCGGGCATGTACGGCCCCTCAGATCGCGCAGAAAGCATCGCGACGATCCATGCCGCGCTCGATGCCGGCATCAACCTGCTCGACACCGGCGATTTCTACGGCATGGGCCATAACGAAATGCTGATCGGCGAGGCGTTGAAGGGCCGCAGGCGCGAGAGCGCCGTCGTCAGCGTCAAGTTCGGCGGCCTGCGCGATCCCGTCGGCGGCTGGAACGGCTTCGACGGCCGCCCGGTCGCGGTGAAGAACTTCCTCAGCTATACGCTGCAGCGCCTCGGCGTCGACTATATCGACATCTATCGTCCCGCCCGCCTCGATCCGAACGTACCGATCGAGGACACGGTCGGTGCCATCGCCGACATGGTCAAGGCGGGTTATGTCAGGCATATCGGCCTGTCGGAAGTAGGCGCCGACACGATCCGCCGCGCGGCCAGTGTGGCCCCGATCGTCGACCTGCAGATCGAATATTCGCTGATCTCGCGCGGCATCGAGGAAAAGATCCTGCCGACAACCCGCGAACTCGGCATCTCGATCACTGCCTACGGCGTGCTCTCGCGCGGCCTGATCAGCGGCCATTGGCAGAAGGGCCGGGGTGCGACGGCCGGCGATTTCCGCGCCTACAGCCCGCGCTTCCAGGAAGGCAATATCGAGCAGAACCTCGCTCTGGTGGAGAAATTGCGCGAGATCGCCGAGGCAAAGAGCGTCTCTGTCGCCCAGATCGCCATCGCCTGGGTCGCCGCCAAGGGCACGGATATCGTCCCGATCATCGGCGCTCGCCGCCGCGACCGGTTGACCGAGGCGCTCGGCTCACGCGCGGTCAACCTGTCGCCGGACGATTTCGCCGTCATCGAACGCGCGGTGCCGAAAGACGCGGCCGCGGGCGGGCGTTATCCCGAGCATATGCTGCAGCATATGGACAGCGAGAAGTAAGCAAGGGATCGAAGGGGCTGCGATGTTCTTTGTGCCATGCGCCCCTTCATCTCCAGCCCTCAAACCGGTCCCGAGAACGTATCGCAGGCCGACAGCTGGCCGCTGTCGAAGCCGCGCTTGAACCATCTGACCCGCTGCTCCGAGGTACCGTGATTGAAGCTTTCCGGGACGACGTAACCCTGTGACCGCTTCTGCAGCGAATCATCGCCGATCTGCTGGGCGGCGTTCAGCGCCTCCTCCAAGTCGCCTGACTCAAGCAGGCCCTTCTGCTGGGTATATTTGCCCCAGATGCCGGCAAAGCAATCGGCCTGCAGCTCGACGCGCACCGACATCTTGTTGGCGTCAGCCTCGCTCATGCGCTGGCGGGCCTGGTTGAACTTCGGCAGGATGCCGAGCAGGTTCTGCACGTGATGGCCGACCTCATGGGCAACGACATAGGCCTCGGCGAAATCGCCCGACGCACCAAACCGGTCGGAAAGCTGCTGGAAGAATTCGGTATCGAGATAGACCTTGTGGTCGCTCGGGCAGTAGAACGGACCTGTTGCCGATGATGCGGAGCCGCAGGCCGATGCCGTCGAGCCCGAGAACAGCACGAGGCGTGGCTCCTCGTAATTTTGGCCCTGTGCCTGGAAGATGCCCTGCCAGGTATCCTCGGTCTCGGCAAGAACGGTGCGCATGAAGGCGGTCATCTCGTCATTGGCGGGTGTGCGTGTTCCGCCGGACTGGCTCTGCTCGTAGCCGGGGCCGCTCGTCGTGCCCCCGGTATCGAGCACCTGCAGCAGATCGATGCCCATCATCTTGAAGATGAAATAGATGACGACGAGGAAGATGATCGTACCGATGCTGAGTCCGCCGCCGGCTCGGCGAACGCCGCCGCCGGAGGGAAAATTAAAGCCACCGCCGCGGCCGAAACCGCCGCCGGACGGACCGCCGCGGCGATCCTCGACATTGTCTGACTGACGCCGGCCTCTCCATTCCATTTTCGCTCTCCCCGGGCAATGCCTGTGCTTGCACTCAAGCATCTATATATCCGTCGGCGGCCGGAATTCCAGCGACTTCATCGGGCAATCAGGCGCGCGCGTCGGCGGCGCAGCACGATCGCGACCAGGATCGAGCCGATCACCGCCGCGGCAAGGGCAGCCGGCCGTTCCGCGCCGGTGAAGACAACCGCATGCATGATCCGGCCGGGCAGGAAAGTGAACAGGCCGGCAAGCACGATGCCGCCGAAATAAAGGCCGGCGACGATGCGCTTGTGCAGACGGATATCGCCGCGGCGAGCCGCCGCGATCGCATTCCAGCTGCCGAACAATGTTGCGATCGACAGAAGATGGATCGGGCTGAACCCGTAGAAGAGATCGAGCTCATGAATGAAGAAGCTCGAAATCGCCGTGACAATCATCAGCGCCATCCAGATCCTGCCGAGCAGACGGTGCAGCGGCGTGCCCTTGGGGCGCAACAGGATATAGGCGCCGAGAAGTGCCGCCGGCGTAACAGCAGTGACATGGATCTGAACGGCGAGCGGGGCGCCGAGGAGCGGTTCGAGGATCATGAGCGACATCCGGTTGAATTCGATCCCTGTTTCCGCCAAGACTTCATCCGCCTCAATCCGAACCGCGCGAACGGCAGGAAAACTTCGTGATTCACCTCTTCTTGCAATCCACGCTTCGCGAATTGCAGGTCTTTCTCCACTCCTGGCGCTTCTGGGTAACCTTTGCCGCGATCGTCCTGCTCTTTGCCGTTACCGGTCCCTACGGCACGATGGAGAGCATGGCCTTCGGCGAACGCCTCGCCTACTGGCTGACGCTGCATGCCCTTGCCTGGACGATCGCCATTTTCTGCGCAGTCACGGCCGAAAGACTACTGCAGGGAGTGATCGTTTCGATGTTCGCCCGCATGATGGCGGGCTCGCTCATAGCCGCCCTGCCAATCGGTTTTGCCATCGGCCTCGTCGACCATGTCTTCACCGGCGAAGCGACCACACTCGAAAGCGGCCTGCAGCGCGCGCTTTTTGCGGTGCCGCTCTGCGCCCTCTTCTGCCTTTTGACCTACATGGCGATGAGCCAGAAAATCGCCGAAGCCGCAGCACCTCTGGAAACCGGCTCCGCAGCCTCGATCCTCGACCGGCTGAAGCCTGAGAATCGTGGCTCGCTGCTGCGCCTTTCCGTCCAGGACCACTATACCGAGGTGGTGACCAACCGCGGGCGCGAACTGGTGCTCTTGCGTTTCGCCGATGCGCTGAGGGAAACCACCGCAACGCCGGGCCTTCGCGTCCATCGCTCGCACTGGGTGGCCGACGCCCATGTCGAAAGCCTGAAACGCGACAATGGCAGGCTGCTGATCCTCACCCGCGACGGCACGGAAATTCCAGTCAGCCGCAGCTATGCCGAGGAAGTGCGCCGCCGCTTCACGTAAAGAAGACGCGCCAAACGCTTGACGGGACTCCTGCTTTCGCTCTTCCGGAAGCAGGGCGGCGGCGAAATCCGGGTGGCGGTCGTGTCTGTTGGGAAATAGTCTTCCGCGCCGTGTTGGATTCCTGTCGATTCCGCGATTTATGGGGTTCCGTTTGCAAATACATTTGCCTATAAGCCGCTTCTAGCCTGAAAAGACCCAGCATGCGCGACCCGACCCGGTGATCACCCACCCTGGCCGGTTTTCTGCGCAGCCAGAAAACGGAAGCACTCATGCCGAAGCGCCAAGACATCAAATCGATCCTTATCATCGGCGCGGGACCGATCGTCATCGGCCAGGCTTGCGAGTTCGATTATTCCGGTACCCAGGCCTGCAAGGCGCTGAAGGAGGAAGGCTACCGCGTCATCCTCGTCAACTCCAACCCGGCGACGATCATGACCGATCCGGGCCTTGCCGACGCCACCTATGTCGAGCCGATCACCCCCGAGGTCGTCGCTAAGATCATCGCCAAGGAACGCCCAGATGCGCTGCTGCCGACCATGGGCGGCCAGACGGCGCTAAACACCGCGCTTTCGCTGAAGCGCATGGGCGTGCTCGACCGCTACAATGTGGAGATGATCGGCGCCAAGCCCGCCGCCATCGACATGGCCGAGGATCGCGCGCTGTTCCGCGAAGCAATGGCCCGTATCGGGCTGGAAACTCCGCGCTCGATGCTGGCGAATGCCACCGACATCAAGGACCTCGACCGCAAGACGCACGAGGCCGAGCGCGTCAAGCTGCGTGAAAGCCTCTCGGGATCCGACCTCGACAAGGCGCTGGACGAGCTGGAAAACCAGTGGAACCTCGGCGAGAGCGACCGCAAGCAGCGTTACATGAGCCATGCCATGGCGATTGCCGCCCAGGCGATCGACCATGTCGGCCTTCCCGCCATCATCCGTCCTTCCTTCACGCTCGGCGGCACCGGCGGCGGCATCGCCTACAACCGCTCGGAATTTTTCGAGATCGTCGGCGGCGGCCTCGACGCCTCGCCGACCACCGAAGTGCTGGTCGAAGAATCGGTGCTCGGCTGGAAGGAATATGAAATGGAGGTCGTCCGCGACAAGGCGGACAACTGCATCATCATCTGCTCGATCGAGAACATCGACCCGATGGGCGTCCACACCGGCGATTCGATCACCGTCGCGCCGGCGCTGACGCTGACGGACAAGGAATACCAGATCATGCGCAACGCCTCGATCGCGGTGCTGCGCGAGATCGGGGTCGAGACCGGCGGCTCGAACGTCCAGTTCGCTGTTAATCCGAAAGACGGCCGCCTCGTCGTCATCGAAATGAACCCGCGCGTCTCGCGCTCGTCGGCGCTCGCCTCCAAGGCCACCGGCTTCCCGATCGCCAAGATCGCCGCCAAGCTCGCGATCGGCTATACGCTCGACGAACTGGATAACGACATCACCGGCGGCGCAACGCCTGCCTCCTTCGAACCGTCGATCGACTACGTCGTCACCAAGATCCCACGTTTCGCCTTCGAGAAATTCCCCGGCGCCTCACCGGTGCTGACGACCGCCATGAAATCGGTCGGCGAAGTCATGGCGATCGGCCGCACCTTCGCCGAATCGCTGCAGAAGGCACTGCGCGGCCTCGAAACCGGCCTGACCGGCCTCGACGAGATCGAGATTCCCGGTTTTGAAGAGGGTGAATCCAGCCAGAACGCCATCCGCGCCGCAATCGGCACGCCGACGCCCGATCGCCTGCGCATGGTCGCCCAGGCGCTGCGCCAGGGCATGAGCGAAGCCGAAGTCCACGAAGGCTGCAAGATCGATCCCTGGTTCATCGCCGAGCTGAAGGCGATCGTCGAGATGGAGGCCCGGATCCGCGAGCACGGCCTGCCTGATGATGCCGCTAACTTGCGCATGTTGAAGGCGATGGGCTTTTCCGACGCGCGCCTGGCGACGCTGACCGGCAAGCGCCCGAAGGAAGTCGCCGAATTCCGCAACAGCCTGAACGTCCGCCCCGTCTTCAAGCGCATCGACACCTGCGCGGCCGAATTCGCCTCGCCGACCGCCTACATGTATTCGACCTATGAGACGCCCTTCGTCGGCGCCGCCCGCTCCGAGGCTGAAGTCTCCGACCGCAAGAAGGTCGTCATCCTCGGCGGCGGTCCGAACCGCATCGGTCAGGGCATCGAGTTCGACTATTGCTGCTGCCACGCTGCCTTCGCGTTGAAGGATGCGGGTTATGAAGCGATCATGATCAACTGCAACCCGGAAACTGTCTCGACCGACTACGATACCTCGGACCGCCTCTATTTCGAGCCGCTGACGGCCGAGGACGTGATCGAGATCCTGCGGGCAGAACAGGAAAAGGGCGAAGTCGTCGGCGTCATCGTCCAGTTCGGCGGCCAGACGCCGCTGAAGCTTGCCGAGGCGCTGGAAAAGAACGGCATCCCGATTCTCGGCACCGCGCCTGACATGATCGACCTTGCCGAAGACCGCGACCGCTTCCAGAAGCTGTTGATGAAGCTCGACCTCAACCAGCCGAACAACGGTATCGCCTATTCGGTCGAGCAGGCCCGCATGGTCGCCACCGAAATCGGCTTCCCGCTGGTCGTGCGTCCCTCTTACGTGCTTGGCGGCCGCGCCATGCAGATCCTGCATTCGGAAGGCCAGTTGCAGAGCTACCTGCTCGATACCGTGCCGGAACTGGTGCCTGAGGATATCAAGCAGCGCTATCCCAACGACAAGACCGGCCAGATCAACACCCTGCTCGGCAAGAATCCGCTGCTCTTCGACAGCTATCTCAGCCACGCCATCGAAGTCGATGTCGACTGCCTCTCCGACGGCACCGACGTCTATGTCGCCGGCATCATGGAGCATATCGAGGAAGCCGGCATCCATTCCGGTGACAGCGCCTGCTCGCTGCCGCCGCGCACGCTCTCCAACGAAATGCTCGACGAGTTGGAACGCCAGGCCAAGGCGATGGCCAAGGCCCTCAATGTCGGCGGCCTGATGAACGTCCAGTTCGCCATCAAGGACGATGTCGTCTACGTTCTCGAAGTCAATCCGCGCGCCTCGCGCACCGTGCCCTTCGTCGCAAAGACCATTGGCGCGCCGATTGCCAAGATCGCCGCCCGCGTCATGGCCGGCGAAAAACTCGACGCGACCTTCGCCGCCTACGGGCAAAAGCCCGATCCGCGCAAGCTGAAGCACATCGCCGTCAAGGAAGCCGTCTTCCCCTTCGCCCGTTTCCCCGGCGTCGACACGCTGCTCGGCCCGGAAATGCGCTCGACGGGTGAAGTCATCGGCCTCGATACCGATTTCGCGCTGGCCTTTGCCAAGTCGCAGCTCGGCGCCGGCGTCGAGCTGCCGCGGGATGGGACGGTCTTCGTTTCCGTCCGCGACGCGGACAAGCCACGCGTGCTGCCGGCGATCCGCATCCTCGTCGAGCAGGGCTTCAAAGTGCTGGCGACCGGCGGCACCGCCCGCTTCCTCGCCGAAAACGGTATCACCGCCACCAAGATCAACAAGGTGCTGGAAGGCCGCCCGCACATCGAGGACGCGATCCGCAACCGCCAGGTCCAGCTCGTCATCAACACCACCGATGGCAACAAGGCGATCTCGGACTCCAAGTCGCTGCGCCGTGCGACGCTGATGCAGAAGGTGCCCTATTACACGACGATGGCAGGCGCCGAGGCAGCCGCCCAGGCGATCAAGGCGCTGAAGGCCGGCAATCTGGAAGTGCGGCCGCTGCAGAGTTACTTCGCCTGAAATAATGTAGCGTCATTGCTCGATGAGCGGTGACGCTACCCGCCGTTCACTCATCGGAATCAATTTATCTGGTCGCCGTCATAAGCCGCTGGATTTTCAGCATATCTTCGCGAAATCGCGCCAGCTCTTCCGCCTTCAGCCGCTCGTCGGGAATACGTAGCAGATAGGACGGATGCACCGTCACGAAGAGCGTTTGCTTCTCGTCGATCGCGATCGCTTTTCCCCTGACATCCTGCAGCCGCTGTTTTGCATCGGTCAGCGCCGCAAGCGCCGTCGCCCCCATGGCAACGACCAGCTTTGGCTTGATCAGCGCCATCTCCAGATTGAGCCACCAGCGGCAATGCTTCACCTCGCCCATATTGGGCTTCTGATGGATTCGACGCTTGCCGCGCGGCTCATATTTGAAATGCTTGACGGCATTGGTGACGTAAAGCATTGAGCGGTCGATGCCGGCTTCAATGATCACCTGGTCCAGCAGCCTACCGGCGGGCCCGACGAAGGGGCGCCCTGATATATCCTCCTGGTCGCCTGGCTGCTCGCCGACGAACATCACCTCTGCATCGCGCGGCCCGTCCCCGAATACGGTTTGCGTCGCCTTCGCATGAAGCGGACAACGGGTGCAAGCGGCAGCTTCCGCGCGCAGTGCTTCCAGCGTGCCCGCCGGCGCTTCGGGTTCAGCAGGAATGCTGCGCGCGGCTTCCTGCAGGCGATCGTGAAAGGGCAACGACTGGGTCGCCTCCCTTGCAGCCATGGCCCGCACCTTGCTCTCCGCCGATGCGATCAGCCCAGGGATGAGATCGGCTTCCGGCAGGTTCTTCCAGTATTTTTTCGGCATCTCAGCCTGCATCGCCTTCAGCTTCAACCGCGCCGGATTGAAAATGCTGGCATAGTAGGTGCGCCAGAGGTCATCGGTAGCATCGGTAAGATTGGGTTTTTCACACGGTTCGTCGCTCATCGTCAGCCGCTCGCCGTCCCAGGCGGCCGATCCCCTGGGTGTGGCGATCAGCCAGTCCATGTCGGTGAAGCGCCGTTGGAAGAAGGGCGCTGTGCGCCTGACGATATGATGATCCGGCTCGAACCAAGCGAGGAATTTTCGACGGTCCGCCGACACCGCACCAACCTCCTTGAAGCGGACGAAGGCCGTCATCTTATGCGCGTCGCGCCGAACGTTTTTCGCCATCAGCCTTGCACGGGCGACGTCCTCGTCGGAGGCCACTTCAAGCAGCTGCCGGTCCAACTGCAGCCGCCAGAGCAGATGGTAAAGCAGGGAAAAACGAGCCGGGTCGGAATGGCAGAGCACTGTCTCCGCCAACTCGATGAAGGCGGGCGGCACTGTCATCGGCTTGCGTGCTGCGGCAGACGTAGGCGGCATGGCGTCGTGTTGAAACGCTAAACCCGGCTCAGCGCGTTTTTCGCGCCACTCGATCTCCTCCGGCAGGATGCCGGCGACCGCGAAAGCGCGCGCGGCGTCACGCCATTCGGCAAGCTCCCCGCGTCCTGCCAGCACGACCCGGCGCATCACAGCAACGACAATTGTTCGGGTTGTGGTTCGAACATGGCGCGAAGGTCGGGGCGCTCGATCAATCGGCGCGGCGACCAGCCTTCCGCCGAGATGAAGGACTGGACCTTCTTGATCGAAATGCCGAGCCGCTGGAGATCATCGAGCCGCAACCGGCGAAAACGGCGGGCCGAAACGATCGCTTTGACTGTCTTGGTGCCGAGACCGGGCACACGCAGCAACCGCTCGCGCTCGGCCCTGTTGATATCGACGGGAAATTCGGCCCGGTTGGCGAGCGCCCAGGCAAGCTTGGGGTCGAGGGTGAGATCGAGCATGCCGCCCGCCTGGTTCGCGGTGATCTCGTCGATGCCGAAACCGTAGAATCGATAGAGCCAGTCGGCCTGATAGAGCCGATGCTCGCGCATCAACGGCGGCTTGATCAGCGGCAGGTTTTTCGACGAGTCCGGGATCGGGCTGAAGGCGGAATAATAGACGCGCTTCAGCCCGTAGCTGCTGTAAAGCCGGCCGCTGGTCGCAAGGATCGTCGCATCGTTCGCGCCGTCGGCGCCGACGATCATCTGCGTGCTCTGGCCGGCCGGCACGAAACGCTGACGCTTCTTCGTCCTGAGCGTCGGTTCGCCGGCGGCCTCGATCTTCAGCCTCAGATCCCCATCGATCGCCGAATATTGGCAGGCTTCTTTTCCGGCGCAAAGCGGGTAATGCCGTTATCCGTCGGCAACTCGATATTGAGCGACAGCCTGTCGGCATGAAGCCCCGCCTCTTCGATCAGACGCGGCGACGCCTCAGGGATCGACTTCAGGTGAATATAGCCGCGGAAATTATGCGTCACGCGCAGTTCGCGGACGATGCGGACCATCTCTTCCATCGTGTAATCGGACGAACGAATGATGCCGGAGGAAAGGAACAGGCCTTCGATATAGTTGCGTCGGTAAAATTCCAGCGTCAGCCAGATGACCTCCTCGGGCGTAAAGCGCGCCCGTTCGACATTGCTCGACGAGCGATTGACGCAATAGGCGCAGTCGTAAATGCAGAAATTGGTCAGCAGTATTTTCAAAAGCGAAATGCACCGTCCGTCCGGGGCATAGGCATGACAGATGCCGAATCCCTCGGTCGAACCGAGCCCGCCACTTGCCCGGGAATCACGTTTCACCGTGCCGCTGGAAGCGCAGGAAGCGTCATATTTCGCGGCATCGGAAAGAATGGCCAAGCGTTCTGTGAGCGACTTCTTCATTAGTATGTTCACTATATGTTCTTATGTGCAGAGTCAATCAGGACGGTCCGATTTCTGCCCATTTTCAAGTCGCACCACCCAATATCGGGGCAAGCCGCGTTTCTTTTATGCGAATTTTCTGGAAATCGGCCTTGGCGATCTGCTATAAGCGTCCGACTAAGATTGTGGCACGGTTCCGAAGCTCCCCTTCGGGACCTGTTTTCTTTTGTGTTCGCCGCTGATTGTGCGGATACGAGGATTGAAGGACAGAAAAATGGTTGAAAAGGTACCGATGACACCAGGCGGTTTCGTCAAGCTGCAGGAAGAACTGCGCTGGCGTCAGCAGGAGGAGCGCCCCCGAATCATCGAGGCGATCGCCGAAGCCCGTGCCCATGGCGACCTTTCCGAAAACGCCGAATACCACGCCGCCAAGGAAGCTCAGAGCCATAATGAAGGCCGCATCAGCGAGCTGGAAGACCTGACGGCGCGCGCCGAGGTCATCGACCTCACCAAGATGTCGGGCGACAAGATCAAGTTCGGCGCCAAGGTGAAGCTCATCGACGAGGACACCGAGGAAGAAAAGACCTACCAGATCGTTGGCGACCAGGAAGCCGACGTCAAGGCCGGCCGCATCTCCATCTCCTCGCCGATCGCCCGCGCGCTGATCGGCAAGGAAGTCGGCGATTCCATCGAGGTCAATGCGCCGGGCGGCTCCAAGGCCTACGAAATCCTCCAGGTTTCCTGGGGCTGATCGCCCGCCAGCCGCGAGACCCATCCCCTTGCCTGATATTCGTGACGTCGAGATCATTGCGCCCAATTTCAAGCGCCGGCTCTCCGGCGTCACGTCGACTATCGTCCAGCTCATCCCGTGCCAGATCCGGCTCGGCATCAAGATCGCGACACTCGGCCCCGGCCTGCCGGAGGACCTGCCGAAACTTAAGGGGCGGCAGCTCCTCGGCCTCTGGCGCCCGCCGGCGCACCGGCGCCAGCGCGTCTGGCACGCGCGCCGCAACAACGAGATGGCGGTCGGCATCCTGCTGCGCCATCTGTTGCGCATGCCACTGAAGCTTCTCTTCACCTCGGCCGCGCAACGCCGGCACACCGCCTATACGAAATGGCTGATCCGTCGCATGGACGCCGTCGTCGCGACCAGCGATCGATCCGGCTCGTTCCTCGAGGTGCCGCATACGGTGATACAGCACGGCGTCGACCTTGCTCTGTTCCATCCGCCGGAAACGGCGGAGGACGGCATCGCCGCCACCGGCCTGCCGGGCCGCTATCTCATCGGCTGCTTCGGCCGTGTGCGCCATCAGAAGGGCACTGATCTTTTCGTCCAGGCGATGATCGAACTGCTGCCGCAGCACCCCGAGTGGACGGCGGTCGTCTCCGGCCGGGTGACGGCCGAACACGCGGCATTTGGCGACAAACTCAAGGCGGATGTTGCCGCCGCCGGGCTCAGCGACCGTATCCTCTTCCTCGGCGAAGTGCCTGACATCAAGGTCTGGTATCGCCGCCTGACGCTTTACGTCGCCCCTTCCCGCAACGAGGGTTTCGGCCTGACGCCGCTCGAAGCCATGGCCTCGCGCACCGCGGTGGTGGCATCGGACGCCGGCGCCTATGCCGAGCTCATCGTCACGGGCGAGACGGGCTCGGTCGTCGTCGCCGGCGATGGCGAGGCGCTGACGCGGGCAATTGCGCCCTATATTGCAGATCCCGCTCTGGCGATTGCCCATGGCGAGAATGCGCTACGGCATGTCAGGACGAATTTTGCGCTGGAGAAGGAAGCGAGCGCGATCGGCGCCGTTTATAACAGCCTTCTCGGCGACAATCGCGGCTGAAGCAGAAAAGAGAAACGGCCCGTTGGATAACGGGCCGCTGCAGGGATTCTAAGGATAAGGAATAGCGGCTGACTATTCGGCCGGCTGGAGCCCGGCAGCCGAAATATCCTCTCCGGTCTGGCCGCCCAGTGCCGCGGCGAGCTGCGCCGTATCCAGTTCGTTTTCCCAACGTGCGACGACGATCGTCGCGACCGCATTGCCGACGAGGTTGGTCAGCGCCCGGCATTCCGACATGAAGCGGTCGATGCCGAGGATGAGCGCCATGCCGGCAACCGGCACGGAGGGCACGACGGAGAGCGTTGCAGCAAGCGTGATGAAACCGGCGCCGGTGATGCCTGCGGCACCCTTCGAGCTCAGCATCGCCACCAGCAGCAGCAGGATCTGATCACCCCAGGAGAGCTGGATGCCGGTTGCCTGAGCAATGAACAAGGCAGCCAGCGTCATGTAGATGTTGGTGCCGTCAAGATTGAAGGAATAGCCTGTGGGGATGACGAGGCCGACGACCGAGCGCTTGCAGCCGGCCTTTTCCATCTTGTTCATCAGCCCCGGAAGGGCGGCCTCCGAAGACGAGGTGCCGAGGACCAGCAGCAGTTCTTCCTTGATGTAGCGCAGCAGCGCCACGATCGAGAAGCCATTGTAGCGGGCGACAGCGCCGAGAACGACGAGGACGAAGAGCAGAGAGGTGATGTAGAAGGTGCCGATCAGCATGGCGAGGTTGGCGATCGATCCGACGCCGTACTTGCCGATGGTGAACGCCATGGCGCCGAAGGCGCCGATCGGAGCAGCCTTCATGAGGATGGCGACGAGCTTGAACACGGGCGCCGTCAGGGCATTGAGGAAGTTGACGACCGGTTCGCTCTTTTCGCCGACCATGGCGAGCGCGATGCCGAAGAGCACCGAGAAGAACAGCACCTGCAGAATGTCGCCATCGGCAAAAGCGCCGACGATCGTCGTCGGGATGATGTTGGTCAGGAAACCGACGATGCTCTGCTCATGCGCCTTTGCGGCGTAGCCGGCGACGGCGGCCGGATCCAGCGAGGCAGGATCGATGTTCATGCCGGCGCCGGGCTGGACGACATTGGCGACGATCAGGCCAATGATGAGCGCCAATGTCGAGAATGTCAGGAAGTAGAGCATCGCCTTGCCGGCGACGCGGCCGACCTTCTGCAGGTCGCTCATGCCGGCAATGCCGGTCGCAACCGTCAGGAAGATGACGGGGGCAATGATCATCTTGACGAGCTTGATGAAGGCATCGCCGAGCGGCTTCAGCTGGGTGCCGAATTCGGGATAGAAATGGCCGAGAAGGATACCCGCGGCGATGGCGGCGAGAACCTGAACGTAAAGATGGGTATAAAAGGGCTTCTTGCCCTTGCTGTCTGCGACTGCATCGAGTGGTGCTGCGATCATGATGTCCTCCTAATGGCTCGTCCGGAACGAACTCCGGCCTCCCGAGCCGTTCGCTTCAAGTCCAACAGCTCAGCCGTTGTTGCCCAGGTTCTTCGCAATCGCCGTGCCAGTTTTGCGCCGACCATCCAACAGATTGAATTTATTAAGGAAAAATTTACGGGGCTTCTAATGGCTCATTAAACAATGCGGAAATCCGCACAAATCCATTTGCGTTTCGTGCAGAAAGATGCACAAATCTGCCATGTCCGTGTCGCAGAAATTGTGGCCTTCGCTGCCCCTGCAACACCGCATCCGCCGGATGTGGTGGGTCTACGCCGTGCTCGCCCTCCTCGCTGTCGTGGCAAGCCTATGGGCCAGCGGCGAGATCGGTCGGCACCGTGCGGAGGTTGCCCTCGAGGAACAGGCCCGCATGGATTCGAGGCTGAATGCGGCTTTGCTGCGCACGGTTCTCGAAAAATACCGGGCGCTTCCCTTCGTGCTGTCGCAGGACGCGGCACTCGCCGCCGCACTGGCGGGAAACGATGCCGGCGCGTTCGAGCGCCTCAGTCAGAAGCTGGAAAATTTGGCGGCGGGCACGAAGGCTGCCGTCATCTATGTCATCGACAAGGACGGCATGGCGGTTTCGGCCAGCAACTGGCGCGAACCGACGAGTTTCGTCGGCAATGACTATCGTTTCCGCGAGTATTTTCAGGGGGCGGTCGAACGAGGACAGGCCGAGCACTTCGCGCTCGGCACGGTCAGCAAGAAGCCGGGCCTCTATATCTCCCAGCGGATTTCGGGCGGCAATGGCCTGCTGGGCGTCGTCGTGGTCAAGGTCGAATTCGACGACGTCGAGGCGGATTGGAATGCCTCGAACACCCCGTCCTACGTCGTTGACGAGCGCGGCATTGTCCTCATCACCAGTATTCCGTCGTGGCGGTTCATGACGATCGGCCGGATCGCCGAGGACCGGCTGACGGCGATCCGCGAAAGCCTTCAATTCGGCGATGCGCCGCTTCAACCCCTGCCGCTCGACATGGTTCGAAACCTCGGTGACGGGCTCGATGTCGTCGGGATCGTCATGCCCGGCGATGCCGGGAAAACCAGGTTTCTCGATGTCGCAACGTCGGTGCCGGCGACCGGTTGGCATTTGCAGCATCTCGTCGCACTCGGACCATCCGTCGATGCGGGGATTCGCGAAGCCCGCATGCTGGCATTGCTGATACTCCTGCCGCTGCTGGCTGGAACAGCCTTCCTGTTGCGCCGTCGCCATGTGATCACCCTGCGAATCTCCAGCGAACAGCGGGCGCGGGAGGAACTGGAACGGCGCGTCGCCGAGCGGACGCTGGATCTCAGCCAAGCGCGGGACCGGCTGCAGGCTGAAATCATCGGCCACAAGAGCACGGAGCAGAAATTGCAGGCGGTGCAGCAGGACCTGGTGCAGGCCAACCGGCTGGCCATCCTGGGTCAGGTGGCAGCCGGCGTCGCCCATGAAATCAACCAGCCGGTGGCAACCATTCGAGCCTATGCGGATAACGCCCGCACCTTCCTCGATCGCGGCCAGACGGCGCCTGCCGGCGAAAACCTCGAAAGCATCGCGGCGCTGACGGAACGCATAGGTTCGATCACCGAGGAACTGAAGACCTTTGCCCGCAAAGGCCGAGGCAGCGCCGAACCAACCGGATTGAAGGACGTCATCGAGGGCGCGGTGATGCTGTTGCGCAGCCGGTTTGCCGGCCGCATGGATACGCTCGACATCGACCTGCCGCCCGCCGAACTGCAGGTGATGGGAAACCGGATTCGTCTCGAGCAGGTGCTCATCAACCTGCTTCAAAACGCCCTTGAGGCGGTGGCGCCGAAGGCCGGAGAGGGTCGCGTCGAGGTCAGAACATCCACCGATGCAGGGATGGTAACGGTGACGGTCGCCGACAACGGTCCCGGCATCCCGCCGGAGATCCGCAAAGGCTTGTTCACGCCGTTCAATACTTCGAAGGAAAGCGGCCTCGGCCTCGGCCTGGTGATCTCCAAGGAAATCGTCGGCGACTACGGCGGCCGGATGGAGGTTGCAAGCGACAGTGGCGGAACCAGGTTCATCGTTCAGCTGAGGAAGGCTTAAGGTCATGGACACACTGATGCCTGTTGCACTGATCGACGACGACAAGGACCTGCGCCGCGCCACCGCCCAGACGCTCGAACTCGCCGGATTTTCCGTTTCCGCCTATGACGGCGCGAAAGCCGCGCTGGCGGAACTGCCGGCGGACTTTGCCGGCCCCGTCGTCACCGATATCCGCATGCCGGAGATCGACGGACTGCAGCTCTTCGCCACGCTGCAAGGGATGGATGTCGACCTGCCGGTGATATTGATGACCGGCCACGGCGATATTCCCATGGCCGTTCAGGCGATCCAGGATGGCGCCTATGATTTCATCGCCAAGCCCTTTGCAGCCGATCGGCTCGTCCAGAGCGTGCGTCGCGCAAGCGAGAAGCGGCGGCTTGTTCTGGAGAACCGCATGCTGCGAAAGGCAGCCGAAGATGCGCAGGAGAATTTGCCGCTGATCGGTCAGACGCCTGTCATGGAAAACCTCAGAAACATTCTTCGCCACATCGCCGATACCGATGTGGACGTGCTCGTCGCCGGCGAAACGGGCAGCGGCAAGGAAGTGGTTGCCCAGCTCCTGCATCAGTGGAGCCACCGCCGGAGAGGCAATTTCGTCGCGCTGAACTGTGGCGCCCTGCCCGAAACTGTCATCGAAAGCGAGCTGTTCGGCCACGAGGCCGGCGCCTTTACCGGCGCCCAGAAGCGCCGCACGGGCCGCATCGAACATGCAAGCGGCGGTACGCTTTTCCTCGACGAGATCGAAAGCATGCCGGCCGCCACCCAGGTCAAGATGCTGAGGGTGCTGGAGATGCGCGAGATCACGCCGCTTGGCACCAATGAGGTGCGCCCGGTTGATCTTCGCGTCGTCGCGGCGGCCAAGATCGACCTTGGGGATCCCTCGGTGCGCGGCGATTTTCGTGAGGATCTCTATTACAGGCTGAATGTCGTGACGATCTCCATTCCGCCGCTGAGAGAACGCCGCGACGATATTCCGCTGCTGTTTTCCCACTTCGCCGCTCGCGCCGCCGAGCGCTTCCGTCGCGATGTCCCGCCGCTTTCACCGGATGTGCGACAGTATCTCGCCTCGCACCCATGGCCGGGCAATGTCCGCGAACTCTCGCATTATGCCGAACGCGTGGTGCTTGGCGTGGAAGGCGGAGGAACGGCAGCAGTCGCTCCGCAGCCGACGGATGCGACGCTTCCCGAACGGCTGGAGCGCTACGAGGCGGAGATCATCCGCGATGCGCTGTCGGCCAATGACGGCGACGTCCGCCGCACCATCGAGGCGCTCGGCATTCCGAGAAAGACGTTTTACGACAAACTCCAGCGCCACGGAATCAATCGGGGCGGCTACATCTCGCGCAAGTAGTTGGCGATGATGTTTGCTCTGCCGAGGTGGCGTTAGACCTCCACCAGTCCCAGCTTCTTCACCTGCCGGATCGTCAGCATGGTGCGCACGGTATCGACATGTTCGTTCGCCGTCAGCACCTCGATGACGAAATCCTGGAAACGTGTGAGGTTCTCCGCCACGCAGTGCAGCAGGAAATCGCTGTCGCCGGAAACCATCCAAGCCTGGCGCACCAGCGGCCATTCGGCCGTGGCGGCGGCGAAGGCTTTGAGATTGCCTTCCGACTGATGCTTGAGGCCGACCATGCAGAAAGCGACGAGGTCGAATCCGAGCTTCGGGCTGTTCAGCATCGCGTGATAGCCCTCGATGATGCCGGCTTCCTCGAGCTTGCGCACCCGGCGCAGGCAAGGCGGCGCCGAGATGCCGACCCGATCGGCGAGCTCCACATTGGTCATGCGGCCGTCGGCCTGCAGCTCCCGGAGTATCTTTATATCGATGACGTCGAGTTCCGCACGACCCACATCATTGCCTTTCTTTAATTCTCCGCGGGGAGCTTCTATATAAAGCCGCGGAATACGCAAGAAAGTTTCACGCCGATGACGGATTCTTGCACATCCGGCCGATTTGCCTTGTTGGTAACGCAAGGCTGCCCTTGAATAAAAGCATTGGACGTTCATAAATGGCGCAGGGACGCGAAACGGCCGCAATCGCTATCTAGCCGCCGCCCTCCTGCCAGTCGAAAGGAAATGACATGCCCGCCCGCCATACCAAGGTGCTCATCATCGGTTCCGGACCCGCAGGCTATACCGCCGCGGTCTATGCCGCGCGCGCCATGCTGAAACCGGTTTTGATCGCCGGTCTCGAACAGGGCGGCCAGTTGATGATCACCACCGATGTCGAGAACTATCCGGGCTTTGCCGATCCGATCCAGGGTCCCTGGTTGATGGAACAGATGCTGCAGCAGGCAAAACATGTCGGCGCTGAGATCGTCAACGACCTCGTCACCGAAGTCGACATGAATCAGCGTCCTTTCGTCGCCCGCACCGACAGCGGCCAGGTCTGGACCGCCGATACGCTGATCATTGCCACCGGCGCCAAGGCCAAGTGGCTCGGCATCGAGAGCGAGCAGCATTTCCAGGGCTTCGGCGTTTCGGCATGCGCCACTTGCGACGGTTTCTTCTATCGCAACAAGGATGTGATCGTGGTTGGCGGCGGCAACAGCGCCGTCGAGGAGGCGCTCTATCTCTCCAACATCGCCAAGTCGGTCACATTAGTGCATCGCCGCGACTTCTTCCGCGCCGAGAAAATCCTGCAGGAACGCCTGTTCTCCAAGGACAATATCAAGGTTCTGTGGAATACCGAAGTGGCTGAGATTACCGGCACGCCGGCCAAGCCGCCGATGCCGCAATCCGTATCCGGAGCGCGCCTGCGCGACGTCAGAACCGGCACGATCACGGAGATGGTGATCGATGGCGTCTTCGTCGCTATCGGCCATGCGCCGGCAACCGAGCTCTTCAAGGACAAGCTGAAGCTGAAGGACAATGGTTATCTCTGGACCGCGCCGGATTCGACTGCGACCAGCCTGGACGGCGTCTATGCCGCGGGCGACGTGACGGATGATACGTTCCGCCAGGCGATCACTGCCGCCGGCCTGGGGTGCATGGCTGCACTTGAAGCCGAGCGATATCTGACGGGCCACATGCCCGTCGCCGTGGCCGCGGAGTAAGATCGGCATGAGGGGTGGGGGAATGCCATTGGATTGGGACAAGCTGCGTATTTTTCACGCAGCTGCCGAGGCGGGTTCGTTCACGCATGCGGCGGATAAACTGCATCTGTCCCAATCCGCCATCAGCCGCCAGGTCAGCGCGCTGGAGCAGGATGTCGGCACCAAGCTGTTTCACCGCCATGCGCGTGGCCTGATTCTGACGGAACAGGGCGAGCTGCTTTACCGCACCGCCCATGACGTGCTGCTGAAGCTCGAAACCGTGAAGATGCAGCTCACCGAAACGACCGAGACGCCATCCGGCAAGCTGCGCGTCACGACGACAGTCGGCCTCGGCCAGGGCTGGCTGACCGACAAGATCCAGGAATTCCTGCAGCTCTATCCCGATGTGCAGATCCAGCTGATCCTCGACAATGAGGAAGTGGATGTGAACATGCGTCATGCCGACTGCGCGATCCGCCTGCGCCAGCCGCAGCAATCCGACCTCATCCAGCGCAAACTCTTCACCGTGCACATGCACGTCTATGCGGCCCCGTCCTACATCAATCGCCACGGCGAGCCGCAGAAGGTCGAGGATCTCGACAATCACCGCATCATCACCTTCGGCGAGCCGGCACCGAGTTACCTGCTCGATGTCAACTGGCTTGAGGTCGCCGGCCGCTCGTCCGACAACAAGCGTATTCCGCATCTGCAGATCAACAGCCAGACCTCGATCAAGCGCGCCGCCCTGCTCGGCATCGGCGTCGCCTGCCTGCCGGATTACATCGTCGGCCGCGACCCAGGCCTGATTCAGCTGGCAATCAATGCCGACGTCCCTTCCTTCGACACCTATTTCTGCTATCCCGACGAGATCAAGAACGCCGCCAAGCTGAAAGCCTTCCGCGATTTCATCGTCAGCAAAGCCAGAAACTGGAACTTTTGAGCCTGGTTTTATTGATAAATCGGTTACTATGCAGTACACGCATGACTGGCATGCACAAATGAGGGTTGCCGTTTGCACATTAAACCACCATATCGCTCATAGCTGATGCACATGGTGGCTTTTCCTCCCAGTTCCACCGCATTAGCTGTTCCCCTCTGGAGGTTTTTGACCTTCACACTTATAAGGGCCCTGGTTTTCCAGTGGCCCTCTTTTTTTGCCTTTCTTCCTCAGCGAAATGCCGCACCGCAAAAAAATTGTGCGACGCATAGCAGACATGCACAAAAAAGCATTGAAACCTGCTCAAGGAAGCACCATATCCTTCTCAGCTGATGCATCTTGTGGTTTCTCTCCCAGTACCACCGCATTAGCTGTTCCCCTCTGGAGGTTTTTTGACCTTCACAATTATAAGGGCCCTGGTTTTCCGGTGGCCCTCTTTTTTTGCCTAAAATTTACTCATTCAACAAGACCCATCGCCTCGCGGCTCCGTGATTTGCATATCGAAGTTCGACGATCGATATATCGGTCAGGCACGATTTATAATTCGGCGAACGACGATGGACAAAGACGAAATTATCAAGGCGCTCGCCCATCCCACCCGGATGGACATTCTGAACTGGCTGAAAAACCCCGAGGAGCATTTCCCCTCACAGGAGCATCCTTTCGAAATGGGCGTCTGCGCCAGCCAGTTCGAGCGCTGCGGCCTGTCGCAGTCGACGGTCTCGGCCCATCTCGGCACGCTACATCGTGCCGGTCTTGTCACCACCAAACGCGTCGGCCAGTGGATCTTTTACAAGCGCAACGAAGAAACCATCGCTGCCTTCCTCAAGCAACTGACGCAGGACCTTTAGAATGCCCCTCGCTCTCCTCGTTCTTGCCTTGAGCTCGCTTGCGATAGGCACCGCCGAATTCGTCATCATGGGTCTGTTGCCGGAGGTCGCAGCCGATCTCTCGGTCAGCATCCCGCAGGCCGGGTGGCTGGTGACCGGTTATGCCCTGGCGGTCGCGGTCGGCGCGCCTTTGATGGCGATTTCGACTGCGAAGCTGAAGCGCCGCACCGCCCTGATTGCGCTGATGGCCTTCTTCATCGCCGGCAACCTGCTTTGCGCTCTGGCGAGCGACTACTGGGTGCTGATGATCGCCCGTGTCGTGACAGCACTCTGCCACGGCGCCTTCTTCGGCATCGGCTCGGTGGTCGCCGCCGGCCTCGTTGCCGAAGACCGCAAGGCCCGCGCCGTCGCGCTGATGTTCACCGGCCTGACGCTCGCCAATGTTCTCGGCGTGCCGCTCGGCACGGCGATCGGCCAGGCCTATGGCTGGCGCGCCACCTTCGGCGTCGTCACCGTCATCGGTATCGTCACCATTCTCGGCCTGATCGCCATCCTGCCCAGGGACAAGCAGCAAGAAAGCGGCAGCATCCTGCGCGAGATCGCAGCCCTCAGGAATGGCGGCCTGTGGCTGGCGCTCTCCACCACCGTCTTCTTCGCCGCCTCGATGTTCGCCCTCTTCACCTATATCGCGCCGCTACTGCGCGACGTCACCGGCGTGTCGCCGGAAGGTGTCACCTGGACGCTGTTCCTGATCGGCCTCGGGCTGACCATCGGCAACCTCGTCGGCGGCACGCTTGCCGATTGGCGGCTCGGCGCGACGCTTGCCGGCGTCTTCGCCGCGATCGCCATCACTTCGATCGCCTTCAGCTATACGAGCCGCTTCTTCATCCCGGCTGAAATCACCCTCTTCCTTTGGGCAATGGCAAGCTTTGCCGCCGTGCCGGCGCTTCAGGTCGGCGTCGTCGGCTTCGGCAAGAACGCACCGAACCTCGTCTCGACGATCAACATCGGCGCCTTCAACACCGGCAATGCGCTCGGTGCCTGGGTGGGCGGCCTGGTCATCGACGCCGGCTTCGATCTCACCCGCGTTCCGCTCGCCGCGGCCTTGATGGCCCTGATCGGCCTCGGCGCGACGGCGCTCACCTATCTCTCCGCCAGGGGCCGGGCCGCCCTCGCCCCTGCCGAGTGATCCTCCCGCAAAGAAAGGACCATCATGGCCAAGCTTTTCGAACCCACCAAAGTCGGCGACATATCAGTCAAGAACCGAATCGTCATGGCGCCGCTCACCCGTAACCGCTCGCCGGGCGCAATCCCCAACGACCTCAACGTCGAATACTACCGCCAGCGCGCTACCGCTGGCCTGATCATCACCGAAGCAACCGCGATCACCCATCAAGGCCAGGGTTATGCCAATGTGCCTGGTCTCTACAGCAAAGAGGCTCTCGGCGGCTGGAAGCGCGTCACCGACGCCGTTCACGCAGCCGGCGGCAAGATCGTTGTCCAGATGTGGCATGTCGGCCGCATCTCGCACACGACGCTGCAGCCGAACGACGGCAAGCCGGTTTCCTCGACCAACCGCATCGCCAAGGCCAAGACCTATCTGGTCAATGCCGACGGCACCGGCAGCTTTGCCGACACCTCCGAACCACGCGCGCTCGAAACCGCCGAAATCCCCGGCATCATCGAGGATTACCGCAAGGCTGCCCGGGCGGCGATCGACGCCGGCTTCGACGGTGTCGAGATCCACGGCGCCAACGGTTACCTGCTCGACCAGTTCATCCGCGACGGCGTCAATGACCGTACTGATGCATATGGCGGCTCGATCGAAAACCGCACCCGTCTGACCTTCGAAGTCGTCGATGCCGTGGTGAAGGAAATTGGCGCCGGCCGCACGGCGATCCGCATCTCGCCAGTGACGCCATCAGGCGAAAGCTACGATTCCAATCCGCAGGCGACCTTCACCCATGTCGTCGAAGGACTGGCCAAATACGAGCTCGCCTATATCCATATCATCGAAGGCCAGACCGGCGGCGACCGCGACTACAAGCAGGGCAACAACCCCTCCTTCGATTACAAGGCGCTGTGCCAGACTTATGAAAAGGCCGGCGGCAAGGCCGACTGGATGGTCAACAATGGTTACGATCGCGGTCTGGCGATCGACGCTGTCGAAAGCGGCCGCGCCGATCTCGTCGCCTTCGGCAAGCCCTTCATCGCCAATCCCGATCTCGTCGAGCGCCTGGAACACAACCTGCCACTCAACACGCCCGACCAGTCGACCTTCTATGGTGGCACCGGCAAGGGCTATATCGACTATCCCATTCTCGAAAAGGTCGCCTGACCCTTCACACGCGAATGCGAATCCCGCCGAAAGGCGGGATTTCCATCTTCGGCGGGTTTTTGTAGGGTGCCGCCATGTTTGCTCCCTATCTTGATCGCTGGTCGCTCATAGCAGACGGCGAGCCCATCATCACCCACTCCAGCCGCCTGCTGCCGGTCCTCTGGCAGGACAGGCCTGCCATGCTGAAAGTGGCGGCCGATATCGACGAACGATACGGCGCGCTTCTGATGCAGTGGTGGGAGGGGGACGGGGCAGCCTATGTGTATGCTCATGAGGGCGATGCCGTGCTGCTCGAAAGGGCGACGGGAAAACGCTCGCTGCTTGCCATGGCCATGAACGGCGAGGACGATGAGGCAAGCCGCATCCTCTGCCGCACCGCGGCCCGGCTGCATGCGCCGCGCGATAAACCGCTTCCCGATCCCATCTCCCTTACCCGCTGGTTCCGTGATCTGGAGCCGGCGGCAGGCAAGCATGGCGGCACGCTTGCCGATTGCTCGGCGATCGCAAACGTTCTCGTTGCCGATCAGCGTGATGTCACCATCCTCCATGGCGACATCCACCACGACAATATCCTCGATTTCGAGGCGCGCGGCTGGCTGGCCATCGATCCGAAGCGGCTGTACGGCGAGCGCGGCTTCGATTTCGCCAATATCTTCGCCAACGAAGAACTGCCTGTCATCACCGATCCCGCCCGTTTCCGCCGCCAGTTGGCCATCGTCTCCGCGGAGGCGAAGCTGGAGCCGAAGCGGCTGCTGCAGTGGATCGTAGCCTATTCCGGTCTTTCCGCCGCCTGGTTCCTCGGCGATCCGAATATTCAGCAGGCAGAAACGGCCCTGACGGTCGCCCGGATCGCGCTGGCCGAACTCGAGAGCTAACCCGCGTTCTGCGACAAGTGCCCGATCAGGGCGTCCGCCGTGTCACGATGCGGTTCGGGCAGGCAGCCGAGTGCCACGAGCGAAGCCCTTACCGCCTCGTCGATCGGTGTCTGCGGCTCTTTGCCAAGTTCGGCCGTAAGCTTGTCGTTCCTCATCCGCACCGGCACCTTCCAGAGATAGCGCATCTCCTTGATTTCCCGCATCACGGGCACGAAGAGTGCAGCAAGCGGCACGATCCACCAGGGGAAGTTGCCGATCTTTGCCTTACCGCCGGCAACGCGCTTGATCGCTTCGGCCATCTGCATGCCATCAGCATCCCAGAAGCCCTCCATATGATAGACGGTGAAGGCCGGCAGCCGATCGGCCCGCTCGATGAGCTGGGCGATGGTTTCCGCCATGTCTGGCAGGTAGGTCCATTGATGACCGACACCGCGCCGACCCGGGTTCCTGATCGTGCCGACCGGCTTGCCTGGGGTTACGAGACCAGACGAAAACCAGCTATTGGCCGTCGTGCCTGGGCCGAAGAAATCCCCCGCCCTGACGATGATGACGCCGGCGCCGGACTGCGACGCGGCCTTCAGCCGCCTCTCCATTTCGACCCGGATCGTCCCCTTCTTAGTCACCGGATGCTGCGGGCTTTCTTCCGTCGGCGCCGGTAGGGCGTCGGGACCGAAATTATAGACGTTGCCCGGCAGCACGATGCGCACGCCGACAGCGCGAGCAGCGGCGATGGTATTGTCGAGCATGGGCAGCACCAGCGTTTCCCAGTCGCGATAGCCGGGCGGATTGACGGCATGGACGATCAGGCCGACACCTTCGGCCGCCCTCAGGACGTCGCCCGCATTCATCGCATCGCCCTGCACCCATTCGAAAGCCGGCTCGCTCCTCGACGCCTTGGCGGCGTCACGGTTCAGCGCCCGGACACGCCAGCCGCGCGCAACCAGCTTGCGGGCAACCGCGCCGCCGATACCGCCTGTCGCGCCGAGAATAAGGGCCGTCATCTTCATTTCGCTGCTCATGACAATCATCTCCTTCCATCGGATGAGAGGATCATGCCATCAGCATGGCATAAACGAAATTGACGAAAGAAATACATCTGTTATACAAAAATGTATGAACATGGAGCCGAGTTGGGATTTCTACCGCAGTTTTCTTACCGTGCTTCAGCAGGGGTCGCTTTCGGCGGCCGCCCGCGAACTGGGGCTAACCCAGCCAACCATAGGCCGCCACGTCGACGCTCTGGAACTGGCGATCGGCGCCGAACTTTTCACCCGCTCGCCGAACGGCCTGCTGCCGACCGATGCCGCACTGGCCTTGAAGCCCTATGCCGAGACGCTGGCGGCAACTACCGCCGCCCTTTTGCGCACCGCATCCGGCCAGCGCGAGCGCGTGGCGGGAACGGTCAGGGTTAGCGCCAGCGAGGTCATCGCCGTCGAAGTGCTGCCGGGGATTCTCGGACCGCTGCAGGAGACCTATCCCGAACTGCAGATCGAGCTCTCGGCATCCGATATGATCGAGGACCTGGTGAACCGCGAGGCCGATATTGCCGTGCGCATGGCAGAGCCGCAGCAAGCCGCGCTCGTCGTGCGCCGCATCGGCGATATCCCGCTCGGCTTTCATGCCCATCGCCGCTATCTCGAACGACACGGCATACCACAAACCCTGTCTGACCTCGCAAACCACCGGCTCATTGGCTTCGACCGACAGACGGCCTATGTCCGCATCGCGATGAAACGTTATGCGGTGCCCGACATCAGATTCTCCTACAGAACCGACAGCAATCTTGCCCAGCTTTCGGCGATCCGCGCTGGCGTCGGCATCGGTCTCTGCCAGATCGGACTTGCCCGCGAGGACCCTGATCTGGTGCACGTCCTGCCTGATGCCTTCGCTATACCGCTCGGCACCTGGGTGGCGATGCATGAGAGCCTGAAGACTTCGCCGCGCTGCCGTGCCACCTTCGACGCGCTGGTCAAGGGGCTGCAGGACTATCATCGATATTCGACCTGGCGGGAACGAGATGGCAACGCACAATCCGGTTGAGCTCGTGCCCTATGATCCGCAATGGCCAGAAGCCTTCCAGCGCATCCGCGGCAGGCTTCTGGCCTTGCTGCCGCAGGCGCTCTCCATCGATCACATCGGCAGCACGTCCCTACCAGGCATGATCGCCAAACCGCTTATCGATATCGACATCGTTCTTCCCGGCCTCGGGCATATCGAGGACGCCACACGCGTGCTTCTGGCCGAAGGCTATGAGCCGCGCGGCAACCGCTATGACGACGAAGTCTGAGCGTTTTTATCGAGAGCTTCAGTGCCGGCGGAACGGGTCTACCTTTGCCCGGCAGGCAATGGCACGCATCGAAACAGGCTGGCTTTCCGGGATTATCTCATCGCGCATCCACATGCGGCGGCCGATTATGCCGCACTCAAACGCAGGCTGGCGGCCGAATTCCGGATGGACGGCGACGGTTATACCGCACATAAACGCGAATTCGTCGACGCGATTGTCGCGCGGGCATTGATGGACGATCGCTAATTTCAGATGCCTTGCGAGGCCCCGGCGCTGCGATCCTTCCACAGGCCATCCACCACCTCGGTTTCCGGCCGGTCGCCGCCCTCAGCATATTCCTCATGCCACTTGCCGTTCTCGTCCTGCCAACTGATCTCGGCGGAATCGCCGCCGACCTGCTGTTCGGCCGCGACGATGCGCGCAGCTTCGAGCGCCTCGGCATGGGTCGGGAATGCCTCGGAATAGACACCCCCCAGCCTGTAGGCCCAGCCGCCGTCATGCGGCACGACTTCGTAGACCACCTTGATCATGCATCCGTCTCCTCATCTTCTTGTTGCGCATTCGCACGCTTCCGGAAAAGATCCGGATCATCGCGGCCGCTTGACGAGAATTCGAGGACGCCGCGATCTGCTTTCCGGCCCCGATGACGCTCAGTATTCCATTAAACGCCGAAGACTGCAAATCGCACTCGACCAGGACTTGCTTGATATGCGAAATCAGCGACTTAGATAGAGCGCATAAATCGAGACAGGAGCTGAGGCTTGGGGATTGCGTCACGCTTTAAAGAGGAAAAGTTTCTGGTCGCCGCACTTGTCGTTGCAGCGATCGCCTATTTCTTCGAACATGCAGTGATCGAGATGGGGCGCGGCGTCGCGCTGATTGCCGCAGCTGCCCTCGTCGGCACCATCGTACTCGCTTCCATCCGCGTTGCCCATCATGCCGAGCTGCTCGCCGTCAAGGTCGGCGATCCCTATGGCACGATGATCCTGACGCTCTCGGCCGTCGCCGTCGAAGTCATCATCCTCGCCATCATGATGAGCGGCGAAAGCTCGCCGACGCTGGTGCGCGACACGATCTATTCTGCCCTGATGCTCGATATCAATGGCATTCTCGGCTTAGCCGCCCTGCTCGGCGGCCTTAAGCACGGCGAACAGCCCTACAACGACAATTCCGGCAAGACCTACGGCGTGATGATCCTGACCGCCATGGGCATTTCAATGATCGTGCCGGAATTCGTGCCGAGCGACAAATGGCACTATTATTCCGCCTTCACCATCGTCGCGATGATCGCGCTTTATGGCCTCTTCCTGCGAATGCAGGTTGGCCAGCACAGCTATTTCTTCAGCTACAGCTATCCGCGCTCCGAACGGAAGAAAGAAAGTCCGCATGAGGATGACCACGACGCACCGGCCGCGATCTCGATCGCCACCATTCTCGCCGGCGTCGTCATTATCGGCCTGCTCGCGGAATTCATGGCGACCTTCATGGCGGAAGGCCTGCGCGACAGCGGCGCGCCGATCGCCGTGACCGCCGTCGTCGTCGCGGCGATTTCGGCCGCCCCCGAGATCCTGACCGCGTTGAGGGCGGCGCTGAGGAACCGCATGCAGGCGACGGTCAACATCGCCATGGGCGCCTCGCTGTCGACGGTCATCCTGACGGTGCCCGTCATGGAGGCGATCGCGCTCTATACCGGCCAGCCCTTCATCATGGCGATGACCCCCGTACAGACGGTGATGGTGGCGATCACGCTGATTGCCGCCGCGATCAACCTCAACGACGGCGAGACCAACGCGATCGAGGGCATGACGCATTTCATCCTCTTCGCCACCTTCGTCATGCTGACGGCGCTGGGCCTTTGATGGCTTCGTCTTTCTAACAGGGGAACGAACAGCAGTGATCCGCACGCGTAACGTCAAATCATAGAGCAGCCTGACAGCCCGCCTTTTGAGGAGAGCTTTCGACAGTCATTCCTTCGACTTTTCGAGAAAACGCTGCTTGCGGGTTTTCGGCTTGAAGCGCCGGAAGAAACCCTCGATGGCGCGGATGGATTTGGTGACGGACATGAGCCTGTCGATCTGGCTGTTTGCGTTGTGGAGCCGCTCCGACAGGACTTCGGCCGCCGTCATCGCGATTTCGATCGGCGGCACCTGTGGAAACCGTCTGGCAAGTGCAGCATAGGGGCTGGCATCCACGCCGCCCATCATCGAGATCGTACCCATCCGTGCAAAGAGACGCAGGAAAATCTGCTCGAACGTCCAGTCGTGCACGTCAAAGACCTTCCACTTCTCGCTCCTCTTCGCCGAAAAACCGGCAAGCAGGATCTTGCCCGGCAGTTGCAGCTCGGCGAGCCACAGCGCCACCGCAAAACCACTCGTCGCGATCTTGCCCACCGGATAGACGTCGACGAGCATTTTCGTCAGATCAAGATGGCGGGTTTCAGCGCCTTCGAAGCTGCCCTCCTCGCTGAAGTTTTCCTCCGGGGAGACGCGAATGTTGACGACGCCCAAAAAATCGTCGCCGGCAAAGAAGCGCAGGACATCCGCCGCCTCGCGCCGGTGGACGATATTGGCTCCCATTACGCCGCTGCGGGCAAATAGCACCGCATGGCCGGCGAAGGGCTCGTCGAGCACCTTATAGACATTGTTGAAGAAGACGTAGAGCGCCGTCTCCGGCAATTCGCTTCGCAGCCGTTTGAAATCGACGGCCTCGCTGTTTGCCACCAGCACGACGTGGGAATAGTGCGACAACAGCGCTTTCCACGCATCCGGCGTCAGAAAATTGAAGCCGCTATCCGGGGCGGGCATGGTCTGCGTGTCGCTGGGGATTGCTTCCATATCGGCTCACATGCACTTTCCAAGGACGATGCGCTCTGCCGTCCCACTAGCTGTTGCTGAAATAAGCGCGTGTCCGTGCCAGCCGCGCCAGCCCGCCGATCCGCTTTCCCAAATGCGAAACGAACCCCGCGATCCGGCCCGTCATCGATGGCTGCCTGCAGAAGGAAGCCCACGGCGTATTGGCGAGATCCTCTGCATAACGCTTCGCCATCCGGCGATGCACCCACGGCACAGTCGCCTGCCACGGCTTTTTCCGGCCGGTGAAATGGATGATCGCCGGCTGGCCGACGAAAGGCAGGAGGCCGGTCTGCGTGTTCCAGCGAGGATCGAGCACCAGCCAGTCGCCATCGAAAGTGACGTTCAGCGCATCCTGGTCGTTATTCTCGAAAAGATGCGATCGCTCCTCGAATATCTCCCGTGTCCTGGCAAAAAGCCCCCTCGCCCGGCAGGCCGACCAGTCGAACAGCAGAACGCCGGCATTGAAATAGTGGCCGCCCTCGCGCATGCCGATCTTTCGCTGCCGTGCGCCGGCCTTCTCGGGAAAGGCCATAACATAATCGTCTATGGCGGCAAGCACCTTGCCCTGCAAATCCATGTCGAAGAGGTCGTCGACCGGCGCAACCGCAAGCACATCGGCATCGAGATAAAGCAGCCGCTCGACATGATCGGGAATGTGCAGATCCATGTAGAGCCGCGCCAGCGTCGCGCCCGACCAGCGGCCGCGCGCCTGCAGCGTATCCGGCGTATTGTAGGGTAGCACCTTGATTGCCATGCCGTGCAGCCGCGCGAAATTTCCGACCTCGGCGATCTCGTTCGGCTCGAGGTCGATGCCGAGAAGCAGGAACTCCACGGTGGAATCTGAGAGCTTGCGCTTGACGGAAAGCAGGGTGCAGCAGGCCGCCGGCAGCATGTTGACATCCGAACAGACGATCACGGCACTCTGCTGCAAAATCCCGGCCTCCCGAAGCGGCGACTTAAACTGATGCCGGATATCTAGTTGGTTTGATGCCAACCCGCAACCGCAGATCACCCGCCTGACAGTCTCTCTGCGTCACGTTTTGAATCGGAATTCAACGACGCGAGGTAAAGCGGATTCAGATGAGGAGCACATTGAATCGGAACGTGAACTTAGAGCCGCAGCGCCAATGGATGATCAACGAGCAGCCGGTCGACTGTCGCAAGCTGCAGCCCCTCGACCTTGCATTGCGCAAGCAGCAAGCGATCGAAGGGATCGCGCGTCTCCGGCTCGGGGTCGGCGGCGGTGATGACGTGCGCGATATCGATGGGCAGGATCGTCAGCCCGGTCTCCCCGAGATAAACGGGAATGGTCTCGAGGGGCAATCCGGGCTGCAATTTTCCAAGCCTTGTCTTGATGGCAATTTCCCAGAGGCTGGCGACGCTGACGAATCCGATGGCGGCACCGTCCGAAAGCACCTGCTCGACACGCGGAAAACGCTCCGCCAGTTTCTTCTGGGCAATTGCAATCACCATGTGCGTGTCAAGCAGCAGACGCATGATCACGGCAGCGGCTTGAGAAGAAAATCTTCCGGCAAAGGATCGTCGAAGTCGTCGGCGATATACATCTCCGTGCGCGTGATACCCTTGGAACGAAGATAGGCTTCGCCGGCCTCCAGGTTCAAACCGCCGCGTTTTTGATGAGGCACGAGATCGAACACCGGCCGGCCGTTGCGCGTCACGACAATGGTCTCGCCTTCCTCGACCTCGCGGGCAAGCTCGGTCAGGCGGTTCTTCGCATCGCGGATCGAAACGGTCTTCATGCAGCTAAATGTAGCCACATGCAGCCACATCGTCAACGCCGCCAACAAAAAAGGCCCGCCGTTGCCAGCAGGCCTTCGATCGGTGTTTTTGAAAACCCGCTTACTTGCAGGCGCCGCAGAAGCGCTGGATACGGCGGCAGGCTTCCTCGAGCAGCTCTTCCGATGTCGCGTAGGAGATGCGGAAGTTCGGGCCGAGACCGAAGGCCGAACCGTGAACGACGGCAACGCCTTCCGTTTCCAGGAGCTCGGAAACGAAATCCTCGTCCGTCTCGATCACCTTGCCCGACGGAGCCGTCTTGCCGATTAGGCCGGCGCAGGACGGATAGACATAGAAGGCGCCTTCCGGCACCGGGCAGAAAATGCCCTTGGCCTGGTTCAGCATGGAAACAACGAGATCGCGACGGCCTTCGAAAATCTTCTTGTTTGCAGGGATGAAGTCCTGCGTGCCGTTCAGCGCTTCGACAGCCGCCCACTGGGCGATCGACGTCGCACCCGAGGTCTGCTGACCCTGGATCATGTCCATGGCCTTGATGAGCTGGATCGGACCGGCCGCATAGCCGATACGCCAGCCGGTCATCGCATAGGCCTTGGAGACGCCGTTCATCGTCAGCGTGCGGTCGTAGAGCTTCGGCTCGACCTCGACAGGCGTGACGAACTTGAAGTCGCCATAGGTCAGGTGCTCGTACATGTCGTCGGTCAGCACCCAGACCTGCGGATGCTTCATCAGCACATCCGTCAGCGCCTTCAGTTCGTCCTGCGTATAGGCCGCCCCCGTCGGGTTGGACGGCGAGTTGAAGATGAACCACTTGGTCTTCGGCGTGATCGCCTTTTCGAGATCGGCGGCCTGGAGCTTGAAGTTATGCTCCTGGGTGGCAGAAACGAAAACCGGCGTGCCGCCGCACAGCGCCACCATCTCAGGATAGGAAACCCAGTAAGGCGCCGGGATGACGACTTCGTCGCCGGGGTTCAGCGTCGCCATGAAGGCGTTGAAAAGGATCTGCTTGCCGCCGGTGCCGACGATCGTCTGCTCCCAGGAATAGTCGAGGCCGTTCTCGCGCTTGAACTTGGCAGCGATCGCCTTGCGCAGTTCCGGGATACCGGAAACCGGCGTGTATTTCGTCTCGCCGCGGTTGATCGCGTCGATGGCGGCCGTCTTGATATTATCAGGCGTATCGAAATCCGGTTCACCCGCGCCGAGGCCGATGACGTCACGTCCTTTTGCTTTCAGCTCGCGCGCTTTCTGGGAGACGGCGATGGTGGCTGAAGGCTTCACACGGGAAAGAGCATCGGCAAGGAAAGCCATGATAACGGTCCTAATGGTTGAAACGGGCAGAAAGCCGGGACCGGAGTTCTGCGGTTAGCTCTATGTCCAATGTATGACGGCATTTCAAGCGGAAAGGCGTCATGGTGGCATGATTCTTATTGATCGGTTCGCCGCGCCACCCGCCCGGCACGCCATCCCCTCGGAGAGGCTTGCGTCACGCGGTCGAAACGCCATGCGAAGATCTTGAATCAATCTCTGAAGTCACCCGGATTTATCCCCTGAAATCAGTGGCATCGTCGAATTCGGCCATTGCCACGAATAAGCCGCAACAAATGCTGCGCCACGCCGCAATTCGGTCGCGAGCGCGCCGAGATCGAAGCCGCATCATCCGGCATCCGAAATTGGTTATTGAGGGTATGCCAATGTTTCTGGAAGATGAGTTTGCCATAGGGCGCATTCGTGCGCGCCGAATATCCGTTTCAGTCCTTGTTGCCGTCACCGCCTTTGCCGCCTGCATCGCCGCGATCCTGGGGCTTGCCTCTGCCGCCCGCGCTGCCGAGACGCCGCAGGCATCCGCCCAGCTCGCAGCGCTTGTCCGGCCGAACGACGTCAATAGCGGCTCGCTGCTCTTTCCTTCGAAGGAGCCGGGCTTCTATGTCGAAGCGCCGCGGCTGAAAACCGATGTCGCCATCGATGTCTCCGGCCCGATCGCCAGGGTGAAGGTGACGCAGCGCTTCCAGAATCCGAGCCAGGGTTGGGTCGAAGGCACCTACGTCTTTCCGCTGCCGGACAATTCCGCCGTCGACGCGCTGAAAATGCAGATCGGCGAACGCTTCATCGAAGGCCTGATCAAGCCGCGCCAGGAAGCCCGCGAGATCTACGAGCAGGCCAAGGCCGAGGGCAAGAAGACGGCGTTGCTCGAGCAGCAGCGGCCGAACATCTTCACCAACCAGGTCGCCAATATCGGTCCCGGCGAAACCATCGTCGTCCAGATCGAATACCAGCAGACCATCCACCAGTCGGGCGACGAGTTCTCGCTGCGCTTCCCGATGGTCGTCGCTCCGCGCTACAATCCGGCGCCGATCGTCCAGACTGTCGAGTTCAACAATGGTGCCGGTTTCGCCACGCCGCGTGACCCGGTGGAAAACCGCGACAAGATCGAAGCCCCCGTGCTCGATCCGCGTGAGAACGCCAGGATCAATCCGGTTTCGCTGACTGTCGACCTCAAGGCCGGTTTCCCGCTCGGCGACGTCAAATCGTCCTTCCACGCGGTCGATATCAGCCAGGACGGCGACCAGGCGAGGACGATCAGCCTGAAGGCGGACACCGTTCCCGCCGACAAGGATTTCGAGCTCACCTGGAAGGCCGCTCCCGGAAAGATGCCGAGTGCCGGCCTCTTCCGCGAAGTGATTGATGGTAAGACCTACGTGCTCGCCTTCGTCACCCCGCCCACGGCCCCGGACGCGGTAACGCCGCCGGCAAAACGCGAGGTGGTCTTTGTCATCGACAATTCCGGCTCCATGTCCGGCCCGTCGATCGAGCAGGCGAGGCAGAGCCTGGCGCTTGCCATCTCCAAGCTGAACCCCGACGACCGCTTCAACGTCATCCGTTTCGACGATACGATGACCGACTATTTCAAGGGTCTCGTTGCTGCGACCCCTGACAATCGCGAAAAGGCGATCGCCTATGTCAGAGGACTGACCGCTGACGGCGGCACGGAAATGCTGCCTGCCTTGCAGGCTGCGCTGCGCAACCAGGGACCGGTCGCAAGCGGCGCATTGCGCCAGGTCGTGTTCCTGACGGATGGCGCGATCGGCAACGAACGGCAGCTCTTCCAGGAAATCACCACAAACCGCGGCGATGCCCGTGTCTTTACCGTCGGCATCGGCTCGGCGCCGAACACCTATTTCATGACCAAGGCCGCCGAGATCGGCCGCGGCACCTTCACGGCGATCGGCTCGACCGACCAGGTGGCAAGCCGCATGGGCGAGCTTTTCGCCAAGCTGCAGAACCCAGCCATGACCGATATCGCCGCGACATTCGAAGGCATCGAAGCCGAGAATATCACGCCGAACCCGATGCCGGACCTCTACAGCGGCGAGCCCGTCGTGCTGACCGCGGAGCTGCCTGAGGCGAAGCCCGCCGGCAAGCTGCAGATCATCGGCAAGACAGGCGACCAGCCCTGGCGCGTCGAGATGGATATCGCCAATGCCGCCGACGGCAGCGGCATTTCCAAGCTCTGGGCACGCCGCAAGATCGACGATTTCGAGGCCCGTGCCTATGAGCGTCAGGATCCGGCCGCGCTCGACAAGGATATCGAGACGGTGGCGCTCGCCCACCATCTCGTCTCCCGCCTCACCAGCTTGGTTGCCGTCGATGTCACCCCGTCGCGCCCGGCCGATCAGCCGCTCGGCTCGGCCAAGCTGCCGCTCAACCTGCCGGATGGCTGGGATTTCGATAAAGTCTTCGGCGAAAACGCTGCCCCTCTTGGCGGCGCAGAACGCCATGGCTCGGCTGCGCCGGCAGAAAACGCCGGACCGGAGCAGGCTGCAGCCGAAACACAGGATCTCGCCGCATCGCCTGAGATCGCAAACATGATGGCCGCAGCCCCGACTGCCAAGGCGGCCACCATGATCGCGCAGAAGAGCTCGACCGTGAACCTGCCGCAGACGGCGACGCGTGCTGACGAGCAGATCATCCGCGGGCTGACCATGCTGTTCCTGGCGCTGACGGCGGCAAGCGGGCTGGCCGTCTGGCGGCGGCGCCTCAAGCGCATTATTGCGGTCGGAGCCAAGCGCAATGGTCTCTAGGTGTTTAGTCCCGGCATTTGATGGTGCATTATTTTCCTTAGAATGGAGGGAGGCACTATGGGCCAGGTTCTACACGGGAGCGCCACAACGACAGAGGCAATCCGTCGAGCAATACAAAATAGTGAAGAGAGCCTGAGAGCGCTTTCAAAGCGGTATGGGGTCAATCAGAAGACAATAGCCAAATGGAAGAGACGGACATCATTGGCCGATCTTCCGACAGGCCCGAAGGACCCGCATTCGACAATCCTCTCCCTTGAAGAAGAAGCCGTCATCGTCGCCTTTCGCAGGCATACATTGCTGCCTCTTGATGACTGCCTCTATGCCCTTCAACCGACGATCCCGCATCTGACACGTTCGTCCCTGCACAGGTGTCTGCAGCGCCACGGCATTTCACGCCTGCCGGAAGTGAAAGGCGACAAAGAACCGAAGAAAAAGTTCAAAAGCTACCCGATCGGCTACTTCCACGTCGATATTGCCGAGGTGCAGACGGCTGAGGGCAAGCTCTATCTCTTCGTGGCGATTGATCGCACGTCCAAGTTCGCCTTCGCTGAGCTCTATGCCAAAGCTGGCAAGATGAATGCCGCCCAGTTCCTGCGCAACCTGATCGCGGCGGTGCCCTACACCATCCATACTATCCTGACCGATAATGGCATCCAGTTCACCAACCGGGCCTGTGACCAAAATGCCTTCCAGCACATCTTCGACCGAGTCTGTGAGGAATACGAGATCGAGCATCGCCTGACAAAGGTTAAGCACCCATGGACCAATGGGCAGGTCGAGCGGATGAACCGGACGATCAAGGAAGCGACTGTCAAGCGCTTCCACTACGACGATCACGCACAACTGAAAAAGCATCTCGCCGACTTCATCGACGCCTACAATTTTGGGCGCAGGCTCAAGACACTAAAGGGCCTCACCCCCTACGAGTTCATCTGCAAAAGGTGGACTTCCGAGCCAGATCGATTCATCATCGATCCTATCCATCAAATGCCGGGACTAAACATCTAGGCTCTCTGCAAGCCCGAACGAGGAAGCGGCCGAATTCGAGCCGCTTCCGACCTATCTGGAACTCGCCATGGCCGCCGCCACGGCCCACGACATGCCGAAGCCGCGCCAGCGGAAGGGTTTCTTCCTCTGGCGTCTTTCCTCAATCGAAAAGGCAATCGCCTTTGCCATCGCCGGCCTTGCCTTTTATGGCTTGGCGCTGATCGGCGACGGTTTCCTGCTGAAGGCGAAAGCGGAGCTCTCCCAAATCCTGCTGAAACGCGCCTTCGCCGCGGAGCTGCAGGGGAAAGAGACAAAACCCTGGCCCTGGGCGGATTTCACCACGGAGGCCAAGGTGCGCGCCCCGCGCCTCGGCAAGGAGGCTATCGTGCTTTCCGGCGCCTCTGGCGAGGCTCTGGCCTTCGGTCCGGCCTGGCTCGCCAACACGCCGCAACCGGGCGAGGAAGGCACCTCCGTCATCGCCGCCCATCGCGACACGCATTTCCGCTGGCTGCAATATATAAGGCCCGGCGATACGATCGAGGTCACTCGCCGCGACGGCAAACTATTGACCTTCAAGGCCGGCGAGGGCCGCATCGCCCCGTGGGATGCCAACGGCATCGATCCCTCCTCCGAGGGCCACCGCCTGGTTCTGACCACCTGCTGGCCCTTCAATGCCACCGAACGCGGGCCACTGCGCTACATCCTTGAGGCAGAATTGGTCGACGACCAGGCAACGGGCTCGGTTCAGCCGCCGAACACAAAGCCGTTATTGCAGACCGAATAAGGTTGAAGCTCTCCCCTGCCCGCTCCACGTTCAGCCTGGATAGACGACGGGGATGCAAGATGAAGAGAATGTCCGCCTTCCATTTCGCCGCAGCGCTGGTCCTGCTCGGCACCGTATCGGCGGATGCAGCCGATACCATCAACACGCAGGATCTCGCCGTCCGTGTCGACAAGCTCGCCGACGGCCTCGAACATCCCTGGGCGGTCGAGGTGTTGCCCGATGGCGCCTATCTCATCACCGAGCGGCCTGGCCGCATACGCATCGTCCGCGACGGCAAAGTCTCCGAGCCGATCGGCGGCGTGCCCAAAGTCAGCGCCCGCGGCCAGGGCGGCCTGATGGACGTGGCGCTCGCTCCGGACTTTGCGACATCTCGCAAGCTCTATTTCACCGCCGCCATCGCCAACAGCCAGGGCTCCGGCACCGAAGCCTTCAGCGCCACGCTTTCCACTGACGAGAAGACACTCGACGCCGTGACGCCTATCTTCAGCATGCGGCGCTTCACGTCAGGCAATATCCAGTACGGCTCGCGCATCGCGATATCAGGTGACGGTACCCTGTTCATCAGCGTCGGCGATCGCGGCAACCGCGACCGCTCGCAGAACTGGCAGGACGATGCCGGCTCGATCATCCACATCAATGCCGATGGCAGCATCCCTGCCGGCAATCCGTTCAAGGACGGCGGCAAGGCGCTGCCGGAAATCTGGTCGAAAGGCCACCGCAACCCGCAGGGCATCACCTTCGACGCCAAGGATGGCAAGCTCTATACCGTCGAACACGGCGCACGCGGCGGCGACGAGATCAACCAGCCCGAGGCCGGCAAGAATTACGGCTGGCCGATCATCAGTTATGGCCGCAATTATTCAGGCTCTGAGATCGGCGAAGGGACGGCCAAGAAAGGGCTGGAACAGCCGCTGCATTATTGGGATCCTTCGATCGCGCCTGGCGCCCTCATCGTCTATCGCGGCGCCATGTTCCCGGAATGGGACGGCAATTTCCTCGTCGCGGCGCTGAAGTTCCAGTTGCTCTCGCGCATGCAGCGTGACGAAACCGGCGCCTTCGTCGCCGAGGAGCGCCTGTTCAAAGGCGAATACGGCCGCATCCGCGACGTCGTCGTCGCCCCCGACGGCGCGCTGCTGATGGTGACGGACGAGGACAACGGCGCATTGCTCAGGATCTCGAGAGCCCAAGCCCGTAACGGCTGAGACGTCACAACGCGCCGCGCAGTTCCTTGCGGATGACGAATTTCAACCCGGACCAGATCTCGTCGACGGCGCAGACCTTGACGTCGACCAGACCGGTTGGGAGCAGAACATCCCGCAGCACGTCCTCGGTGATATCGGTCGAAACCCGTGAACTCTTCTTCGGCCAGGAGATCCAAACCATACCGTCCGGTCTCAGGACACAAAATAGCGCGGGCGCGATGGCCTCCAGCGCCGCACGTTCCGTCGTAAACAGATGCACATAGTCGAATGCACGTTGAGGCGTCTCGGGAAGCGTGTGGACGACCGAAGCAAAACCGTCGAAACCATTGATGTCGCCGATCGATTCGGGAATGCCGAGAAGAGCGGCTGCCTGCCCCTGTGCGAGGCCGAGTTTCCTGACGAGCGGCGTGCCGGAATAGCCTGCTGTCCCAGCTACCGCCGCATCGCCGGCCGGCTTCCGTTCCTCGCGTCGCACGTCTTCACCTCCGTCAACCGGCACGAAGTCTTCACCCTTGCCGAAAGCAAACGCAACTGCTAACCGCTCGGGCACAGCTCCTTCCCATCGAGGACGACATGACGCGCGTTCAGGCGAACCTCCTCCTATTGCTTGCAGCTGCCATCTGGGGCGGCGGCTTCGTCGCGCAGTCGACGGCGATGAAGGCGATCGGCCCCTTCTGGTTCATCGGCCTGCGTTTTGCCGTCGCCACCCTGGCCGTGCTGCCTTTTGTCCTTTTTGAAGCGCGCAAGGCAAAGGAGAAGACCAGCGCGCGCCATGCGAAGCTCTACATCCTGATCGGCCTGGCCCTTTTCGGCGGCGCAGCCACGCAGCAGGTCGGACTGCAGACGACGACGGTGACGAATTCCAGCTTCATCACCGGCCTCTACGTCGTTTTCGTGCCGCTGATCGCCGTGTTCTTCCTGCGCCGTGCCCCGCATTGGATCATCTGGCCGGGGGCGCTGATGGCGGTCACCGGCATCTATCTCCTCTCCGGCGGCCATCTCTCGGCGCTGACACCTGGCGATCTGCTGACCGTCGTCTGTGCCGTCTTCTGGGCGATTCAGATCACCCTTGCCGGCACGACCGTTTCCGAGACCGGAAGACCGCTCGCACTCTCCGCCACGCAATTTGCCGTCACCGCAGTCTGTGCGCTGGCCGTTGCCGCAGCCGTCGAACCAGTCAGCCTTTCGGCAATACAGGCCGCGGCGCCGGAGATCCTTTATGTCGGCATCTTCTCCTCGGGCGTGGCTTTCGTGCTGCAGGTGATCGGCCAGCGCTACACGACGCCCTCGCAGGCCGCGATCTTTCTTTCTTCCGAAGCGCTCTTCGGCGCCTCGCTTGCAGCCCTGCTGCTCGGCGAAACGATGCCGGTAACAGGTTATGCAGGTTGCGCGCTAATGTTTATCGCTATGCTTGTGGTCGAACTCGTGCCGGGATTGACCCGCCGACGCCAGCCAGCCACGTGAACACGCGTCCAAATATGGGTGAGTCACCCATCGGAAAAAAAATTTATCGGATGCGGGAGACGCGTTCACGTTGCATTTTTGGGAAAATCTGCTCGGAACTTATATTGCAGACGATATAAAACGTTAATCATTCCCTATCGGCGAAGGAAATTTTGCGTTTTTGCGCAAATTGGATATCGGCAGGGGTGTGCCCAGAACGACACGTTAAAAAACTTTTGCTTGCCAAAATCCTTTAATCGCAGCACTCTCAGCGCGTTCGGGCATTTTGCGAGCATGGGAAGTCCTTAAGTATTTGCGCGCCGGGAACGCTAATATTCCGGTCAGCCGGTTCCAAAAATGGCGGGCGAAAGTCCTGCCTGGAACAGGCCGAGGTAGAGGGGACCTTTTTCTCAAATTTCAAGAATTGCCTGCCAACACCTCCTGCAAGGAGGCAATGCTATGATGCTGCCCGTGTGGATGGCGGGCAGAGAGAAAAGGACCTGAGGCATGGCAGAGACTGGCACTGTAAAATTCTTCAATACCGACAAAGGCTTCGGCTTCATCAAGCCGGACCGGGGCGGCGCCGATATCTTCGTTCACATTTCTGCCGTTCAGGCCTCCGGCCTGGCCGGTCTGACGGAAAACCAGAAGGTAAGCTTCGACACGGAGCCGGATCGCCGCGGCAAGGGCCCGAAGGCCGTCAATCTGCAGATTGCGGGCTGAACCCTTAACAAGGCTGGCGAATTCCAGTTGAAGCCCGGCAGCAATGCCGGGTTTTGTCGTTCAGCCTTCGTTCAGCTACAGATCTGTACCACTGTAACCATCGAGAAAGGAACCGGCGTTCGGTTCCGGGATTAGGATTTTATGCTTATGAACAGGCTCGCCAAAACCCTTCTGCTGACAGCAACCGCTGCCGCGCTCACGCTTTCCGCCATCGGTGAAGCGTCGGCCCGCGACCGCCACTGGCGCCGTGATCACGGCCGCAACGATGCACTCGTCGGCGGCGCCGTTGGCCTCGCCACCGGCCTGATCGTCGGCTCTGCCATCGCCAATGCCAACAACGGTCCGGTTTACGAAGAGCGCCGCTACATCGACCCGGCCTACGAGCCGGATTACTACGAGCCCGCTCCGGTCTATCGCGCCCCGCGCCGCGTCTATGTCGATCAGCCGCAATATTACGCGCCGGTTCGCACATCGGTTGAGCCCTGGTCGCCGCAATGGCAGCGCTACTGCTCCTACCGTTACCGCTCCTTCGATCCGCGCAGCGGCACCTATATCGGCTATGACGGCCGCAGCCACTTCTGCACCGCCGGCTGATCCCCCGATTATCCTCAACGCCAAGCGCCGCTTCTCAGCGGCGCTTTTGTTTTGCCTGCGTCAGCCGGCCTTCTTTTCCTAGAGCATGATGCCAAAAAGTGTGCGCGGTTTTCGGACGACATCATGCTCTATTTCTTTGATTTAGATCAGGATTCAGATTTTAGGCCGATCGGGCCTAAAATCGTCCTGATCTGGGGCATGGAGTCGGCTTCGGCATCGAAATCGGTCGAGACGCTGACGGTGCGCCACATCCGATCAGCTTCGATACGCGCCGCATCCGCCTTTTCGACATTGCGTAGCGCATCGCTGCCGAGCAACAGCCGGAACGGCGGCTCTTTGAGACCGGCGATGTGGATGACGACCGCAGCCGCTTTGGCAGGATCGCCAGGCTGGCGACCATCGTATTCACGCTGGAAGCGCACCGTGGCGCCGACCGTCTCCGCATAGTCCTGCCGCCCTTCGGCAAGCACCGTCGAGGAGCCGGCGAAATCGGTCCTGAAGCCGCCGGGCTCGATCACCGTCACCTTGATCCCGAATGGCGCGACCTCCTTCGCCAGCACCTCGGAAAAACCCTCGACACCGAATTTCGCCGCCGAATCGGCGCCGCGCCCGGCAGGTCCGATCCGGCCGCCGACGGATGAGAACTGGATGATGTGCCCAGCTCCCTGCCCGCGCATCAGGGCGATAACCGCCTTGGTCATGATGATCGTGCCGAAGAGGTTGGGCTCGATCTGGGCTCGAAAATCGGCGAGGCTGGTATCCTCGATCGAGCCGACATTGCCGTAGCCGGCATTGTTGACAAGCACGTCGATGCGCCCGACCGCTTCACACCCGCCTCGACTGCCGCCGCTGCCGCCGCCTCGTCGGTCACGTCAAGCGCCAGCGTCAGCACCTGATCGCCATACCGCTCGGAAAGATCGGCAAGCTGGCCGGGATCGCGCGCTGTCGCCACCAGATTGTCGCCGGAGGCCAAAACCGCCTCCGCCAGTGCCCGGCCGAGACCGCGCGAACTCCCTGTTATCAACCAGACCCTGGACATCGGAAACCCTCCTTCTTTGGTTCCCGGCTCATGTATGGTCTACTGTATCCAATCGAAAGAAGGTACCCAGACGATCTATACACACCTTGAGGTAACTGACGTGAGCAGCGACATGTTCGATTTCTGCAGCATGGCGGACGAACAGGATGCGCGGGCCCGCGAACTGATCGAGCGGGCGGCAGCGAAATGGCCGCTGCGCATCCTGCATGTGCTCTCCGATGCTGGCGCACCCCTGCGCTTCGCGCGCCTTATGGAGAGGGTCGAGGGCATCAGCCAGAAAGTGTTGACGCAGACGCTACGCACCCTCGAAAGAGATGGCCTCATCATCCGCTCACTCTATCCCGAAGTGCCGCCGCGCGTCGAATATGAGTTGACGCCGCTCGGACGCGACCTCCTCATGCAGGTCGCCGCGCTCTGGCGCTGGATCGTCGAACACATGGACGATTTCGATGCACGCAAAGCCGTCAAGCTGACGGTCGCCCGTGCCTAAGCCGGGATGCGGATCGTGGCCCTCAGCCCGCCGAGCGGGCTGTCACTGAGCGTGACGTTGCCGCCGTGGCTGCGGGCGATGTCGCGGGCGATCGCCAGGCCGAGCCCGGTGCCTGATGCATCGAGGTTGCGCGCCGTATCCAGCCGGAAGAACGGCTTGAACACGTCCTCGCGATTCTTTTCGGGAATGCCCGGACCGTCATCGTCGAAGATGACGGTCAGCCATTTGGCATTGTGCTTGGCCTCGATGTCGAGCCTATCGGCATACCGCCGAGCATTCGAGGCAAGGTTGGTGACGAGACGCATGAAGGCGTTCGGCCTGACGGAGATATCGTCATCGCCTTCGATGGAGTAGCTGAATTTTTTGCCGTGCAGGGCGAAATCGGATTCCAGCTTGGCGAAGATCTCACTGAGTCTCAGCTCGCCGACATCCTCTTCGACCTCGCCGCGTGCAAAGGCCATATAGGCCTCCAGCATGGTCTGCATGTCGTTGACGTCATCGTTGAGGCCATGCAGGTCGGGATTGTCGCCGGCCAGCGCCAGCTGCAGCTTGAAGCGGGTGAGGATGGTGCGCAGATCATGGCTGACGCCGGAGAGCATCGCGGTGCGCTGCTCGATCTGCCGTTCGATTCGCTCGCGCATCAAAATGAAGGCAAGGCCGGCGCGCCTGACCTCGTCGGCGCCGCGCGGATAGAAATTATCGGGCTTCTGCCCCTTGCCGAAGCTTTCGGCCGCGCGCGCCAAGGTGAGGATCGGCCGGATCTGCCCGCGCAGGAAGAGGATCGAGATGCCGATCAACACCAGCGAGGTGCCGACCATCCAGACGATGAAGATATGCGTGTTCGAGGCATAGGTCTGGCTGCGTTTCGTCAGCACCCGCAGGATCTTGTTGTCGAGTTTGATGCGGATCTCGACGAGGTTCGAGTTGCCGACCGTGTCGATCCAGAAAGGCCGATGGATCTCGTCAGTGATCTCGTCGCTGAGGATGCCGTCGAGGATCGAGAAGAACGGCTTGACGCGCGGTGGCGGCAGGTCGCCGTCCGGCTCGATCGAGATCTGCAGGCTGAGCTGGTCGCGGGCGATGCGGATGATCTCGCTATAGTCCGAATTCTGCGGATAGGTCTCGATGATCTCGATGATCGCGGCGATGTCACGGGTAACCGCAAGCGACAGCCGCTCCGTTACCATTTGCCAGTGGCGCTCCATGAAAACGGCGGCGACGACGGATTGCAGGAGCACCATCGGAATGATGATGATCAGCAGCGAGCGCGCGTAAAGTCCGGTCGGCAGCCGCCGGCGCAGCCAGCGGACGATCGAGCGCCAGCCCGGCGCAGAAGTGCGGTCTTCCCGCCGCAAGCTGTCGATCGTCACCATCAGCGCCGGTCCCGAACCTTGAGTTTAGTCGATGCTCAGCCTGTATCCGATGCCGCGCACGGTCTGCAGCCAGACGGGATTGGCGGGATCGTCCTCGATCTTACGCCTCAGCCGGTTGATCTGCACGTCGATCGTCCGCTCGCCGACTTCGGTATCGTTGCCGATCAGTTCATGGCGGGGGATCGTGTCGCCGGCGCGCCGCGCAAAGAGCAGCATGATCTCCTGCTCGCGGTCGGTGAGCCGGATCACCTCACTGGCTTTCTTCAGCTCCTTGCGGGTCAGCGAGAAAGTGTAGGGGCCGAACATCACCTGTTCGATCTTCGGTCCCTCGCCCCCGGCGTTGCGGCGCAGGATGTTGTTGATGCGCAGCACCAGTTCGCGCGGGTCGAAGGGCTTGGAAAGATAGTCGTCGGCGCCCGCCTCAAGGCCTTCGATGCGGTTGCCCGATTCTGCCAGCGCCGTCAGCATGATGATCGGGACGTTCTTGATGGCGCGAAGCCCGCGGGTAACCTCGATGCCGGATTCGCCGGGCATCATCACATCCATGATGATCAGGTCGAAGTCGAGACCCGCAAGCTTGCGCTGCGCCTCGGCGCCGTCGGCGGCGACGGTGACGCGGAAGCCGTTCTCGGCGAGATAACGATTGAGCAGCGCACGGATGCGGGAGTCGTCATCGACCACCAGCAAGTGCGCCGCATCATCGGAAATATCTGTCTTGACCGCCATTCAATCCGCCTTCTGTCTGTCCCGCATGCCGCTGAGGAAAGCTTTTACGCTCTCCCGCACCTCCGCAGAAGCCCCTTCGAATGCCCGCTCAATGCGGCGCGATTGCGGCTCGGCAAGGGCAAGCGCCAGCTCTCGTCCCGATTTCGTCGGATAGAGCTTGCGCTGCCGCCGGTCTTCAGGACCTGCCACCTGGCGAATATAGCCTGAGTCGATCAGCTGTTTCAGCACCCTTGCAAGGCTCTGCTTGGTGATCTTCAGCGTTTCGAGAAGATCGGCTACCGTCATGCCGGGATTGCGGTTGACGAAATGCACGACGCGGTGATGCGCCCGACCGAAGCCGCTCTTTTCGAGGATAGCGTCAGGATCGGAAACGAAGTCGCGATAGGCGAAGAAGAACAGCTCGATGATCTCGAAATCGATGATATCAGTATCTTCCATCGGCGTGGCTAGCGGCTCCGGCTTGCCTGCTTTCGGGCCGGTCTGTCGTGACACTCGGCATTTCCTTTCTTTTTCCGCGCGCTGCCGGAAGTTTTCGCGAAGATATGTCAGCCTCATAGACATAAATTTGCGTCGCTATTAGCTTCCGCGAACTCTGCGGGAGCCCCGTACGGCCTCTCATTTCCCTGGCATTTCCCTGGAAACCAAGGTCCGTCTGGCACTCCCACGCAATACGCGTTTTCCCCTTGCGTCTGTGGATAAAACGTAATTGGGACAACAATCAACAGGCATGGCGCGTGAAGCGCCGGAGGAGTCTGGGGAGATGATGCTCGATTATCTCGGTCAGGTCACTGAGGCGACCGGCGCCAACATCTTCTTCATCAAGGATGGCGTCATTCACACGCCGACCCCGGATTGCTTTCTGAACGGTATCACCCGCCAGACGTCATCAACCCGGTTTCCGAAATCGGCCCGTATCGCTTCACGCCGTCGACGATCTCGAAACACGGATGAACGATCACATGAAGGAAGTCTATCCGGCGGTGGTCGCCGCCGAATAAGACCCTCACGCAATCGGTCGGGCTACCGCATAATTCTTTAAATCGGAATCGATTTAAGGAGGCAGCAGTTCAAAGTGCTAAAGATACAGACCCGTCGGGCCTTTTATCTATGCGCCCGTGCCATGACCAGTCCGGCGAGCGTCGAGAGAATGCCGCCGCCGATCAAGCCGCCGATGCCGTCGGCGATCAGGCCGGTCATAGCCGCTTCCCCACCGACCATGCTGAGCAGCATACCGCCGGCAACGCCGCCGATCGCACCCGCGATCGTACGGGCGACGACATTGATCGCCTGCTGCTTCAAAGCGGCGCTCGCGGCGTTGCCGCCAATTGCACCGGCAATCAATTGTGTGATGAGCGGAAGTAGCGCTTCCATGATTTCCTCCTCTGGCGATCTCCCCGACCGCCGATCTATGCCGAACCTTCAGCACATTAGTATATTATCATATTTCGGAGGAAAACGTTAAGAAAAATCAACCGATGCGGGATTAAGGCAGGGAGAAGCGCCCCGGAACGAGGCGGTCCGACGTCCGCCTCGCCTCAGTTTCTGTCGATCACGTCACTGATAGACGTAGACGATCCGGCGTGTACCGGGATCGACCAGCACCGGCCGGTCGTTGATCCTGGTATAGCGATACTCGTAATCCGGGATCGACTGGAAGGTGACATCGGCAGGCACTTCCGCGCCGACGACGACGTCACCGCCGAGTTGCACCGTCTGGCCTGGATTGGTCTCGATGTAGGTGCGGACTGTCTCCGGTGGGGTGATGGTCTCGACCGCACCGACGGGGCCGAGCAACTCATCGCCCGGTGCCGGCTGCGGATCGGCCGGGACGACACTCGCGGTCGACTCGTAAGTCACGCTGGGAACGCCGATCTCGGCGCGGTGTTGTTCGACGATAACAGAGCTGCCGCCATGATCGACCTGCAGATAATCGGCATAGACCCAGCCGCGCATGCCGTTGACGTCGACGCGGCACCAGCGGCTGCCTTCGATGCAGCCGTCGAGCACCGCGGTCGAGCCGCGGGTGGCAAGGCCGACCGAGGGATATTGCGGGCCCGGGCCGGCGCGAACGTTGAGATCATTGACCGTTGTCGCCATCATCTCCGCCTGCGCAAGACCGCCGCTCGCCAGGAGCACGGCTCCAGCCAACAGAATGTTTCTCTTCAAGGTCATATGAGCGTCTCCTTGGTTTCGATGGGCTGACAACGCGCGGGGTTCCACGATGTTCCCCGGCACTCCGCCCAGCGAAACGCCGCTTGTGGGAGATTTCATCCAAGTGCCTTGAAGAATTGAAGAAAAATCGATTTTTCCGCTCTACGACAATGGCGAAGAGAGGCATAAACTCTTGTTTCAGTCCGTCTTTTTGCCGTGAGGCAGGCCGCAATGGCGGAAGATTCCGGCTGTCCTTGCCGTGGTTTCGGACTATACCCGAAGCAACAGAGACACGAAGCGAGGCACATATGGGCATGCTCCAGGCCGGCATCATTCCGGTGACACCCTTCCAGCAGAACTGCACGATCTTCTTCGATCCCGATACCAAGGAAGGCGTCGTCGTCGATCCCGGCGGCGACGTGCCGCTCATCCTGCAGGCGATTGCCCAGAACGGCCTGACCATCAAGGAAATCTGGCTGACACACGGCCATCTCGACCATGCGGGCGGCGCCAGTGAATTGAAGGAGGCCCTCGGCATCGACGTGGTCGGCCCGCATCAGGACGATCTGCCGCTGCTGCAACGGATCGAAACGCAGGCTGAAAAATACGGCATATCAGGATTGCGCGACGTCGTGCCCGACCGCTGGCTGAAGGATGGCGACAAGATCTCTTTCGGCGCCCATGAATTCGAAGTCTATCACACGCCCGGCCATGCCCCCGGCCACGTCATCTATTTCAACCGTGCGCAGAATTTCGCCCATCTCGGCGACGTGCTTTTCAACGGCTCGATCGGCCGCACCGACCTGCCCGGCGGCAATCATCAGCAGCTTCTCGATTCGATCCGCGACAAGGTATTGCCGCTCGGCGACGACGTCGGCTTCATCTGCGGCCACGGCCCCGGCAGCCGCATCGGCGACGAGCGGCGAAGCAATCCATTCCTGCAGGAGATCAGACCTCGGAGTATCTGATGCGAGCTCGCGCTCACATCATCTTTCGGCCGTTCGGCACCGGCTGTTCGACCGCAGCAAGCACTATCGCGCCGTTCTCGTTCTCGAATCCCAGCGTCAGCACTTCCGAGCGGAACGGCCCGATCTGGCGCGGCGGGAAATTGACGACGCCGAGCACCTGCCGGCCGATCAGGCTTTCCGGCGTATAATGAACGGTGATCTGCGCTGAGGATTTCTTATTGCCGATGTCAGGACCGAAATCGATCAGGAGTTTGAACGCCGGCTTGCGCGCCTCCGGAAAGGGACTGGCTTCGATGATCGTGCCGACGCGGATATCGACACGCTCGAAATCGGCGTAGGTGATATCTTCTGCCATATGGTCTCCGTCAGCCAGCCAGTTCCTCGGCCCGCTTGCGCGCCGCCGCAAGGGCTGCGTCGAACAAGGGCTGCATGCCGTCTTCGGCCATCAGCACGGCGAGCGCCGCCGCCGTGGTGCCGCCGGGAGAGGTCACATTCTCCCGCAGCCGCGAAGCGTCGTCGGGGGACTGGTGCATGAGTTCACCAGCCCCCGCGACTGTTTCCCGCGCAAGACGCATGGCGAGGTCCGCCTGCAGACCGAGTTTACGGCCTGCCTCCGCCATACATTCGACGAGATAGAATACATAAGCCGGACCGCTGCCCGAAAGCGCCGTCACGGCATCGATATCGGCTTCCGCCGGCACCCATTCGACAGGCCCCGAGACGCGCAGAAGGGAATGGACGCGTTCGCGCTGCGGATCGCTAACCCTTGAATTCGCAAAAGCGCCGGTAACGCCGCGCCCGACCATGGCTGGTGTGTTCGGCATGGCCCGCACCATGGCGGCCTTGCCGAGATGTTTCTCGAGGAAACCGAGCGTCTTGCCGGCCGCGACCGAGACGACGACCGTGTCTGGCCCGACGGCACTCTTCACCGCCGGCAGCACCGCCTCCATCACCTGCGGCTTGACCGCCAGGAACAGCACGCTTGCCTTCAAATCCGTGGGAAGCGCGGTCAGATGGGTCGCGCCAGCCTCGCTGATCGTCGAAAGCATCGCCGGCGATGGGCCTGGATCGACAACGATGACGGCCGAGCCCGGAACGCCGCTTTTCAGCCAGCCGGAGAGCATCGCCCCGCCCATGTTTCCGGCACCGATCAGAACGACGGGATGTGTCGAGGAGAAAGCCTTCGTCGGCATCTTAAGCCTCGCCGACCGTTTCAAACAGCACGGCTTCCATCGCCTTCGTCGCTTCCATGCCGGACCAGACGACGAACTGGAATGCCTGGAAATAGGCCTCGCAGGTGTCAAGCGCGCTGGAAAGCAGCACCTCCACCTGGCGATTAGTAGGCTCCGCACCGCCGGCAAGCAGCAGCGATTGGCGGAAAATCACGACATCTTCCTGGCGCCAGAGGTCGAAATGACCCATCAGCACCTGCCCGTTGATCGCCGAGAGCAGCTTGACCACCTCGTTGACCCTGATGTCGGGAACTTTGATATCGAAGGCGCAGCCGAGGTGCAGCGCCTCGAATTCCTCCATCCAGGAGAAGGAGACGTGGTAGTCCGTCCAGCGGCCCTCGACCGTCATCGCGATCTCGTCCTCGCCGGACCGCTCGAACGACCAGTCGTTGTTGGAGGCAACGTACTCGATCATATCGACCGGGTTCGACTGACGCTCGACTTCCAATTCCATCAGGTTCATGCAGCACCTTCTTGACCGGAACGAATGCGACCTAACTTGGTGTACGAACACAAGAAAGACACACGCAAAATACCGGAACCACCACTCGGATGATCGTTGAACCGCTGCCAGACTTAACGCAGATAACCTGCCCGGAGCTTACCACGTCGCTTCGAATCATCATTTAAAATCAGTGTATAGCGCCCCTGGTCCCCTGCCAGCCCCCTGAACGGAAAATAGGACCGGCCACTGTGGAAAGGCTCTTCGAAATTCAATTCAGAAGGGAGAATAAGCGACTCTGCGAATTGGCTTTTTTGGCAGTGTCCACAGGTGGAAAACTCACCTGGTTTTTTTACGGAAGATGCGGCGTGTGGCATGAAGGCAACGCCGCATCTGTGTCGTATCGGGACTTAAGCGCCCTCGCCGGCAAGCTTCGCCTCGAGTGCTGCGATGCGGGCGGCAAGCGCCTCGTTCTCGTCGCGTGCCTTGATCGCCATCTCGCGCACGGCCTCGAACTCCTCGCGCTTGACGATGTCCATGCTGTTCAGCCAACGCTCCGCCTGGGCGTTGAAGGCGGTTTCGATCTCCTTGCGGACGCCCTGGGCGGCACCGGCCGCATCGGTCATCAGCTTGGCGAATTCGTCCATGATGCGGTTCGTTCCGGTCGTCATGGCGTTTTTCTCCCTTCGCATGAGGTGAATTCAGCCCTTCAGGGCCTCGGGGATTGAGGTAGGGCTTCGCCATCGACGATGCAAGCGCTTTACACGGGATAAGCTTGCCGGAACCAGCCCGGGAATGGGCCATCACGAACAATGGACTTGACCGTCCGGGATCGCAGCGGCATGTTCCGCGCAACTCAACAGGTGGAAAACCTTGCCGACAGCAGCCGATCTCCTTGCCATCATGCCTTTCCCGGATATCGATCCGATCGCCTTTTCGATCGGTCCGCTGGCGATTCACTGGTACGGTCTCGCCTATGTCGCCGGCATCCTGCTCGGCTGGGCGTATGCGTGCCGCATCGTCGCCAATGACAGTCTCTGGCCCGGCAACGTCTCGCCGATATCAAAGACGCATCTCGACGATTTCATCGTCTGGGCAGCGCTTGGCGTCGTCCTCGGCGGTCGTCTCGGCTATATTTTCTTCTATGACCTCCCCGCCGTCCTGCGCACTCCCGTCCGTGCGCTCGAGATCTGGAACGGCGGCATGTCCTTCCACGGCGGCCTGACCGGTACGACGATCGCCATGATCCTCTTTGCCCGCCGCAACGCCATCCCGGTCTGGAGCCTGTTCGACATCGTCGCCGCCGTCGTTCCCTTCGGTCTGTTCTTCGGCCGCATCGCCAATTTCATCAATGGCGAGCTGTGGGGCCGGTTGACCGACGTGCCCTGGGCCGTGGTCTTCCCGACCGGTGGTCCCTTCGCCCGCCATCCGAGCCAGCTTTACGAAGCCGGCCTCGAAGGCATCGTTCTGCTCCTGGTGCTGGCCGCCTTCGTCTATGGCATGCGAGCGCTGAAAAGCCCCGGCTTCATTACAGGCGTCTTCGTTTGCGGTTATGCACTGTCGCGCATCTTCGTCGAATTCTTCCGCGAGCCTGATGCCCAGCTCGGTTACCTCGTCGGCACGAACTGGCTGACCATGGGCATGGTGCTCTCCTTCCCGATGATCCTGCTTGGCCTCTGGGCGATGCTGCGGGCCCGCCGCCAGGCTGCGCTGCAGCTCTGAAACGGCAGGACGCGCGACATGACCACCGCTCTAGGCGAAAAGATCAAGGCGATTATCCAGGCCAACGGCCCGATCAGCGTCACCGATTATTTCTCGCTCTGCCTCGCAGACCCCGAACACGGCTATTACCGCACCCGCGAGCCCTTCGGCCGTTCCGGTGATTTCGTCACCGCGCCGGAGGTCAGCCAGATCTTCGGCGAGATGATCGGCGTGTTCATCGTCCATGCGTGGCAGCGCCATGGCACACCGACAGACGTCCGCCTCGTCGAGATCGGCCCCGGCCGCGGCACCATGATGGCCGACATGCTGCGCGTCATCTCCCGCATCGCTCCACCGCTTTTCGACGCCATGACCGTGCATCTCGTCGAAACCAGCGAGCGCCTGCGCGATGTCCAGAGCCAGACGCTCGAACCCCACGGCGAGAAGATCACCTGGCACGATGGCTTCGACGAAGTACCATCAGGCTTCACGCTGATTGCCGCCAACGAACTCTTCGACGCCATCCCGATCCGCCAGTTCGTCCGCATGCCGACGGGGTTCCGTGAGCGCATGGTCGGTATCGACGCCGATGGCGAGCTGACTTTCGCCGCCGGCGTCGCCGGCCTCGATCCTACCTTGCTGCCCGAACCGGTGCAGAACGTGCCGGTCGGCACCCTCTTTGAGATCTCGCCTGCCCGCCAGGCGGTGATGATGGCGATCTGCGAGCGGCTGCGCGCCTTCGGCGGCACGGCGCTTACGATCGACTACGGCCATCTCGTCACCGGCTTCGGCGATACGCTGCAGGCCGTGCGCATGCATGAATTCGACCCGCCGCTCGCCCATCCCGGCGAAGCCGATCTGACGAGCCATGTCGACTTCCAGCAGCTCGCCGAAACGGCGCTTGCGGCCGGCCTCCATCTGAACGGCGCCCTGCATCAGGGTGATTTCCTGACCGGTCTCGGCATCCTCGATCGCGCAACCGCCCTCGGCCGCGATCGCGAGCCGCAGACCCAGCAGGTCATCCAGGCGGCGGTCGAAAGGCTCGCCGGCGCCGGTGAAGGCCGGATGGGCGAACTCTTCAAGGTGATGGCGGTCTCCTATCCCGCCCTCGATCTCATGCCCTTTCGTCCGGTGGATTGACAGGGCGCACGCGGCTGGTTCAACATCCGCCCGAAACAAGAACTTGAAGCGCGCCGCATATGCGATGCGCTTGGGATAATAACAAACCCCTCGAAAACCCCGGAATCACAGATGCAGGACGCGGCCTCTCCCGCACCGATCGAAAGCGTGCTGCTGAACGAAGCGACGGGCGCCACGATCCGGCACGGATATTTCACTCGGGCCGGCGGCGTTTCGGAGGGGCTGTATCGTGGCCTTAACGTCGGCCTCGGCTCCAGCGACGAACGCGACAAGGTCCTGGAAAACCGCTGTCGCGTCGCCGCCTGGTTCGGCTTGCCGGTCGAGCGGCTGGCAACCGTGCATCAGGTCCATTCCCCCGATGTCGTGACGATCGGCGCCGATTACGACGGCGCCCGTCCCGATGCGGATGCGATGGTAACGCGCACCCCTGGCATTGCGCTTGGTGTGCTCGCCGCCGATTGCGGACCCATCCTGTTTGCCGACCCCGGCAATCGCGTCATCGGTGCTGCCCACGCCGGCTGGAAGGGCGCGCTGACGGGCGTGCTCGAAAACACCATCGCCGCCATGGAGGCACTGGGTGCGGACCGCGCTCGCATCGTCGCTTGCCTCGGCCCCTCAATCAGCCAGGCGAGCTATGAGGTCGGCCCTGAGTTCGTCGAGCGTTTCGTCGCCGAAAACCCGGAGGACGAGCGCTTTTTCGTGCCTTCCGCAACGCCCGGCCACGCCATGTTCGACCTGCCGGCGCTGACCGTCGACCGGTTGACGAAAGCCGGCGTGCGTGCGGAAAGCCTCGGCCTCTGCACCTATCCGGACAACGAGCGCTTCTTTTCCTACCGCAGGACGACACATCGCAAGGAGCCGGATTACGGCCGCCAGATTTCCGCGATATCAATCAGGGAGACTTGAGCAGAATGGCACTGCACTTCGAAAAGGCCGAATTCGCAAGCCGGCTTGCGCGCCTCACCGAGAAGATGAAGGAAGAAAAGCTCGACGCCTTGCTGCTCTTCGCCCAGGAAAGCATGTACTGGCTGACGGGCTACGACACCTTCGGCTACTGCTTCTTCCAGACGCTGGTCGTCAAGAGCGACGGCACCATGGCGCTGATCACCCGCTCGGCCGATCTTCGCCAGGCCAGGCATACCTCGATCCTCGAGGACATCCATATCTGGGTCGACCGGGTCAATGCCGACCCGACGCTCGACCTGAAGAACCTGCTGGTCGAGATGGACCTGCTCGGCGCCCGCATCGGCATCGAATATGATACGCACGGCATGACCGGCCGCGTCGCCCGGCTGCTCGACGCGCAATTGACCACCTTCGGCCAGATCGTCGACGCCTCCTACCTCGTCAGCCGCCTGCGCCTGATCAAGAGCCCGACGGAGGTCGCCTATGTCGAGCGTGCCGCCGTTCTCGCCGACGATGCGCTCGATGCCGCGATCCGGCTGACAAAACCCGGCGCCGACGAGGCCGATATCCTCGCCGCCATGCAGGGCGCGATCTTTTCCGGCGGCGGCGACTACCCCGCCAACGAGTTCATCATCGGCTCCGGCGCCGACGCCCTGCTTTGCCGCTACAAGGCCGGCCGCCGCAAGCTCGACGCCAGCGACCAACTGACGCTCGAATGGGCCGGCGCCTATGCGCATTACCATGCCGCCATGATGCGCACGATCGTCATCGGCGAGCCGACGCATCGCCACCGCGAGCTTTACAACGCCTGCCGCGAAACAATCGAAGCGATCGAGACCGTGCTCAAGCCCGGCCAGACCTTCGGCGATGTCTTCGACATGCATGCCAGGATCATCGACGAGCGCGGCCTGGCCCGCCACCGGCTGAATGCCTGTGGCTATTCGCTCGGCGCCCGCTTCTCGCCCTCCTGGATGGAGCATCAGATGTTCCATGTCGGCAATCCGCAGCCGATCGAGCCGAACATGTCGCTCTTCGTGCACATGATCATCGCCGATTCCGATACGGGCACGGCGATGACGCTCGGCCAGACCTATCTGACGACTGCGGATGTGCCGCGCGCGCTATCCCGCCATCCACTCGATTTCATCGGGCTCTGACCGGTGAGAATCCGGAATTGACAGACGACCGTCCCCACCCGCATAAATTCGGGTGGGGCTGATTGCGATTGCGGGAAGGACGGACCAAGGGATGACGCGAGCTGCGATTGTGCCCACGCTCCTGTTCGTCATGGCTCTACTGACAGCCTGCAACACGACCGATGCGCTGACGCCGCAGGTCGACATCGGCAATTCCTCCGGGGGCGCCCCGTCGAGCCCGGTGACGCAGAGCGAAGCCGAGCGCTTGGCAGGCACCCGCCAGCCGAGTTTCTCGGGAAGCTCGCAGCAGGGCGGCTACCATCCAGCCTATGATCAGTCGCAGCGGGCCTTTCGACCCGGCACCGGCGCGCCGCCGACGACGATGCAGGAACAGGCAGACGCCCTGTCGAGAAGCGGCTCCTCACCGGCCGCCTCGGCCCCGATCGACGGACAATCGCTGCCCCCGCCGGCGGCCAGTGGTGAGCTTGCCGCACAGCCGGCTCCGCCGGCCGAGGCGCAACAGCCGCAGCAGACCGCCGCCCTTCCTCCCAGTTCCTCCTCCGCCCGCGGCAATACCGTGCGCTTCCTACCGATCATCGGCGCGCCGGTGCAGGCCGTGACACCGCTCTCGCGCCAGCTCGGCGCCGAGGCGCGCGCGCACGGCCTTTCCATCAAGAGTTCGAACGACGCGAGCAGCGACTACATCCTCAAGGGCTACCTCTCCGCCTTCAGCGACGACGGCAAGGTCACCGTGGTCTATGTCTGGGACATTCTCGACAGCGGCGGGGGCCGCCTGCATCGCATCCAGGGACAGGAAAGCGTGCCGACGGCCGCGGCCGATCCATGGGCGGGCGTTCCGGCCTCGGTGATGCAGCAGATCGCCTCGAAAACCATCGCGGAATTCTCTTCCTGGCGGCAGGCTCAGGGCGGTTAGTCACAAACTTTTTGCAAATATGGAAGCCTGTGGCGCCTTTGCCCTTGCATTCACGGGGAAGCTGACTAAAAAGCGCGGCTATCAGCGCGTAACAGGCGGACCAAAATGAAGGTTTTCGCGGGCAATTCGAACCGGCAACTCGCCGAAGCGATCTGCAACTATCTCAATGTTCCCTTGGGGAAAGCCAGTGTTCGAAGGTTTGCCGATCAGGAAATCTTCGTGGAAATCCAGGAAAATGTGCGCGGCGAGGACGTTTTCCTTGTACAGCCCACCGCTTTTCCCGCAAACGACCACCTGATGGAACTGCTGATCATGATCGACGCCATGCGTCGTTCGTCAGCCCGCCGCATCACCGCCGTCCTTCCCTATTTCGGCTATGCCCGCCAGGACCGCCGAGCCTCCGGCCGCACGCCGATCTCCGCCAAGCTGGTCGCAAACCTCATTACCGAAGCCGGCGCCGACCGTGTCATGACGCTCGATCTCCATGCCGGGCAGATCCAGGGCTTCTTCGATATTCCGACCGACAATCTCTTCGCCATGCCCGTGCTGACGCGCGACATCAAGAGCCATTATGACCTCAGCAACGTCGTGGTCGTCTCGCCTGACGTCGGTGGTGTGGTTCGCGCCCGCGCGCTTGCCAAGCGGCTGGACTGTCTTCTGGCCATCGTCGACAAGCGTCGCGAGCGGCCGGGTGAATCCGAAGTCATGAACATCATCGGCGACATCACCGGCAAGGACTGCCTGCTGATCGACGACATCGTTGATTCCGGCGGCACGCTCTGCAACGCGGCCGACGCGATGCTGGCCAAGGGCGCATCCAGCGTCACCGCCTATATCACCCACGGCGTTCTCTCGGGCGGCGCAGTCACCCGCGTCACTTCCTCGAAGCTTCGCGAACTCGTCATCACGGATTCGATCCAGCCGACCACGGCGGTTCTCTCGGCGCACAATATCCGCATCGTGACCACGGCTCCTCTGATCGGCGAAGCCATCAGCCGAACGGCTCAGGAAGAGTCCGTCTCCAGCCTGTTCGATTAAAGAGAGCCGGCATTCGACCGGCTCTTTCAATTTCTGCATTAGATGGACCAAGCTATTACCGGGCATGCCCTCCGAGCCGCAGGATTTGCTGGCCGTTGATTGTGGCGGAGACGCGTTTCGCAAGCGGCCGCCCCGATCGTTGGTTTCGGCGAAGCTTGTGACGTAAGGCGCAAAAAAGCCGGCACAAGGCCGGCTTCCTTTCATTGCGGATACCAATTGATAATACTCAAGGCTGCTGCGGTGGCGCAGGTACCGCATCCTGCCCCTGATCCGGTTCCTGCTCAGTCTCCAGCCCCTGATCCTGATCCGGACCATCCGGCCCCTTGATCTGCTGGCCGTTGACGGCGACTGCACCATCGCGGCTGACACTGATGTCCCAGCGCGAGCGGCCATCTGCATCGGTCTTGGCGAAACCCTTCACCATCATGATGCCGAAGGAGACCTGGTTGAGATCGGGATCCGTCTTGGCAAGCTCCTGAACCGCGGCAATCGTCTTGTCGAGATCACGGGCAAGGATCGTCGCCTCCATCGAATAGTCCTTTTCGGTGTCGACCCGCCCCTCGATCTTGCCGGTCATATCGAGGTCGTAGACATCGGATTTGGCGCTGACCTTGGGAAACTCGACGGCGAGCCGGCCGTCGCGGAAGAGCTTCTTCGCCATCTCCTCGCCGCTCGTCTCCGACGCCTCGGCGCTGCTGAAATCCACCGCCATGAAGGCGTCGCCGAAGGTTGCGAAATCCAGATTCGGCATGGCGAGCTGCAGCTCGAAGCTGGTCGGCACGAAAGTAGAATAGCTTGCCGGCATCAGCGGGCTGTCGAGGCTGATATCCTTCGCATTGATGCCGAAGCCGAAACGCATGGCGTCGCTCGGCCCGTCGACGGCCACATTGTAACCGAATGCCTTGACGCCGCCATTGCCCATCTGGCTGCTGATGGTCAGATTATTGACCCCGATCGTCTCGCTGAACGAGGCAAGAATCGGGAAGGCTTGCTTGAGCATTCCCTTTATCTTGTCGCTATTCTCCGGGCTTAGTTCCTTCTCCTCGAGATGGTCGAGAACGAAAAGGACGATCTCGCGGATCTGCTTGGCCGGCAGGCCGTTCACCTTGGCATCGAAATCGATCGAATCGGCACGGATTTCAACGGGCGGCATTTGCAGGCCGGAAACCTGCTCGACGAAAGTGGACATCGAGCCGCTGCCCGCAAAATCGATACGCCCGTTGCCGCCTGCGCTGTCCGTCGAACTCAGCTTTTGGTCGATCGCGGCGATGCTGGCATGGACTTCCTCGGTCTCGGACTTGCTGGTGACCTTGATATCCTTGGCGGCGAAGGTGCCGGAGCGCAGATAGCTGATCGCCGGATCGAAGACGCCGGTGTAGACAAGCGAAGCAATGGAATAGGAGAAATCCGTCGGCTTCTGGTCGGGGCCTTTGAAATGACCGGAGACGTTGAGGTTGTTGTCACCCTCGATGTTCCAGAGCCCGCTGTCGAGCGGCGTGGCGAACATCGAGAACGGCGTCAACCCGCTGATCGCGAATGTCGCCGGATCGGCCTTGGCGAGCAGCTTCGCCAGATCGTAAATGATCTCGTATCGCGCGCCCGCCGGATTGACGGTGATCAGGCCGCTCTTTGCCAGATCCTCGGGAAGCAGCTTCGTCAGCGTGTCCTTGACCGCATTGGCGCCATCCTGATTGATCTCGACACCCTGGGCCGTGGTGACAAGGCAAAGTGCCAGCAAGCTCGTTGCCGTGACAAGTTTGAGACGCATAGTCCGATTTCTCCTCAGCCGCTTTTTTGAATGCGGGCCATCCAAAGATGCGAAGCGCGCCGATGTCAACCTCAGCTGTTGCAGAGAATGGCAATTTGCCGCTCACGCGGCCGCGGATTTCTTCACGACCGGCGCAAGAACCGTTTCCAGCTGTACGGCCGGCACCTCGCCGTTGACGATCGCCTCGATGCCCGAGCGCGGTCCCGGCTTACCGAAGAGGAAGCCCTGCACCTGCAGGCAGCCTTCCCGTCGCAGGAAATCGATATGGTCTTCGTTTTCGACGCCTTCAGCAAGCACCGGTATGTCGAGGCTTGATGCAAGAATTAGCGTCGAACGCACGATTGCCGCAGACTGCTTATTGGTGACGACGCCGTCGACGAAGGCGCGGTCGATCTTGATCTTGTCGAACGGGAAGCTCTGCAGTGTCGACAGTGACGAATAACCCGTGCCGTAATCGTCCATCGCCACCTTTACGCCGAGCGCTTTCAGCCGGCGGATGGCCTGAAGCGCATGTTGATGATCGGCGATGATGCCGGATTCGGTGATCTCGATCTCTAGTCGCGCCGCCGGCAGGCCGGTCTCAAGCAGGATCTGATGCACGATGTGCGGTAGGCGGTTGTCGCCGAGCTGCTGCGGCGCGACGTTGACGGCGATGCGTAACGGGTTCTTCCAGGTCGCCGCTTCCGCGCAAGCGGCCCGCAGCACCCATTCACCAAGCTCAATGATAAAGCCGGTCTTCTCCGCGATCGGAATGAATTCGACGGGTGAGATGTAGCCGCGCGCAGGATGTCTCCAGCGCAGGAGCACTTCCAGGCCAACGATGTCGCGCGTCACCGTGTCATTCTGCTGCTGGTAGAACAGCTCGAATTCGCCGCGCGCCAATCCCTCCCGCATCTCGCTCGCCAGCGCGTTGCGTTCGCGCGCTACCTGGTCCATCGAGGGCTCGTAGAAGCATATGCTGTTGGTCGCTGTCGATTTTGCCCGATACATAGCGATATCGGCCTGCGACAGCAGGTCATCCAAAGTATCCGCCTGTCCGGGATAGGTGGAGATACCGATACTGGAGCCGACGGTCAGCGCATGGCCGTTCCATTCGATCGGCCGGGCGATCTCGTCAAGCATGCGTTGTGCCAGTCCCTTGGCGTCCGAACGGACGAAATAATCGCACATGACCGCCACGAACTCGTCGCCGCCGACCCGCGCCACGAACTGGCCGTTCTGCATGATCCTGGACAGCCGCTCGGCGACGGCGCGCAGCACGGCATCGCCGGCGGCGTGGCCATGAACGTCGTTGATTTCCTTGAAACGGTCGAGGTCGAAGGAAAGCACGGCGATATTGGCCGTCATGTCCTTCGGCTTGTTGACCAGCGCCGACAGATGCTCGTTGAAGGCGGCGCGATTGGCAAGATTGGTCAGCGGGTCATGCAGCGACAGATGGCGATAACGCTCGACGGCTGCCTGGGTCGACTGCATGTCGATGATATAGGTGGAGGCGCCCAGCGTCAGGATGATGATCATGACGGCGCTGACGAGACCGGTCATGATGCCGTCCGAGATGATCTCGGTGGGTGCGGCGACAGTGGCATCCGGCAGGATCGTCAGCCCCGCCATGCCAGTGAAATGCGTGAGCACGATCGCAAGGATCAGTGAAAGGGCAGCCCCGTGGCGGCAGAAACGCGTGATCGGCCGGCAGACGCGATTGGTGGCGACTGCGCCGAACAAGCCGGCCAAGACCAGCGAGGCGGCGACATAGGAAGTCTGCCATTCGAGACGACCCTCGATCTCGTAACCGGCGATCCCGACATAGTGCATGACCGCGATGCCGAGGCCGACGATCACGCCGCCTGCCTCGATGAGCGCGCTCTTCTGCGCGATTGACGCGATGGCAAAGCCGATCATCGTCGTCGCGACGGCGGCAAACAGCGACAGCAGCGTCAGTGTCGGCTCATAGCCGTTCGCCACCGGCGTCTGGTAACCGAGCATGGCGATGAAATGCGTCGTCCAGATGGTCGAGCCGCCAACGAAACCGGAGAGAAACAGCCAGTTGGTTTTCTGCAGCCCCTGCGATCGGCGCACCCGGGTGAAGAGGCGCATCGACAGCATCGATCCGAGAACGCAAATAACGGTGGCGAAGATCAGATGCGGAAGGCTGTGTTCGACGGTGATACAGGAAAGGACGCGCAACATGAGAGGCAACCGGCAAATTGAGACGGCCCTGCTTATATTGGCGGGTAAACGCAGGATTTATTAATCGCCGCCGATTTCGTTTTCGATGGTTAAACCTTGGCGAAAGCGTGTATATGGGCAAAAAACAACCCAAATCCGCAACTTGCGTTTCCGATCGACTTATAATATAGGCCACCGGTCCGTGTAGACACCCTTGGAGGCAACGCGGATGAGGTCGGGTCATACCGCCTCCGGTTCGTCGGAACAAGGCTTTTGCCCGCCGCCGAACTCTCCAAATAACCTCGAAAGGAATAGCCATGAGCCAGGAAACTTACGAGCTCAAGGCCGAGGCGCGCGAACGGGTTGGTAAGGGGTCCGCCCGTGAACTTCGCCGCAACGGTTTGATTCCCGCTGTCATCTATGGTGACAAGCAGGCCCCCATCGCCATCGCTCTCAACACCAATGAGGTGACGAAGCGCATTCACGCCGGTAGTTTCATGACTACCGTGGCGACGATCGACGTCGACGGCAAGAAGCACAAGGTTCTGCCGAAGGACTACCAGCTCGATCCGGTCCGTGACTTCACGATGCATGTCGATTTCCTGCGCGTCTCCGGCAACACCCAGGTGACCGTTGAAATCCCCGTTCACTTCATCAACGAAGAGAAGTCCCCGGGCCTCAAGGTCGGTGGCGTTCTGAACATCGTTCGCCATGAAGTCGAAGTTCATTGCCCGGCCGATGCGATCCCTGAGTTCTTCAACATTGACCTCAGCGGCAAGAAGATCGGCGACAGCATCCATATCGCGGAAGTCACCTTGCCGAAGGGCGTCACCCCGGTCATCGACCGCGACTTCACGATCGCGACGATTATCGCTCCGGCTGCCGGCATCGACGAGAGCGCCGCGGAAGGCGAAGCCGAAGCCTGATCGCTTCGACCAATTTGTAAAGCATATGGCCCGCTTTCCCCTGGAAAGCGGGCTTTTCATTGCTCGGAAACGCCCCGTTTCAGCAACATTTAACAAATTCGTGAAAGCATGCTCCGTCAGCTGCGAAGAAGCCCGCCTCAACGCGCGACAGCAAATACGGCCGGCCCGGGGAGTAGACGGAACCATGAACAATTCCGTTGAGAACAGATTTTTTGCGATAGTTTGCGGAGCGCTGCTTGTTTTTGTCGCTCCCCTCTTTGTTCTCTTCCTTTTTCTTTCCTCGGAACGGGCCGACAAGGAAATACGCGACCATATCTCCGTTCTTCTTGTCGCCAATGCCCAGGCGCTGGCCAAACCCTTGTGGGACCTCGATGAGGATAGCGTCACCCAGATCAGCGCGACGGTCGTTTCCCAGGGCGCCATCGTCAAGGTCGAAGTGCGTGACCAGTCAGGCCAGCTCGACGTCAGCCAGTCCACCATTCCGCGCTCCTTCGACGGCAAGCTCGTGCAGGTGTCGCGCGCCATCATCTACAACACCGTCGACGGTCCGAAGAACCTCGGCAGCATCAGCGTCTATTATCCCGCCCTCAGCCTGTTTTCCGGCCTGAAGCAGGAAGAAGTCGTCTTCATCTCGATCTTCATCTTCGCGGTGCTGACCGTTTTCGGCACGGCGCTGATCGGCAACCGCTTCTTCGTCATCCAGCCGCTGATGCGGCTGACGGCGGCTATCGAGGCCACCCGCCAGCTGGGTTCCCGCCATCATGTCGACTGGCAGTCGAACGACGAGATGGGACGGCTCGCCCATAGCTTCAACGAGATGCAGACCAAGCTCGAAAGCGAGGAAAAGGAGCTGAAGCTCGCCCACCGCCGCGCCACCGATATCTACAATCTGACGCCCGCCATGCTCTTCTCGCTCGACGAGGAAGACCGCATCACCGCCGTCAGCGATTATTGGCTGCTTGCCACCGGTTATAACCGTGCCGCCGTCATCGGCCGCAACTTCGCCAATCTCGTCACCCCCCCGACCCGCGACAAATTCGTCAAGCGCCGCCAAGCCGAAAGCGGCATGACCGTCACCGTCAAGTTCGTTTGCCTGGATGGCCGCACCATGGACGTCCTCATCATGGAATCGGAGGCGGGAGCTGGCGCTCAGGACCGCCTCTCGCTATCGGTCATGACCGATGTGACCGAACTCAAGGCGTCCGAGGACCGCAACCACCGCCAGGCAATCACCGATCACCTGACCGGGCTTCTCAACCGCCAGGGCTTCGAAGCCGTCCTCGACAACAAGATCGCCGCCGCCGATGCCGCCGGCCAGGAACTCGCCTGTCTCTTCGTCGATCTCGACCGCTTCAAGTGGATCAACGACAATATGGGCCATGCCGCCGGTGACACTGCGCTGGTCGAGCTCGTCGAGCGCCTGAAGATCCATCTTGCCCCCTCCGACGAGGCGGCCCGTCTCGGCGGCGACGAATTTGCCATCCTGCTGCCAGCCAAGGACGCCGAAAACCGCGCCAAGGTGATGTGCGAGCAGATCGCCTCGATCTTCGAAACGCCATTCGCGCCCGACATGCATCTGAGCGCTTCCGTCGGCATCGCCATCTATCCGCATCATGCTGCAACCGCGGCCGAGCTGCTGCAAAAATCCGACATGGCGATGTATGCCAAGAAACGCGATGGCAAGAACGGTGCGCAGCTCTTCGACAATGCCATGCTCGACCGTGCCCGCAGCCGGGCCGAAATCGAGGCCAATATCGAAGCCGGCCTCGTCGACAACTGGTTCGAAGCCTTCCTGCAACCGATCGTCACCCTGAACGGCCGCGGCATTGCCGGTTTCGAGGCGCTGATGCGCCTCAACCATCCGCAGAAAGGCTTGATGCCGCCGGCCGAGATCATCAGCGTCGCCGAGGAAACGGCAAAGATCGTCCGCGTCGGCAACGTCATCATGGAAAAGGCGATCGCCAACCTCGCCAAGATTTCCCGCATATCAGGCATGCAGGATACCTATCTCGCCATCAACTTCTCGCCGCTGCAGTTCGAGCCGGCGCTGCCGGCCCGTCTTGCCGCCATCGTCGGTCGCCACGGCATCCGTCCCGAGCGCATCGTCGTCGAGATCACCGAAGCCGTGCTGATGCACGACAACCCACAGATTCGCTTGATCGTCACGGAACTTCGTCGCTTCGGCTGCCGCATCGCGCTTGACGATTTCGGCACGGGCTATTCGTCGCTGAGCTACCTCAACCGCTTCCCTGTCGACATCATCAAGATCGACCAGTCCTTCACCCGCGCGATCAACGACGGCGACGACGACGTGCGCCAGAAGAGCCGCATGCTGATCGAAGGCATCACCACACTTTCCCACAAGATGAACTGCACCGTCATTGCCGAGGGTATCGAGACCGAAGAGGAATGCCGCACGCTCCATCAGATGGGGCTTGACTATGGCCAGGGCTATCTCTTCCATCGTCCACAGCACGCCGCCACGCTGATCGAGGAACTGACGGCCTCGCAATCGGCCGTCGCACGCGCCTCGTGAACGAAGAACCAAGGAGATGAACGGATGAAAAAACTCCTGCTTCTCGCATGCCTGGCGCTGCCCTGCACCGCCCATGCGCAAACGGTGACGTTCACGACCGAGGACTATGCACCCTTCAACTATCGCGAAGGCAAGGAGATCAAGGGCGCCACCGTCGAGCAGGTCGAAAAGGTGATGGCCGCGATCGGCGTCGACTACACAATCGAGGTCATGCCCTGGGCGCGCGCCTACGGCCTTGCTCGCACGGCGCCGATGACCTGCGTCTTCGCGACTGCCCACAACAGCACGCGCGATCCATTGTTCAAATGGGTCGAACCGCTGCTCATCGATCGCAATATCCTGATCACGCGAAAGGGCTCGGGCGTCACCGCCGGCAATCTGGACGAAGCGAAGAAATATACGATCGGTACTCAGCGCGAGGATTACACCGAGACGATCCTGAAGGAAAAGGGCTTCACCAAGCTCGATGTCGCCAGCGACTTCAACGCGACGCTGCGCAAGCTGCTTGGCGGGCGCATCGACATGATGCCGATCTCCGAACTCTATTTCGAAAAGCTGAAGGCAGACCAGCCGGTGGAATTGGTGACCGTGCTCTCCGCCCAGCCAATGGGCATCGCCTGCGAGAAGAACTTTCCGGACGATCTGCTCGCCAGGATGCAGGCTGCCCTCGACAAGCTGATCGCCGATGGAGACCAGAAGCAGATCTTCTTGAAATACGGCATGAACCTGTCGGACTGACTCCGAAGATATCTGCCCTTTCCGCTTGACTTTGCTTTCATTTCGCGGTGGTGAACGGCGGGAAGTTCTAGAGCGCGTCGCGATCTTTCAGATTCGCTTGTCGCGCTTTAGGTCTTTGTTTTTATGCATGTGGTTGTCGCAGAACCGCTGCACACTTTGCGCGACATGCTTTAGTGAGGAAAAACAGGCCATGCTGATCATCGCGGGTCTCGGCAATCCCGGCGGCAAATACGTCGGCAACCGCCACAATATCGGCTTCATGGCCGTCGACGCCATCCATCGGCGCCACAGCTTTTCGCCCTGGTCGAAGAAGTTCAGGGCCGAGATCGCCGAGGGCGAGGTCGGTGGCGAGAAAGTGCTGCTGATGAAGCCGCAGACCTTCATGAACCTTTCCGGCGAGTCCGTCGGCGAGGCGATGCGTTTCTACAAGCTCCAGCCGGCCGATCTCGTGGCCATCTACGACGAGCTCGACCTTCCCCAGGGCAAGGCGCGGCTGAAGACCGGCGGCGGCCACAACGGCCACAACGGCATCAAGTCGCTCGATGCCCATTGCGGCAGGGAATACCGACGGCTACGCCTCGGTATCGGCCATCCCGGCATCAAGGAAATGGTGCAGAACCATGTGCTCGGCGATTTCGCCAAGGCCGACAAGGCCTGGCTGGAGCCGCTTCTCGACACGCTCGCCGACAATGCCGACATGCTGGTGCGAAACGAAGATTCGCAGCTGATGAACAAGATTGCGCTGGCGCTCGGCGGAAAGGCCGAGGAGGAGAAACCGGCGAAAGAAAAGAAGGACGCCGAGAAGAAGCCGGCCGGCCAGTCGCATATCCATCAGGCCCGCAACCACAATCAGCCGAAGTTGCCGGCCACCGGCCCGATGGCCGACATGCTGAAAAAGATGTTCGGCAAAAAGGGCGATTGAGACCGATGCCGGATCAAGACGTCATCATCCGCCCGGCTGCCCGCGGCGATCTCGCCGGTCTCATGACACTTTACCGTCACCTGAACCCCGCCGATCCGGTTCTTGACGAGGCCATTGCCGAAGAACGCTTTTCCGCCATCCTGGCCCAGCCCGGCATGACCGTCTTCATCGGTTTCGCGGGTGAGGTCGCCGTCGCCACCGTCACAAGCGTCGTCGTGCCGAACCTGACACGGAACGGCGCGCCCTATGCGCTCATCGAAAACGTCGTCACCCATGCCGATCATCGCAAGCGCAGTTATGCCCGCACCGTCATCGGCCACGCGGTCGCCGAGGCCTGGAACGCCGGATGCTACAAGGTGATGCTGCTTACCGGCTCGAAGAATCCGGCAACGTTGCGCTTCTATGAGAATTGCGGTTTCGTGCAGGAAAAGACCGGCTATCAGATCCGCCGGCCCTGACTCCATATTCGGGGCGGCCCTCGGAAAGCGCCTATTCCTCCGGTTCGGTGGTGAACATCAGCGGAAAGCCCATGCCTTTGGCAAGGTCGATGCCTTCCTTGGCTTTGGTCTCGGCGATATCCCTGACGCAGACCACGACCACGCAGGAACCAAGCTTGTGCGCCGTCATCATCACCCGGTAGCCGGTCTCCTCGCTCATGCGGAAGACGGCCTTCAGGATCGTGATCACCAGTTCGCGCGGCGTATAATCGTCATTGACGAGAATGACCTTGTAGAGCTTTGGCTTGTCCAGCTTGAGCTTCACTTTGGTCTTCGGTTTCAGGGCAATGTCATTGTCACTCATCGGAAAAACCCACCCGTTGATGACATGGAAAAGGCGGAGAAAAACATCCGCCATCAATATATTGCACCGTAAGCACGGCAGTTCAATGACGGAGTGTTATTCCGCGGAGAGCAGGAGGCAATTCTGGCCGGCTTTTTCCAGGATTGCGGCAGCCTTCTTGTCGAATGTCACGAATGTTTCGCCGCCAAGCCTGCGACCTTCGAAGACGATGATGCCATCGGCGAAGTCCCCGCCAGCATCGAGAAAGGATAATCCGGCTTCGACGGCAACTCTGTCATAGACAACCTTCCTGTCCGATATCAGCAGCCGGATGGCCGCTGATATCTCTGAAGCGCTCTTGCGATAGACCCGGCTGGCGACCCAGACGAATTCGCAAAACGTCAGATTGGAAATGAACAGGCGTTCGGCCTCGCGCATGAACGTCCTTGCACGCTCAGTTTGCTTCGGATCGTCGTGCACGGCCGAACGTACGAGCACATTCGAATCAACGATCATTGTCGACGCCGACCTCGCCTGCCCAGCCCGCCTTTATGGCCTCATCGATCTCTTCGAGCGTCGCATGAATATTCACCTTATTCTCCAAACTCCCGAAGAAGCTTTCCACCGAGCCGGCGACCGGCCGCCTCCCAACAGCAACGACCTCCAGTTTGCCGCCAGGCAGGAGATCGACATCGATCTTGTCGCCAGGCCTGACCCCGAGATGCTGAAGCACCTCCTTTTTCAGGGTGACCTGCCCCTTTGCCGTCACAGTCAGAGTTGCCATGCTGATGGTATCCTTTGCTCAAAAAGTAAGGCTAAACCGCCTTACCTTCAAGCCGAGCGCCTCAGCTTTTTCAATTCATGTTGCGAACCCTTGACCCAGGGCGGCCATTCCCGCATAGGCAGGGCAAAGTTACCAAGAGATATGGATCAAGCCATGGGCTTCAAATGCGGTATCGTCGGGCTGCCGAATGTCGGCAAATCGACCCTCTTCAACGCGCTCACCAAGACGGCGGCGGCACAGGCGGCGAACTACCCCTTCTGCACCATCGAGCCGAACACCGGCGAAGTCGCCGTTCCCGATCCGCGCATGCGCAAGCTTGCCGACATCGCCAAGTCGAAAGAACTGATCCCGACCCGCATCTCCTTCGTCGATATCGCCGGCCTGGTGCGCGGCGCCTCGAAGGGTGAAGGCCTCGGCAACCAGTTCCTCGCCAATATCCGCGAGGTCGATGCCATCGTCCATGTACTCCGCTGCTTCGAAGACAGCGACATCACTCATGTCGAGGGCCGCATCAACCCGGTCGCCGATGCCGAGACGATCGAGACCGAGCTGATGCTTGCGGACCTCGAAAGCCTGGAGCGCCGCACCGAGCAGACACGCAAGCGCGCCACCGGCAAGGACAAGGATTCGGTGGCGATGCTGCCGATCATGGAAGCCTCGCTGAAGCTGCTCAACGAAGGCAAACCGGTTCGCACGCTGCTGTCGACGCTCGATGCGGAAGAAATCGTCATCCTCAAGAGCCTCAATCTTCTGACCTCGCATCCGGTGCTCTACGTCTGCAACGTCGCCGAAGGCGATGCTTCGACCGGCAACGAATTCACCGAAACCGTTGCCGTCATGGCGAAGGAACAGGGTGCCGAAACCGTCGTCATCTCGGCGGCGATCGAGTCTGAGGTCGCCCAGCTTCCCGAGGAGGAAGCCAAGGAATTCCTCTCCGCCCTCGACCTTGACGAGGCCGGCCTCGACCGGTTGATCCGCGCCGGCTACAAGCTGCTCCACCTCATTACCTATTTTACCGTCGGCCCGAAGGAAACGCGCGCCTGGACGATCGAACGCGGCACCAAGGCGCCGCAGGCCGCCGGCGTCATCCATTCGGATTTCGAGCGCGGCTTCATCCGCGCCAACACCATCGCCTATGATGACTACATCAAATACAACGGCGAAGTCGGCGCCAAGGATGCCGGCAAGGCGCGCGACGAAGGCAAGGAATACGTCGTCCAGGACGGCGACGTCATCCATTTCCGCTTCAACACCTAAAGCAATTCCAGGCAAAGCGCGAAGCGATTTTCGCCGGGAATTGCATGAAAATAAAAGGTTAGAACGGTTCTGCGCTTCCATGCAAAGCTGAACCGCTCTAACCGAAAACCGCTGCTGTCCCGACCAATGTTGTCGCCCAACTGCTCAGCAGATTGGGCGACCTAGCTTTACGGCGTCGCCGCCAAGACGGCAGGCGGCAGTCTTTGCGAAATGGCGGCCGGCAGCGCCCGCAGCACGATGCGGCGCAGCGGCATCCAGCCTGTTCCGATGATGAGCACGATCGCTCCGACGACGATCAGCGTCGTGAAGATATAGGTGTCAACCGTCGCATTCCCCTGCCGGAAAATGCCGTAGATCGCAAAACCAAGCGACAGCAGGCCTGACGTGACGAAGGCGCGCCGATCGATGACAAGGCCGATCAGCATCAACACCACCACGCTGATAACAATGATGGGCGTCTTGATCGACACCGCCTGGGCAACATCGAGCAAATTGCCGTCGAACGACATCAGCAGCCTTACGCTGAAGAGCAGAGCCGGTGCCGCGCCGAGGTGAAGCCAGAAGGCGATATCGGAGCGTGTCGTCCGGCGCAACCGGTCGCCGAGGTCGAAATACAGCGCCGTTGCAAACAGCCCGAGCGCGCAAACGAGGAAGACCACCGCGAGCAGGAGGGGATGGTTGGAGAAGAATTGCGGATCGCCGCTCGCCCATTGCATGAGGCGCAATAGCAGGGTGAGCACCAGCGCAAGGGCCGAAGTGATGCAGAGCGCCAGCGACAGCGGCACGCGGTACCGGGCATAATAGAGGCCGAGAATGATCGGGAAGCCGGCGACGAACTGCGTCGCCTCCGCCCCGATATCATTGAAGACTGATGTTCCCGGCTTAAAGAAGAAGGACATCAGCAGGAATGTCCAGCAGAGCAGCGCAATCGTCAGGCTGACGGCCGGCAAAGCGAGCCGCTGGCGGCGCACCAGGATTTCCGAAAGCACGATGATCGCAGGCAGCACGGCATAGAGTGCGGCAAGCCCCCAGAGGCCGCCGAGCGCCACCACGACGCCGATGGTGATCAGCACGTCGTGGAAGCCGCGCACGAAGCGTGGCGTCTCGGTATCCGACCAGGAGGCCTGCCCCTCCGCTTCCATTGCCGGCTGTGCCTCAGCGACCCCACCCCCGATGACGGCGACCCCGCGCTCCGTCAGGAACGGCAGAAGACGCCCGCCCGCCTCCGGCGAAATCAGCTCCTGGCGCACGGCCTCGTCGAGTATCGACCTTAGTTCAGTCATGCCGGTTTATCTCCCCGGAATCATTGAGCCCGCGCGGATGCTATTGTAAGCATTGTGCTCTGCATATGGCGGGAGAAGCGAATGTCGGCAGAAAAGCTTTCCTTCGAGGATTTCCAGCCCGGTCGCCGCTTCGCGCTTGGCCCGAAGCCGGTGACCACCGATGAAATCGTTGAGTTCGCAAGCGAATTCGACCCGCAACCGATGCATCTCGATGAGGCTGCCGGCCGCGCCAGCATTCTCGGCGGCCTTGCCGCCTCCGGCTGGCACACTTCTTCGATGTTCATGCGCATGATGGCCGACAGCTACGTGCTGAACTCGCTCTGCGAAGGTGCGCCCGGCGTCGATCTGATGGAATGGCGAAAGCCGGTGCTTGCCGGCGACACGCTGTCCGGCCACTCGACCGTGCTTGAAGCCCGGCCGATGCGATCGCGCCCCGGCATCGGCATCGTCAAGTTTCGCCACGAGGTGGAAAACCAGCGCGGCGAACTCGTCTGCGTATCGGAGAATTCGGTCATGTTCGGCATGCGCGCCCGGCCAGCCGATATCGCCATAAACCCGGAGACATCAGCATGAGCCCGGAGGCGTCAGCATGAGAATGTCCGAGCTTTACGCGGTTGGCGAGAAGGCCGAGATCGGCAGCTACATTTTTACCGAGGAAAACATCATCCGTTTCGCGGCGCGCTACGATCCGCAGCGTTTCCACGTCGACAAAGAAGCCGCGAAAGACACCCTCTTCGGCGATCTCTGCGCCTCAGGCTGGCACACCACCGCCGCCTGGATGCGGACCTTCCTCGCTTTTTGGGAAAGGCAGAGCGCCGCACTCGCGCAAAACGGCCTGACGTCGCCGAACCTCGGCCCTTCGCCCGGTTTCCAGAAACTGCAATGGCTGCGGCCGGTCTTCGCAGGCGACGTCGTCAGCTATTCCGTCGCCTTACTCTCCAGCCGGGCGCTTGCGTCGCGGCCGGGATGGCACCTCAACACCATCCTCTGCGAGGGTGTCAATCAAAACGGCGATGCCGTCATCCGCTTCGAAAGCGGTGTGCTCGAATTCGACTGACGCCGCAGGCAGGAGTACGAGGGTTCAGTGGCCGGAGAATTCGACCAGCGTATGCACGACGACGCCGAGCTCTTCCAGCTTCCTGCGGCCGCCAAGATCCGGCAGGTCGATGACGAAACAGGCGCCAACCACTTCCGCGCCGATCTGGCGCAGCAGCTTCGTCGCGCCGACCGCCGTGCCGCCGGTGGCGATCAGGTCGTCGACCAGGATCACCTTCTCGCCGGGCTGGACAGCATCGCGATGCATCTCCATCTCGTCGACGCCATATTCCAGGCTGTAGGCGATGCGCACGGTCTCGTGCGGCAGCTTGCCCTTCTTGCGGATCGGTACGAAGCCTGAGGAAAGCTGGTGCGCCACCGCGCCGCCGAGGATGAAGCCGCGCGCCTCCATGCCGGCGATCTTGTCGATCTTCATGCCGGCATAGGGCTGCACGAGTTCGTCAACCGCCCGGCGGAAAGCCCGAGGGTTGCCGAGCAGCGTGGTGATGTCGCGGAAGATGATGCCGGGCTTGGGATAGTCAGGAATGGAGCGGATGCTGGCTGCGAGCTCCGAAGTCGTATTGTTCATGGAAAATCCATATCTGCGAACGCATGAAACTGGCCGCACCCTACCAATTGCCAGGGGCGGAACCAACAAAAAAGGCGGCCCGTAGGCCGCCTTTCGAAATCCGGCGGGGAACCGCTCAATGTTCCTTATTGGCGTAGATCGAGCGCTTCGTCAGGTAGATCAGCACCGTGAAGATCGCCAGGAAGATCATCACCATGAAGCCCGTGCGCTTGCGCTCCTCGAGATGCGGCTCCGCTGCCCACATCAGGAAGGCGGTGACATCCTTCGAATACTGGTCGACCGTCGCCGGCGCGCCGTCATCATAGGTCACCTGGCCGTCAGCGAGCGGCTTTGGCATGGCAAGGACGGCGGCAGCATTGAAATAAGGGTTATAATGTCCCCCCTGCGGCACCTGGAAACCGGCCGGCGGCTCTTCATAGCCGGTCAGCAGTGCGTGGATATAGTCCGGGCCGCTTTCCTGATATTGCGTGAAAATGTCGAAAACGAACTGCGGAAAGCCGCGCTCGACTGAGCGGGCCTTGGCAATCAGCGAAAAATCGGGCGGAGCCGCGCCATTGTTGGAAGCAGCCGCGGCTTCAGCATTGGGGAAAGGCGACGGGAAGTAATCGGAAGGAACCGCCTTGCGGGTAAACATCTCGCCGCTGGCGTCGGGACCATCCTGGACCTCGTAGTTCGCGGCGAAGGCCTTCACCTGCGCCTCGGAATAGCCGAGCTCGTGGAGCGTGCGGAAAGGCACGAGCTTCATCGAATGACAGGCTGCACAGACTTCCGTGTAGACCTTGAGGCCGCGCTGGAGCTGGCCCTTGTCGTAATGGCCGAACGGACCGGCGAAAGACCATTCCTCCTCCTTCGGATGCTTCAGCGGATAATGCGGCGTCTCACCTTCCGCGTGATGGGCCGGAGCCGCACCATTGGCGGGCGCCTCCTCGGCCAGAGCCGCGCCGCTGAGACCGGCAACGACAGCGAGCGAGAGAATGCTTGCAACAAGCGTTTTCATGTTTCTATTCCCTTCCGTCGCGCGCTTACGCATTGGCCGCTGCACTGGCGGCAGCTGTCTTGTTGCGCTTCTCGAGCACCGCTTCGGTGATCGAGTTCGGGATGCGGCGCGGCGTCTCGAGGAGGCCGAGCACCGGCATGGCAACCAGGAAGAATGCGAAGTAGAGGAGCGTGCAGACCTGAGAGATCCAGACGAAGTCACCTTCCGCCGGCTGCGATCCGAGCCAGCCGAGGATGATCGCGTTGATCACGAACAGCCAGTAGAACACCTTGTACCAGGGACGATAGACCGCGGAGCGAACCTTGGAAGTGTCGAGCCAGGGCAGGAAGAACAGCACGATGATCGCACCGAACATCACCAGCACGCCCCCGAGCTTGGAATCGATCGGGCCGACGTTGAAGGTGATCGAACGCAGCATCGCGTAGAACGGCAGGAAGTACCATTCCGGAACGATGTGGGCTGGCGTCTTCAACGGGTCGGCCGGGATGTAGTTGTCGGCATGGCCGAGGAAGTTCGGCATGTAGAAGACGAAATAGGCATAGACCAGCAGGAAGACCGATACACCGAGAGCATCCTTCATGGTCGCATAGGGCGTGAAGCGCACCGTGTCCGTCTTCGTCTTAACCTCGACGCCCGTCGGGTTCGTCTGGCCGACGACATGCAGCGCCCAGATGTGCAGGATGACGACGCCGGCAATCATGAAGGGCAGCAGGTAATGCAGCGAGAAAAAGCGGTTCAGCGTCGGCTGTTCGACGGCAAAGCCGCCGAGTAGGAACTGCTGCAACCATTCGCCAATCAGGGGAAAGGCCGAGAAGAAGCCGGTGATGACGGTCGCACCCCAGAAGGACATCTGGCCCCAGGGCAGAACGTACCCCATGAAGCCGGTCGCCATCATCAGGAGATAAATGACCACACCGAGAATCCAGAGAATTTCTCGCGGCGCCTTGTAGGAGCCGTAGTAGAGGCCGCGGGCAATATGCAGGTAGACCGCGACGAAGAAGAAAGACGCGCCATTGGCATGCATATAGCGCAGCAGCCAGCCATGATTGACGTCGCGCATGATCTTTTCAACGGAGTTGAAGGCAATCGTCGTCTCGGCGGCATAGTGCATGGCGAGAACCACACCCGTCAATATCTGCAGGATCAGCATGACGGAGAGCATTGCGCCAAAAGTATAGGCATAGTTCAGGTTACGCGGAACCGGATAGGCGACGAAACTATCATAGACCATGCGCGGCAGCGGAAGGCGCGCATCGACCCATTTCTCGAGGCCGGTTGATGGCTCGTAGCTGGAATGGCCACTCATATATCAGTCTCCCCTCAACCGATCTTGATTTTGGTATCGGACACAAATGAAAAGGTCGGGATTGCCAGGTTCTCCGGCGCAGGACCTTTGCGAATGCGGCCAGCCGTGTCGTAGACCGAGCCATGGCAGGGACAGAACCAACCATTGTATTCGCCGGCCTGGCCGAGCGGTACGCAGCCGAGATGCGTGCAGGTGCCGATCATGACGATCCAGTTTTCCTTGTCCTTGCCGCCCGAACGGTCAACACCCGTTGCCTGAGCGTCGGCGGGAAGGTTTGCATTGCGCGCGATCGGGTCCTTGAGATCCGACAGCGGAACATCGGCTGCGGCCGTCACTTCTTCCGGGGTGCGATTGCGGATGAAGATCGGTTTGCCGCGCCATTTGACCGTCAGCGACATGCCGGGTTCCAGGCTGGCAACGTCGACTTCGATTGAGGCGAGAGCGAGCGTCGAAGCGTCAGGACGCATCTGATCGATGAACGGCCAAGCGACCGCGACGGCGCCGACGGCGCCCGCCATACCAGTGGTGAGATAAAGGAAATCACGGCGAGTGGGTTCGCCCGTGCCCTCGCTTGTCGTTTCGTGTTCGCTCACGGCTAACATCCTCTGCGCAATTTTCGCGGAATTCCGCCCTACCCCTCTACCGGCGAATCTCTCTAGACACAATTCGGCCATAGATTCCCCAGCAATCCGGCGCGTTCTATGCTTGATCGCAAATTATGTCCAGCCTTGGCAAGGGGATGAGGGCACAATGTCGCGGGAAATTTCGGATGAATTTTTTAAGGCAAACACACGCTTGCCGTTATGTTGCATTGCAACAAAAAAGCCCTCGTGATAGGCGCAGTCCAAGCCATGCCAGCGAGCCGGACCGGAGCGGATGAGAGACACGATTTTTTGCGTATTCAGCGTTCTTACGACGCTCGTTCTCGCCATTGTCTCCCTGCGATACGTCACCGATTTCTATCTGCTATCCTTCTTTTACAGCTTCCAGGTCCATCTGGCGGTGGCCGGCGCGGCGGCTTCCTTCGCAGCGCTTCTCGTCAAGCGGCACTGGTATGGCCTGCTGACGCTCGCGGTATCGGCGGTCCTTGCAGTCCATGGCATTGCGATGATGCGCGAATTCGTCGAACCATCAGTCGAAGAGAGCCGCCCGGCCCTCTTCAGGCTGATGTCCTTCAACATCGAGAACGATAATTTCGCAAACGGCCCTCACATCGCCGACATGGTCATCGCCTCAGGCGCCGACGTCGTCAACATCCTGGAGGCCGAACCGCTGCTGTCGGAACTGCCGCGGTTGTTGAAGACCTATCCCTATTATATCGGCTGCGGCGTCGGCATGGAGCAATGCGATACGTTGGTGCTGTCGAAGCGTCCGCTGATCGAACCCCGAATCCGCAATCTCGGCCTGCTCTGGCGCAACCGGTTGACGATCTCGACGATCAATTTCGATGGCCAGAAGGTCAATTTCCTCGCCGCGCACCTGACCAAACCTTATTACGACGAGTTCCACGGCCTGGAGGTCTGGGATCTCGCGGAGGTCATCCCTACCCTTTCGGGACCGCTCGTTCTGGCCGGTGATTTCAATACGTCGATTCTCGCGCCCGACATGCAGTATCTCATGCGCACTCAAGGCTTGGGCACGGCATCGCTGGAGCCCGCGACATGGCCGATCCGCGCCGGCGCCTTCGGTATTCCGATCGATCATATCTTTACCCGCGCGCCGCTGCGGCTGAAATCGGTCCGCCGCATCGAGAACGGCTTCGGATCAAATCATTTTGGCCTCATGGCGGAATTCGTCGTCGACCCTTGAGCCTGCATCCTCATCCGTAGCAAGGAAGCCGCCGGACTGGCGCGCCCAAAGTTCGGCATAGAGCCCGCCGTGGCGAAGCAGTGCATCATGGCTGCCTTCCTCGATGATCCGTCCGAGATCGACGACGATCAGCCGATCGAGCGCGGCGATCGTCGACAGCCGATGGGCGATCGCAAGCACCGTCTTGCCTTCCATGATCCGGTGGAGATTGGACTGGATCGCTTCTTCCACTTCCGAATCGAGCGCCGACGTCGCCTCGTCGAGAACGAGGATCGGCGCGTCCTTCAGCATGACGCGGGCAATGGCGATACGCTGCCGCTGCCCGCCGGACAGTTTGACGCCGCGTTCGCCGACATGCGCATCGAAACCTCTGCGGCCCTGCTGATCCTGCAGGCGTTCGATGAAGTCGATGGCTTCGGCGCGCCTGGCCGCCTCGACCAGCCCCTCCTCGCCGGCATCGGGCCGCCCGAACAGGATGTTGTCGCGCACCGAACGATGCAGCAGCGAGGTGTCCTGGCTGACGACGCCGATCTGCATCCTGAGAGATTCCTGCGTCACGGCTGATATATCCTGGCCGTCGATCAGAATACGGCCGTCCTGAATATCGTAGAGGCGCAATAGCAGGTTCATCAGCGTCGATTTCCCGGCGCCCGAACGGCCGACGATCCCGACCTTTTCGCCCGGGCGGATGGTCAGCGAGAAATTCTCGACGACCGGCTGGTGGCCCTTGCCGTAGCGGAAGGAAACATTGTCGAAACGGATGCCGGGCTGCCGGATCACCAAGCTCCTCGCATCGGTCCGGTCGACGAGCCCCAGAGGCTGGGAGATCAGCTCGGCGGCGTTCTGGATGGTGCCGAGGTTGCGCATGATGCCGTTGAATTGCGTCATCAACCGTCCGAGCAGGAAATTCAGCCTGAGCACCAGCGCCAGCGAAAACGCCACCGCACCCGAGCTGATGAGGCCGCGCAGCCAGAGATCGACGCTCAGGCCCGCCATCGTCACGATCATCAGGCCGGAAAGCAGCGCCATCGAGGCCCTGACGCCGGTGATGAACCGCGTGAATCGCAACACCGTATCCTGATAAATATCGAAGCCTTGCCGCATGTAGCGGTCGGTCTCCTCGTCGCGTGCAAACAGCTTCAGCGTCTGCATGTTGCTGTAGGAATCGACCATCCTGCCGTTCAGCATCGATCCGGCTTCCGCCGTTTCGCGGGAATGATGGCGGATCCGCGGGACGAAGTGGCGGGCAAGCAGGCTGAAGGCGCCAAGCCAGAACAGCACGACAGCGGCAAGGGAAAAGTCCAGCCGGGCGACGAGCACGAGCGTCGTTACGGCATAGATGCCGACGAACCAGACGCTTTCCATCAGCGAGGTGACGAGATCGCCGGTGGCCTGTCCCGCCGACCAGACCTTGGTGACGATGCGTCCGGAAAAATCGGTCTGGAAGAACGACAAGGATTGCCTGGAGACGTGGAGATAGGATTGCCAGCGTGCGAGATTGTAAAAACCCGGCGTGATCACCTGCTGGTCGACGAGCGCGATAAGGAAGGCGATGACGAAGCGCACGAGCCCGATGAGGGCGAGCATGCCGAACAGCTCGCCGCCATGGGCAGCGAGAAGGCCGCTCCAGCCGGCCCCCGGCGTGATGCTGCCGAGGATATCGACGAGCCGCCCGACGAACCAGAAGAGCGCTGCCTCGATCGCCGCCGACGCGCCGCCGAGAACAAGCATGGCGATGAACGGCGTCCTCGCCTGGCCGATATAGAACCAGATGAAACCGAGCGTCGAGCGCGGCGGCTGGAGATTGGCGCGTGGGCGGAACGGATCGATCCAGGTTTCGAACCGGCGGAGGATGGGGCTTAAGAACATGGAAGCGATATAGGCGGAATAACCGGACCGGCAAAGGGAATGAAAAGCGACCGAAACCTTATATTTTGGTAATTAATGGTAACATCGGCGGCATACCCATTGAATGCCCCCGAACCGGTCACAATCTCACGTTACGATCGCGCTTTACCGGAGACCACTTCCATGGAAACGAAAATGCTCGATGTGCATATTCCGCTTCCGCTTGCAGAAAGGCTGGATGCCTTGGCATTCGCCCTGGGGTTGCCGCGCGACGAGATCGTCGCCGAGGCCATTGCCACCTGGATCGATCAGGAGGAACACCGCCGCCTCGTCGCGCTGCGCACGATCGCCGCCGCCAACACCATGGTGGTCGTCGAAACTCACCGCGTGATCGATTGGGCCGACAGTTTGTGAGCGGAAAAACAAGCTCCGCATGGTCGTCGCGGGCGTCAATCCTCGCCAAGAATACCGATAACATCCCGGCGGCCGTGCAGAACGCGCAAGATCGTAACTGCTTCACTCTCAACGATATAATAAGCGCGAATATCCTCGAAACCTGAAACAGGCCATGATCTAACGCCCGCCAAATGCGAATTGACAAATGTTTTAGGCGTGCCGGAATGAGGATAGTCGAGAAGGCGTGTGAAAGACTGCTCGGTCGCATGCAGGAACCGCAGACCGAGCTCCTCTCCACCATGCTCCGCAAGATAGGCAAGCTGTAACAGTATATCGTTGCGAGCTACCGGCTTGACTGTAAGCCTCACGGCGACTTCTTTTTACTCTGCGCGGCTAGCAACTGCGCGGCATCTTTTCTCAGATCGCTCCAGAATGCCGGCGTTGCCTCCATGGCATCACCCGATGCCAGGCCCTCGAGCAGCAAAGCCTCGAGCCGCGCCTCGTTTTCGCGCGCCTGCGCATCACGAACGAGGCCGCGGAAATATTCGCTGACATTGCCATAGCCCTTGCTGGCCATCTGACTTTCGACAAAAGCCTTGAGGCTGTCTGGCAGTGAAATCGTCACGGTCGCCATAGGCGATATCCTTGTTGAGACCAGGAAATGTAGCACAGCTTCTTAATTGTTCTCAACAGTTAAGCAGGCCCGCAGGGAGGGCCGAGCTTTATTCCGCCGCCACTTCCGCTTCGTCGGCGTGATCGGAGAGGAAGCCGCCGGACTGGCGGTTCCAGAGGTCGGCATAGATACCGCCTGCTTCGATCAGTTCGCTGTGCGAGCCGGCCTCGATGATCCGGCCCTTGTCGAGCACGATCAGCCGGTCCATCTCCGTCAGCGTCGAAAGCCGGTGGGCGATGGCGATCACCGTCTTGCCCTCCATCAAGGCGAAGAGGTTTTCCTGGATCGCCGCCTCGACTTCCGAATCGAGCGCCGAGGTCGCCTCGTCGAGCACCAGGATCGGCGCGTCCTTCAGGAAGACGCGGGCGATCGCGACGCGCTGCCGCTGGCCGCCTGACAGTTTGACGCCGCGTTCGCCGACCTGCGCGTCGAGCCCCGCGCGGCCCTGCATGTCGACGAGGCCTTCGATGAACTCCCAGGCATTGGCGCGTTTGGCGGCCTCGATCACCTCGTCGTCCGTTGCTTCGGGACGGCCATAGGCGATGTTGTCGCGGATCGAGCGATGCAACAGCGAGGTGTCCTGCGTCACCACGCCGATCAGCGAACGCAGGCTTTCCTGCGAGACGCCGGCGATATCCTGCCCGTCGATGGTGATGCGGCCGGTCTCCAGATCGTAAAAGCGCAGCAGCAGGTTCATCAGCGTCGTCTTGCCGGCACCGGAACGGCCGACCAGACCGACCTTCTCGCCTGCCTTGATGTCGAGAGACAGGTTGTCGATGACGCCCTTGCTCTTGCCGTAGTGGAAGCGGATGCGGTCGTAGTGGATCGCGCCCTTCTTCGCCGTCAGGGTGGGTGCGCCCGGCTTGTCGACGATGTCGTGCTGTTTGCTCATCATCTCCATGCCGTCATAGACCGTCCCGATATTCTCGAACAGCGCCGAGACTTCCCACATGATCCATTGCGACATGCCGTTGACGCGCATGGCAAGACCGATAGCGATGGCGATGGCGCCGACCGAGATCGCCCCGTTCAGCCAGAACCAGATCGACAGGCCCGAGATGACGAAGAGCGCAACGCAGTTGTTCACATAGACGAAGATGTGGAAGAGCGTCACCTTGCGCATCTGCTTGTGCACGGTCTGCAGGAACTCGTCCATGCCCTCCTTGGCATAGACCTCCTCGCGGCCCGCATGCGAAAACAGCTTGACCGTCGCGATATTCGTATAGCTGTCGACCACGCGGCCCGTCATCATCGAACGCGCATCCGCCTGCGCCGCCGCGATCTTGCGAAGCCGCGGCACGAAATAGGCGACGATGCTGATATAGACCGCGAGCCAGACGAGGATCGGGATCATCAGCCGCCAGTCCGCCGCCGCAATCACGATGATCATCGTCAGGAAGTAGGTGACGACATAGACGAAGACGTCGAGGATCTTCATCACCGTTTCACGTACGGCAAGCGAGGTCTGCATCACCTTGGTGGCGACACGCCCGGCAAACTCGTTGGCAAAGAACGACATGCTGTGGCGCAGCAGAAAGCGGTGCATCTGCCAGCGTGCGATCATCGGATAATTGCCGAGCATCATCTGGTGCATGATGAAAGACTCGAGCCCAGCCGTCAGCGGCAGGCCGACCAGCACCAGCGCCGCCATCCAGAAAAGCTTGTGGCCTTCTCTCTCCAGGAATGTGGCGCGGTCGGCATTGGTCAGCCAATCGACGATGTCGCCGAGGAACTGGAAGAGCGCCACTTCGCCGATAGCGATCAGCGCGGTCAGCACGGCCATCAGGCCGAGCCAGGGCGCAGCCGGCTTGCTGTAATGCCAGCAAAAGGCAAAGAGACCTTTCGGCGGGGCGACAGGGTCCTCGCTGGGAAAGGGATTGAGTCGCTGTTCGAACCAGCCAAACATGAAATTGCTCCGAAACGTCAGCGTTCCGGCTCCCGGCTTCGCGCCATCCCAGCGCCATGCAAGCACATATGGGAACCGAACGTTCAAGGGGCGAGGCTGAGACAGCCGCACAATGGATCAAAAAAGGAAATTCAGGGAAGAAACCCGCACTATCGGCGGAAAATCGCACCGCTTGGCATCACGGCCGGGAGGCGCACATACAGCAAAATATTCATTCTGGCGCTCCTTGCTGGCGATTGAAGATATGCACCGATAACGCGAAAACGAGGAATTTTCCAGCCCTGTTGTGCCAAAAATTTCATCTCTTCGGGTCAAAACGCGCCCTGTTGCGCCGAAATCACAGTTGCATTAGGCCTTGAGCGGCGAAAGCAGGAAAACGGCGCATCATGACTTCACTCAGACTGGCACTCTATCAGCCGGATATAGCAGGCAATACGGGCACCATCCTGCGTCTTGCCGCCTGCCTTGGCTTCGCGGTCGATCTGATCGAACCCGCCGGCTTCGACATCTCCGACCGCAACCTGAAACGAGCCGGCATGGACTATATCGCCGCCGCCGCCCTCACCCGCCATGTCAACTGGGACCGCTTCGAGGCGTGGCGTCTGAGCACCGGCCGCCGCCTGATCCTCGCCTCGACAAAGGCTGCGGAGCGCTACACCGATCTTGCTTTCCGCCCGGACGATGTCCTGCTCTTCGGTCGCGAAAGCGCCGGCGTGCCGGACCAGGTGCATGAGAGCGCCGACGCCCGCATCCTGATCCCGATGATCGAAGGCCAGCGGTCGATCAACGTCGCCGTCTCGGCCGCCATGATCGTCGGCGAGGCGATGCGCCAAACCGTCTGGGCCTGACGGACACCGGCGCTGGCGGAGAAAAGTTCGCGGAATTGCCGATCCGCTCCTGAATATGTCGCAAAATAACGTTGTCTATCCGTCAAACCGGCGTATATTTATTAGCCGGGCAATCAAAAATTCAGTATTGGCCTCCATGATTCCAACAAGTTGGAATGGCCATGTGAGGAAAACCGCATTTCTCCAGATCCGTGAAAGAAGAATAAAAACAACAAAATGGACTCTACAATCATCATGATCAACCTGTTCGGCGCCGTGGCTCTGCTGCTGTTCGGCCTCGCCCAGGTAAAGGATGGCGTGTCCAGGGCCTTCGGCGCCCGCCTGAGAACAGGTCTGGCGACCGGCACACGCGGCAGCCTTCGTTCTTTCCTGTCAGGCCTCGTCGCAACCATCGCGCTGCAGAGCTCCACGGCAACGGCATTGATGACGGCCTCCTTCGTCGAGCGTGACCTGATCAAGCCGCGCATGGCGCAGATTGTCCTGCTCGGCGCCAATGTCGGCACCGCGATCACCGCCTGGATCGTGGCAACGGGCATCGAATGGCTCTCTCCGCTTCTGATCCTTGCCGGGATCGTGCTTTGCCGCGGCCGTTCCAGCACCAGCCAGGGGGGCGGCACGGCGCTGATCGGCATCGGGCTGATGCTGTTGTCGCTGCACCTCCTTGGCCTTGCGACGGAACCGATGCGCGCCTCTCCCGCCCTTGCCGCCTTCATCGGCCTGCTGGACGGCGCCCTGCCCGTGGCCATGATCGTCTCGGCAGCACTTGCCTTCGCGTCCTCGTCGAGCCTTGCGGTGGTGGTGCTCATCCTGTCGCTCGCCTCGGCCGGCGTGGTCTCCGCCGAACTCGTCATCGTGCTCGTGCTCGGCGCCAATCTCGGCGGCGCAATACCGCCTGTCGTCGCGACATTGTCCGGCCCGGTTTCGGCTCGGCGCGTCACTCTCGGCAATCTCGCCGTCCGCACGCTTGGCTGCCTCGTCGCCCTGCCGCTGGCCGGATATGGCGCGGAACTCATCCAAATGCTGCCCTTTGGTCCTGCCAAGCTGCCGGTCGACGCGCATCTTGCCTTCAACCTTCTGCTGGCGGCGCTGGCCTGGCCATTCTCCCGGCCGCTCGCCGCCCTGATGGCCAGGCTGGTGCCGGATCAGGCCGAGCCTGACAGCGCCCCGAAATATCTGGATGCGCAGGAGCTTTCAACTCCAGTCGTTGCCCTTGCCAGCGCCACCCGCGAGGTGCTCGGCGTCGGTGACCTGATCGAGCGCATGCTGATCCGTGTCTCCGAAGCCTTCGAGCGTAACGACGCATCGAAGCTTGCCGAGATATCCGCCCTCGAAGAGCGCGTCGACCGGCTGCAGCAGGCGGTGAAGGTCTATCTCTCGAAGCTCGGCCGCGAGGGTCTCAGCGACGAGAACGCCCGCCGCTCGATCGTCGTCATCGATTACGCGATCAATCTCGAACATATGGGCGATATCATCGAGAAGGGCCTGGCGGAGCAGGTGGCGAAGAAAATCTCTCTCGGTTTAAAATTTTCCGAGGACGGTCATCAGGAACTGCGCAAGCTGTTCGATCTGACGATCGACAATCTGCGCGTCGCCCAGACGATCTTCGTCACCCGCGATTTCAATCTGGCGCGCCAGATGATGGAGGTAAAGGTCGAGGTGCGCCGGATGGAGAAACAGTCTGCCGAGCGCCACCTCGAACGCCTTCGTGACGGCCGCGCCGACAGCCTTCAGACGAGTTCGCTGCATCTCGACATGTTGCGCGACCTGAAGCGCCTCAACGCCCACATCGTGTCCGTGGCGCATCCGATCATGGATGAAAGCGGCCTGCTGATCGAAAGCCGCGTGCGCACCGCTGCGAAGTGACGGTCAATCGGCCGAAGGCAGGCGGCGCATGGTGAATTCGATCTGGTCGCCGTCGAGCTGGCGCCAGCTTTCCACCTCGGTCCAGTAGGCGGCTTTCGGATATTCGTCGAACCATTCGCGCGCCTTGGCGCGTGCGTCCATGAGGCCGAGGCAATATGTCTCACGCACGAAATGGTCCTTCTTGCTCGGGGGATTTTCCGCCCGATGTCTCGCTATCCTGCGCTTCAGGCCGTCGAAAGACGGAGGCCCTGGAACTTTTTTCATCACACCTACCTCCTCGGAAAAGGTAATATCGAAATTCTCGATTTGCGAGTCGAATCTTGGAAGCGCCCAGTGCCTGCCTTGGCTTGGCGAGATGCAGCACCAACTGCTAATCATGGCGGGCAATCAAGAATGAGCGAGTCGCCTCCGAAGGAGATGTCGACCGTCGGAGGCGTAAATGGAAAGACCGGAACTGCCGATCGGCTTGCCTGACGATATCGAAGAGAAGAAGGCTGCCGCCCGCAATTGGTTCGAGGGATTGCGCGATACGATCTGCGCCTCCTTCGAAGCCATCGAGGATGAGCTGGAAGGGCCGCTGTCCGACCAGGAGCCCGGCCGCTTCGTCGCCAAGGACTGGTCACGCGAAAACGGCGCCGGCGGCGGTGGCCGGATGTCGATGATGGAAGGCCGCGTCTTCGAAAAGGTCGGCGTCCATACCTCCACCGTCTACGGCGAATTCGCCCCGGATTTCCGCGCCCAGATACCCGGCGCCAAGGACGATCCGCGTTTCTGGGCCTCGGGCATCTCGCTGATCGCCCATCCCGTCAACCCCAACGTTCCGGCCGTACATATGAACACCCGCATGGTCGTCACCACCAGCCGCTGGTTCGGCGGCGGCGCCGACCTGACGCCGGTGCTGTCGCGCCGCCGCACCCAGGAAGACGAGGACAGCCAGCTCTTTCACAAGGCCATGGAAATCGCCTGCCGCAACCATGCCGTTGCCGATTACGACGCCTACAAGGCCTGGTGCGACGACTATTTCTTTCTGAAACACCGCAACGAGGCCCGCGGCATCGGCGGCATCTTCTATGACTGGCTGCATTCGAGCGAGGAAGCCGGCGGCTGGGACGCCGATTTCGCCTTCACGCGTGATGTCGGCCGGGCTTTCGCCATGGTCTATCCAAAAATCGTCCGCTCCAACTTCAATAAATTGTGGACAGAGGCCGATCGCGACGAACAATTGATCCGCCGAGGCCGCTACGTCGAATTTAATCTGCTGTATGATCGCGGCACGATCTTCGGCCTGAAGACCGGCGGCAACGTTGAATCCATTCTCTCGTCGTTGCCCCCCGTCGTCCGCTGGCCATGAAACTGTGATATCTCATCGATAAATTCGAGGTGATAGACCTTCACGAAAACTCAGTGCGTCCTAACTTTGTATGTATGTGCGTAACAATCGGAGGAGGATTGTCATGACGATACAAAGTGGCTCGCCTGCGTCCGCGGATGTCCAGGAAACATCCCGCACGATCGACACCCCGGAGTTTCTAACGCGCATCGCCGAGCAACTCAGGACGAAGAGCGGCTCGGATCTGCCGCTTTCCTGCTTCATCGAGCAGGTCAAGCTGCAACTGGCCGGCGGAAAGTCGCCGGAACAGCTGCAGAACGAAGCAGCGGCCGCCAACAGCAACATGCCCCGCCATCTCTTGGATACCTACAAAGCCTGGGCAATGCCCGACTGACACGGCCTTTACTGGCCGGCATGTCGATGCCGGCCGGAACCTTCCCTCCCCCCGCACATTCATAAATCGCGTAAGATCGCGATCGTCGTTGTGTTTCGAACAGAGGAGAAGACCATGCGACTTTTCGAATGCGGCACTCTCGTTCCGGGCTGCGCCTGGCATACAAGGGCAGATAGCGACGCCGAGGTCGTCCGCCGTGCCGTCGAGCACCTGAAAAATGCTCACGGCGAAACCACGGTCCGCGAGAACATGGTGGATAATATCAAAGCTCGTATTCGCGACGAAGTGAACGCAGCCTGATTATTGCACGCGGTCCTGCAACCGGGCGAGCAGCGCCGCCCGGTCGGAAACGAAGTTTTCCTCCACCCATTGGTTTTCCAGACCGGCCAGCAGCTCGCCGACGCGCGGGCCGGAGGCGATTCCTGCCGAAATCACGTCGCCGCCATTCAGCGGAAACCGAGGCTTCTGCCACTGCACTGCCCTGTCCAGCAGCTTGATGAGCCGCGCCGACCGTGCCATCTCGTCGAAATCGACTTCAGCCTTGCCGCGCGCAACCGCAAGCGCCAGCTTCAGCCGTGTCGTGATGCCGTCGGCGCCGTTGCGGTAAAGCAACCGTTCGAAGGCCGCCGACGACATCTCGTCATTAACCGGCGCTGCCGTTGACCACGCCTTGAGAGTGGCCGCTTCCGCATTCGAGAGCTTGAGCCGGGCGGCAAGCGCCTCCATGCGCGCCGCATCGGGCGGCACGATCGCCGCAAGACGCAGCAGCGGATCGGGCGTCCAGACGAGCGCCTTTTCGGTGGCGATCAGCGAAGGGATCGCATCGATCCCCCATCGCTCCGACTCCGGCAGGATTTCCGTCAGAACCGCCACCTGCCGCATCCAGAGCAGCGCGCGGCCAGGATCGTCGGCGCCAAGCAACTTTCGCAGTTCAGACCAGACGCGTTCTGCCGAAAGCGTCGTCAGTTTCGAACGCGCGACGGAACACGCCTTCAGCCCCTCGGCATCCGGCCGCCCGGAACCGTAATAGGCAAAGAAGCGGAAGAAGCGCAGGATACGCAAATGATCCTCGGCAATACGCCTTGCGGCATCGCCGATGAAGCGGATGTTGCGCGTCTCGATGTCGGCAAGCCCGCCGACGAGATCCACCACCTCGCCCCCCGCATCGGCATAAAGCGCGTTGATCGTCAGATCCCGTCGTTCGGCGTCTGCCTTCCAGTCGGTGCTGAAGGCAACCTTGGCATGGCGTCCGTCGGTCTCGACGTCGGTGCGAAGGGTCGTCACCTCGAAGGGCTTGCCGTCGATGACGAGCGTCACCGTGCCGTGCTCCAGGCCGGTTGGGACTGCCTTGATGCCGGCCGCCGCCGCCCGCTCCATCACCGCCTCCGGTCTGAGTGTCGTGGCTATGTCGACATCATTGACCGGCAGGCCCATCAGGCTGTTGCGCACCGCTCCGCCAACCACCCGCCCTTCCCCGCCATCGGCGTTGAGAAGCACTAAAATCCGGCCGAGGGCTGGGTCGCGGAACCATGCTTGGTCGGCGATGCCGGTCATGCATAAAGCCTTTCGTAAAGCGTGCGGACGATGCCGGCGGTGATGCCCCAGATCATTCTGGTTTCATAGGGCACGCGGTAGAAATGCCGGTCGATGCCGTCGATGACACGTCTGTCGCGGGTGTGATTGGCAGGATCCATCAGGAAGGAAAGCGGCACCTCGAACACGTCGTCCACCTCGGTCGGGTTCAGCGTCAGCGCAAAGCCCGGCGTGACGACGCCGAGCACCGGCGTAATGCGGAAGCCCGTCGAGGCAAGGTAATTCGGCAGCCGCCCGACGGTTTCGACGAAGGAACCGGCCAGGCCGATCTCCTCTTCCGTTTCTCGGATCGCCGCCATTTCGGGCGAGATATCGGCGGGATCGATCGAGCCGCCGGGAAAGGCGATCTGCCCGGAATGTTTGCGCAGCGTCGCCGTGCGCTTGGTGAAGATCACATGCGCCTCCTCGCCGTCGTCGACGACGGGCACGAGCACGGCGGCGTCGCGCAGCTTGAAGGTCTCGACCTCGGCCACGATATCGGGATTGAGGATGTGGTCTCCATGATCGCGCCAGGCATGGTCGACCGGCCCGCCATTCTGGTTAAGCGCGCGGCGGCGGAATTCAGCTGCGGAAAACAGCGGATAACGGTGGGTGATCGCATCATTCATCGGCAAAGCGCATCCAGTTCGTCGGCCGGCATCATCGCAAAGACCTCTCCGGCGGAGCGGACGGCGAACATCGCCTGTCCCTCGACCTCGAGCGTCTCCCCGAGCGCCACCAGTTCATACATCACCGCACGCGACACCAGCGCCTCCAGCCGCCCGCGCACATGCAGATAGGGTTTCAATTCGGCATTCGCGCCCGCAATGGCAAAGCGCAGCCGATGCTCTCCTCCCGCCTCCACCACATCACCGACATTGGTGCGGAAGGTCAGCACCTGCTGGCCTTGCCCCTCCGTCACGCTCATCTCCACGGCGATGAAAGGAGCGTCAACGACCCTTATACCGACCTTTTCCACAGGAGTTACGAGATAGGTCTTCTGGTCGTCATCTTTTCTTAAAACCGTCGAGAACAGCCGCACCAACGCCGGTCGGCCGATCGGCGTGCCCATGTAGAACCAGGTACCATCAGCCCGGATTTCCATGTCGATATCGCCGCAGAAAGGCGGATTCCACCGCTCGACCGGCGGTAATCCTCGTTTTTTGCCGGCATTTTCCTGAGACGCGCGCGAAATCAGTGCGGCAAGTCCCGCCGCATCCGCCTGTCCGCTGATTTCCTCGGCTGCCATTCTTCCGTCCCGGTTTGTCCTTAACGAAGTAAAGTCACGAGATAGTCATTCGCAACGAACTTGTCAGCCCGTCACATCTCCATAACTCTATCGGGCATGAGGCACATGTTTAAGTCCGCCGATTCGCTGCCGAATGATTTCAGCCGTTGGAGATACGCATGGGTATGATGAAGACAGAAGCCAGCCTCGATGAAAAGGCGATCGTCGCCGCCGCCGAAAAGGCGCTCTCCGATATCGCCGCCATCCGCGGTGAAGTCTCGAAAGTAATCTTCGGCCAGGAAAGCGTCGTCGAGAACACCATTCTCGCCGTGCTGTCAGGCGGCCATGCCCTGCTCGTCGGCGTTCCCGGCCTTGCCAAGACCAGACTGGTGACGACGCTCGGCGAGGTGCTCGGCCTTGCCGCCAACCGCATCCAGTTCACGCCTGATCTGATGCCCTCGGATATTCTCGGCTCCGAGGTGATGGACCAGGACGACAGTGGACGCCGCTCCTTCCGTTTCGTCAAGGGCCCGGTCTTCGCCCAGCTCCTGATGGCCGACGAGATCAACCGTGCCTCGCCGCGTACCCAGTCGGCCCTCCTGCAATCCATGCAGGAATACCATATCACGATCGCCGGCCAGCGTTATGACCTGCCGGCGCCCTTCCATGTGCTTGCCACCCAGAACCCGCTCGAGCAGGAAGGCACCTATCCCCTGCCCGAAGCCCAGCTCGACCGCTTCCTGCTGCAGGTCGACGTCAATTACCCTGAACTCGCCGCCGAGCGCCAGATCCTGCTTGAGACGACGGGCCTGGGCGAAACCCGGCCGGAAGCCATCATCGATGCACAGCGGCTGCTCGAGATCCAGACCCTGGTGCGCCAGATGCCGGTGAGCGACACGGTCGTCGATGCCATCCTGGCGCTGGTGCGTTCCGCCCGCCCAGGACAGGGCAATGCCTCGACCGACAAGAATGTCGCCTGGGGCCCCGGCCCGCGCGCCGGCCAAGCGATGATGCTCTGCGCGCGTGCCCGCGCGCTCTACGAAGGCCGTCTCGCCCCGTCTCTGGACGATATCTTCGCGCTCGCCGAACCCATTCTTCAGCACCGCATGGCGCTGACTTTCGCCGCCCGCGCCGAAGGCATGTCTGTGCGTGATGTCATCGCCGGACTGGTCAAGCAGGCAAAGGGATAAGGAAGCCGGACGCGTGGCATCTATCGGACAGATCGTCAACCCGACGTCAGGCAGCGATGCCCTTTCCCGCGCCAGGCAGCGGGCCGCCCTGGTGCCGGACTGCCTGGTGGAAGCCAAGCGCATCGCCAACACGGTGATCGCCGGCTGGCATGGCCGCCGCAAGCGCGGCATCGGCGAGAATTTCTGGCAGTTCCGTCCCTATGCCGAGGGCGAGAGCCTGTCGCGCATCGATTGGCGTCGCTCCGCCCGCGACGATCATACCTATGTGCGCGAGCGCGAATGGGAGGCAGCGCATACGATCTGGCTCTGGTGCGACATGTCGCCCTCGATGATGTACAAGTCGAGCTATGGCAGCGTCTCCAAGGAAAGCCGCGCGCTGGTCATCATGCTGGCGCTTGCCGAAATCCTCGCCCGCTCCGGCGAGCGCATCGGCTGCCCCGGCATCATGGAACCTGCCTCCGCCCGTAACGCCGCCGAACGCCTCGCAGCCGCTCTCATGCACACGCCGCTGACCGGCGGCCTGCCGGAAACGGCGATGATCCGCGGCTGGAGCGACCTCGTCCTTATCGGCGATTTCCTCGACGATGCGCCGGCAATCATGGAACGGCTCGGCCCGCTTGCCCGCCGTGGCCTGCGCGGCCACGTGGTCGAGATATCAGATCCCGCCGAGGAGATATTCCCCTATAGCGGCCGCACCGAATTCACCGATCCGGAGAGCGGCGCCAAGCTTATCTCCGGCCGCGCCGAACATATCCGCGAGGCCTATCGCACCGCCTATCTCGCCCGCAGGGACAGCCTCGGCCAGTCGCTGCGCCATCTTGGCTGGACCTTCGCGAGCCACCGTACCGATCACCTTGCGTCGGAGGCGCTGGTCGCGGTGCACATGTATTTGTCCGGCATGCCGGCCAAGGCAACGCATGGAGGGCAGCTATGAACGCCCTTCCCTTCGCTTTCGCCTATCCCGCCATTCTCGGCGCGCTCCTTGCCTTGCCCGTCATCTGGTGGCTGCTGCGGCTGACGCCGCCACGTCCGAAGACCGAGGTCTTTCCGCCGCTGAAAATTCTCGCCTCGGTGCTAAAGCGCGAGGAGACGCCGGCGCAAAGCCCGTGGTGGCTGACGCTGCTGCGCATGCTGCTCGCTGCCGCCATCATCCTTGCGATCGCCGATCCGGTTTTCAATCCACGCACCAGTTCACTCGCATCAGGTGGCCCACTCGTCCTCTTCGTCGACAACAGTTGGGCGGCGGCACCCGACTGGGAGCGCCGCATCCAGACCGCCGACGCATTGATAGACGATGCCGAATCCGCCGGCACGCCAGTGTCGATCGCCTTCACCGCCGATCCGACCAACGACGCCGTGCCCGGCACCGCCGCTGCCGCCCGCGACAAGCTGCGCGCCGCCGAGCCACGACCGCTTGTGCCGGACCGCGAACGCGCCTTCCAGGCGCTGCGCGCCGCGCTGAACGGCATCAAGCCCGGTACCCTCGCCTTCCTGACCGACGGCGCCGCCGCCAAGCCCGACGACGCGACGGTGCGCAGGCTCGCCGAACTCCAATCCGCCGATCTCCGCCTGATCGAGGGCGATGCCGCGCGGACAGTCGCGATCACGGCGGCCAACAATGCGGCGGATGCCATGACCGTCAAGGTCACGCGGCTCAACAGTGCGCAGGCCGCATCAGTAGCGCTGAACGCCGTCGATACCCAGGGCCGCTCGATCGCCAATGGCAGGGCGGATTTCCGCCCCGGCCAGAGCGTTGCGACCAGTTCGATCACCGCCCCCTTCGAGATGCGCAACGATTTCGCGCGCGTCAGCGTCGATAATGGCGCGACGGCAGGCGCCGTCCACCTTCTCGACGACGCATTCAAGCGCCGCCGCGTCGTCTTGCTGTCAGGTGGAGGAGGGGACGAGTTCCAGCCGCTGCTCTCGCCGCTCTATTACATCCAGCGGGCGCTGCAACCCTATGCGGATCTGATCCAACCTGCCGATTCCGATCTTTCGGTCGCAATACCAAAACTTCTCGCCAGCAATCCCTCGATCATTATCATGGCCGATATCGGCCGGCTTCCGGAGGAGACCTACGAGCCTTTGACGCGCTGGATATCGAATGGCGGCATGCTCCTGCGTTTTGCCGGCCCGCGCATGGCGGCAGCCCCTGCGGACGATCCGCTGATCCCTGTCATCCTGCGTCAGGGAGAACGGGCGCTGGGCGGCACCTTGTCCTGGAGCGAGCCGCAGTCGCTTGCCGAATTTCCGAGTTTCGGGCCTTTCGCCGGCATAGCGCGTCCCTCCGATGTCGTCGTCAAGCGGCAGGTGCTTGCCGAACCGACACCCGATCTTGCCGAACGAACCTGGGCGAGCCTGGCTGACGGCACGCCGCTCGTGACGATGAAGCAGCTCGCCTCCGGCCAGATCGTCCTGTTTCACGTCACCGCGGAAGCGACCTGGTCCGATCTGCCGATCTCAGGCACTTTCGTCGACATGCTGCGCCACCTCCTGCAGATATCGCGCTCGGGCGGCGTGACATCGGAGGCGCGCGGCAATACGCGGGTCTCCGAAACCCTGCCGCCATTCCGCATGCTGACGGCCAAGGGCACGCTCGTCTCCGAGACAGGATCGGCGCGGCCGCTCATTCCACAGGCCGGTGTCGAACCGACGGCAAATTTCGACAACCCGCCCGGGCTCTACGGTTCGGAGGATGGTTTCACCTCCCTGAACGTGCTGCCCGAGAACGCCGAACTGAAGCCGATCGACACAACAGGGACCAATGCCGTGCGCGAAGGCCTGATCGGCGGCGAAAGCTGGTCTGCAAAACCCGCACTCTTTCTCGCAGCTTTCCTGCTGCTCTTGGCCGATAGCCTGATCGTCCTCTTCATGAATGGCGCATTCTCGCGAATGCGCCCGGCTGTCCGCACCGCCGCGATGATCGCGGTCGCGGTCTGCGCCGGCTTTCTCATCCAACCCGGCACGCTTCACGCTGACGACTCCCAACCCGGCGACGACCTCATCCTGCAAAGACTTGATAACACCCACCTCGCCTATGTCGTCACCGGCGAACAGGACGTGGACAATATATCCGAGCGCGGTCTTGAGGGACTGACCCAGTTCCTGACTTTTCGCACGACGCTGGAGCCGGCGCCGCCCGTCGGCATCGACCTCACGAAAGACGAGCTCTCCTTTTATCCGATCATCTACTGGCCGGTTTCGGCAACGGCGCCGATGCCATCGTCGGCGGCGATCAGCCGTATCGATGCCTATATGCGCAATGGCGGCACCGTGCTTTTCGATACGCGCGATCAGATCAGCGCATTGGACAATGGCGGCAATGTCAGCGCCAACGGTGAGAGGCTGCAGGCAATTCTCGCCAATCTCGACATTCCGGCGCTCGAGCCGGTACCATCAGATCACGTGCTGACGAAATCCTTCTATCTCCTGTCGAGCTTTCCCGGTCGCTATGCCGGCAGCCCTCTCTGGATCGAGGCCCGGCAAGGCGGTCAGGGGCCGAGCGAAAAATCGGCGGCGACGGCCGACGGCGTTTCGCCGATCCTGATCACCGGCAATGATTTCGCCGGCGCCTGGGCGATCGACGAGAACGGCGTACCGATACTGCCGACCGTGCCGTCGGATGAAACGCAGCGCGAATATGCCTACCGTTCCGGCGTCAACATCATGATGTACATGCTGACCGGCAACTACAAGACCGACCAGGTCCATGTTCCCGACCTCCTCGAACGGTTAGGACAATGAGATGACATTCGACTTTTCGCCCTTCCTGCCCTGGTCGGTTCTGGCTGCATTGGCTGTCGTCAGCGCTGTTATCGCCGCCTTCGCGATCTGGCGCGGCATTCGCGGCGCCTGGGTCAGAACGCTGGCAGCACTCGCCATGCTGACCGCGCTTGCTAATCCTGTGCTGCTGCAGGAAGATCGGGATCAGTTGTCGACGATCGTTCCCGTTCTTGTCGATCGAAGCCAGAGCCAGCAGACGCCCGATCGCGTCAAGATGACCGACGATGCGCTTGCGGCCTTGAAGGGACAGCTCGCCCGTTTCCCCCAGATAGAGCCCCGCTTCGTCGATGTCGAAGGCGACGTCAATTCCGACGTGCCGTCCACGCGCTTGTTCGACGCACTGTCGGCCAACATTGCCGATGTCCCGCCCGCCCGTATCGGCGGCGCCATCATGCTGACCGACGGTGAAGTCCATGATGTTCCTGGCGCCAATCAGGCGCTCGGCTTCGACGCGCCGATCCATGGCCTCGTAACCGGCAAGGCCAACGAATTCGATCGTCGCATCGAAGTCATCAAGGGACCGCGCTTCGGCATCGTCAACGAAGAGCAGCAGGTGATCTTGCGCGTCTTCGACGACGGCCCGAGCCCCGGCGGCACGGCCGATGTCACGGTCAAGCTGAATGGTGACGAGATCGCCACCCTGCAGGCGACACCCGGGCAGGATACGCCGTTCTCCTTCAAGGTGCCGGGTGGCGGCAGCAATGTGCTCGAATTCTCGGTCGCAGCACTTCCCGGCGAAGTCACCACCGCCAACAACCGCGCCGTCCATGTCATCGACGGCATCCGCCAGAATCTCCGCGTCCTGCTTGTCTCCGGTGAGCCGCATGCCGGCGAGCGCGCCTGGCGCAACCTGCTGAAATCCGATGCCTCGGTCGATCTCGTCCACTTCACCATCCTGCGTCCGCCGGAAAAGCAGGACGGCACGCCGATCAACGAGCTGTCGCTGATTGCCTTCCCGACGCGCGAGCTCTTCGTCGACAAGATTAAGGATTTCGACCTGATCATCTTCGATCGCTACCAGCACCGCGGCGTGCTGCCGCTGCTCTATTACGATTACATCGCGCAATATGTCGACAATGGCGGCGCGCTGCTGATCGCCGCCGGTCCCGAGCATGCTGGCCCCGATTCCATTGCACTGACGCCGCTTTCCTCGGTTCTGCCCGCAACGCCCACCGGAGAGATGATCGAGAAGGCCTTCTATCCCCGCCTCTCCGAGGAAGGCCGTAAACATCCGGTCACGCGCGGCCTTGATGGTTCGGGCGAGGACCCGCCGCATTGGGGCCGCTGGTTCCGCAGTGTCGATGTCGACCGGCCACAGGGCGAGACGATCATGCTCGGCGCCGACAACCACCCGCTGCTGGTGCTGAACCGCGCCGGCCAGGGCCGCGTCGCCATGCTGCTTTCCGATCAGGGCTGGCTCTGGGCGCGCGGCTTCGAAGGCGGCGGTCCGAACGTTTCGCTCTATCGCCGTATCGCCCATTGGCTGATGAAGGAGCCCGCACTCGAGGAAGAAGCGCTAACGGCGCGCGCCTCCGGCCGAACGCTTGAAGTCACCCGCCAGACGATCGGCGACAATCCCGGCAATGCCACCGTGCGTTATCCCTCCGGCAAGACCGAAACCCTGCCGCTCACCCAGTCCGAACCCGGGCTCTACAAGGCCGAGAAGAGGATGGACGAAATCGGCCTCTTCGAAGTCCGCAACGGCAGGCTGTCGACGCTTGTCCATATCGGCGCCGTCGACGCACCGGAATTCAAGGCGATGATCTCGACGACCGATGTACTCCAGCCGGTCGCCGACAGAAGCAAGGGTCTCGTCGCCCGCGTCTCCAACGCAAATGGCGCGATCTCCGTGCCGCCGATCCTGCCGGTGCGCGGCCAGGTCCGCGTCTCCGACAACGATCGCATGATGATCCGCATGACCAACGAAACTGTTTTGAAGGGCATCAACACGCTGCCGCTCTTTGCCGGTTTCGCCGGCGTCGGCATCCTGCTGCTCGCCTTCGGCGCCATGTGGTGGCGTGAAGGGCGCTAATCTCATGCCGGAATTCGAGCTCACCGCCTCTCCCTCGCCGGAGGACCAGGCGGTGATCACCGATGCGCTCTCGGCCTTCAACAACGCCGATATCGGCCCATCCGATCGCCGGCCGCTCGCGGTCCTCATCCGCGATACCGACGGCAAGGTGACGGGCGGTCTTTCAGGCTTCACCGCCTGGGGCTGGCTCTTCACCCAGATGCTCTACATTCCCGATACCCTGCGCGGCACCGGTATATCAGGCAATATCCTCGCAAAGGCGGAAGAAGAGGCGAGAGCCAGGGGGTGCCGCGGCGCCTGGATCGACACCTTCAACCCGCAGGCTCTGCGCGCCTATCTGCGTCAGGGTTATGAGGTTTTCGGAGAGCTTGAGGACTTCCCGGAAGGCCGCACGCGCAGCTTCCTCCGGAAAAGCCTATAGAGCATGATATTTTAGGCCGACCCGGCCTAAAATCATCCTGTTCTAGCGGGCTGTTGCAAGATCATTCGCGCCAGGCGATCGTGCCCTTCAGCCGCGCGTGCACGCCCTCGGCGATCGGAACGACGAGCACGCGGCCGGGATCGACGGGGCCTGGAAAAGACAGCGCGTTATAGGCGACCTTCTCGAAGCCGAGCGGGCCGTAATAGGGTGGATCGCCGACGAGGATGACGGCTTCTGAGCCCTTGCGTCTTGCCGCCTCCACCGCGATCCGCACCAGTTCCCGGCCGATGCCCTTGTTCTTGTGGGAGGGGCGGACGGCGAGCGGGCCGAGCAGATGTCCCTTCACCGTTCCAGCCAGCACCGGCGTCATGCGCACGGAGGCGATCGTCTCACCATTATCGGTGCAGATGAAGGAAAGCGACAGATCATGCGGCCCCTGCTCACGGATGCGCGCGGCAGCGCGCGTGAAGCGGCCCGGACCGAAGGCTTCTTCGTTGATGTGTTCGATGGCGGCGTCATGAGACGCGTCTTCAGTGAGGTAGACGAGATCGTGCTTGTACATGATGACAGAAACCGGATGGACAGATTGATGGGTCTCGAACACGCCTTGGGCGTTCGGGAGCATCAGCGTCGTCGCGGGTTTCTGGAAATGAACATCAAGCAGGGGTCCGAAAATCGTGAAAAGGCCGATAGCAGGAAAAATTTCCGCCGTCCAACCCAAAATGCACGACCGCAGCGCCGCGCATCTTTTCGAGACCCACAAAGGTCGCTGCAACACTGAATTATGCGGTCCCCGGACGATGTGACACACTGTTCAATCTTTGCCGCCTGTAAAGCCCTGCCATCTGCGATATCTTTCGTTCCAACACGCAATCAAGGGAATGAAGATCATGGGAATGCTGGTGGACGGCGTCTGGCATGATGCCTGGTACGACACGAACGAGAGCAAGGGCCATTTCAAGCGGCAGCCCTCGCAGTTCCGCAACTGGGTGACATCGGACGGTGGGGCCGGCCCTTCCGGCAGCGGCGGCTTCAAGGCCGAGGCCGGGCGTTACCATCTCTATGTCTCGCTCGCCTGCCCCTGGGCGCATCGCACGCTGATCTTCCGCAAGCTGAAGAAGCTCGAAGAACTGATCTCGGTCTCGGTCGTCGATCCGCTGATGCTCGAGAACGGCTGGGAATTCAAGGTCGGCGACGGTGCCACCGGCGACCACCTCTTCGGCGTCGCAGCGCTTTGGCAGATCTATGTCAGGGCCGATCCGCACTATTCCGGCCGCGTCACCGTTCCCGTGCTCTGGGACAAGAAGACCGGCACGATCGTCAACAACGAATCCGCCGAGATCATCCGCATGTTCAACGGCGCCTTCGACGGGCTGACCGGCTCGACAGCCGATTTCTATCCCGAGGACCTTCGCTCCGAAATCGATGCGCTGAACGCCACCATCTACGACACCGTCAATAACGGCGTCTACAAGGCGGGCTTTGCCACCACCCAGGAGGCCTATGCGGAAAACGTCGGCACGCTGTTCGAAACACTCGACATGCTCGACGAACGCCTCGGCAAGGGTCGCTACCTCTTCGGCAACCATCAGACCGAGGCCGACTGGCGCCTGTTCACCACGCTGGTGCGCTTCGACGCCGTCTATGTCGGCCATTTCAAGTGCAACATCCGCCGCATCGCCGACTACCGCAACCTGCCTGACTATCTGCGCGACCTCTACCAGACGGCGGGCGTTGCCGAGACGGTGAACCTCAACCACATCAAGCAGCACTATTACCGCAGCCACAGGACGATCAATCCGACCGGTATCGTTCCCGTCGGTCCGGCGCTCGATCTCGACAGTCCGCACGGCCGTGCTACAGCGCCGCGCGTCTTTTCAGACGCGCAAAGGACGCTGTAGCAGTTTGAATGGCTGCCTGAAGCTTACCAGCGGTCGGCAGGCTCCTGCTCGCCGCGAAGCTCGGCGAGACGGCGATGCGTCGCCTTGGTCGTGCCCTCGGGCAGGCTGTCGAGGGAAAAGAAGCCGCTGTCGGATATCTCCCAGTCCGGCGGCCGCGGCGCCGTCTGCTCGACGGTCGCGCGGTAGAAGACGACATGGTCGCGCCTTGTGGTCGTGGTATTGAAATAGACTTGGAACAGCTGCGGCTTGCCGATGATCCTGAGGTTGCCCTCCTCGCGCAATTCCTTGACGAGCGCTTCCTCGACCGTCTCGTTGCGCTCCAGCCCGCCGCCCGGCATGTGCCAGCCGCCGATATAGCTGTGGCGCACGAGAAAGATGCGCCCGTCTGCATCGAAACAGGCGGCCCGCACGCCCACGGTCATGCTGCGGACGAAGCTGAAATAGACATGCAGCAGGCGCAACGCCACCCTTATGAGAAGGGGCCGGTTCTCTTGATCCACCATCGCTCCGTTTCAGCTCTTCATCGCGCCGGATGTGTTTGATTTGTCAATAAGCTGGTCTATGTCTCGTAGCATGTTCAAGCTCGCGCATATCTCCGACGTCCACCTCGGGCCGTTGCCCAGTCTTTCCATTCAAGAGCTGTTTTCAAAACGCATAACAGGCTTTGTGAACTGGCATCGAAATCGACGCAAGCACCTTTTCGGCAGCACGTTGGATCTGCTGCTCGACGACATCCGCGCCCATCAGGCCGATCACCTGGCCGTCACCGGGGACCTCGTCAATCTGGCGAGCGGCATCGAGATCCGCTCGGCCGCCGCCTGGCTGCGCGCGCTCGGCGATCCCGCAGACACGTCGGTCGTTCCCGGCAATCACGATGCCTATGTACCCGGCTCCTACGAGAAGTCGATGCGCGCCTGGTACGATTATGTCCGCGGCGATCTCGCTCCACCGCAGTGGCAGGACGACCGCCATATCTTTCCTTATCTGCGCGTTCGCGGCAAAGTCGCGATTGTCGGCTGTTCGACGGCGGTCGCCACCCCTCCCTTCGCCGCCTCTGGCTTTTTCGGCGCGCGACAGGCCCGCGATACTGTCAACATACTGCGTGCGGCTGGCGAAGCCGGTCTCTTCCGCGTCGTCATGATCCATCACCCGCCGATCCGCGGCGCCACGGCCTTCTATAAACGGATGATCGGCATCCGCCGCTTCGCCGCCGTGATTTCGACGGGCGGCGCCGAACTCGTGCTGCACGGACATACGCACCTGAACACGCTAAATTGGCTGCGCGGCCAGATGCAGCCGGTGCCGGTCGTCGGTATCGCCTCTGCCTCGCAGGGACCGGGCAGCATCAAGCCGCCCGCCGCCTACAACCTCTTCTCCATCGATGGCTCTCCCGGTGCCTGGGAACTCAGCGGCGAGCGCTTCAGCCTCAACAGGGCTGGCGACGCGGTGATGCCGGAAAGCGCCGATATTTTCGCGTCTTAGCTCCAGTTCCAGACTCTTTTTGTGCAGCACTTGAATCGATCTGCGAGGACGTCCTGCCGCCGCCGCAACAATTGCCACAGAGGTTGCTTACCCTCTTGGTATTTTTAGTGGTAAGCGTACAATCCGAGCAAATGCATTGCCTGAGAACGGAGCGCGCTGATGACTTCTTCTTTCCGTCACCTGTCCAGACTTTCGCTCGCCGCCGGCTTTGCCTTCGGCATCGCCACGGCCGCTTTCGCGGCCGGCGACAGCAACGATGATACCAATCCGCCGCCGAAGACCCAGACTACCAAGACCTGCACCGGCGGCAAGGTCTGGGACAAGGCCAAGAAGGAATGTGTCAACCCCAAGAAGAGCAGCTTCAACGACGACGATCTCTATCAGTTCGCCCGCGAATTTGCCTATGCCGGCCAGTATGACAACGCCATCACCGTGCTCAATCTCGCTCGCAACCAGAACGACCCGCGCGTCCTGAACTATCTCGGCTACGCCAACCGCAAGGCCGGCCGCATGGAGCTTGGCATGTCCTACTACCGCAAGGCGCTGCAGGCGGATGAGAATTATATCCTCGCCCGCTCCTATATGGGCATGGCGCTGGTGGAACAGGGAGACATCCAGGGTGCTCGCGTCCAGCTTGTCGAAATCCGTGATCGCGGCGGCGAAGGCACCTGGGCCTATCGCTCCCTGCTGCAAAGCTTGAACGGCTACAAGACATATTGACGCAAGCTTTGCACGCCACAATACGAAAATCCCTTGGGAAAGAGGGATGAAGACGACCGGATGCTTGCGAAGTGCAGGAGACTTGTTTCATAAAGCGCATGCATCGACGGCGTCGATAAAGTCGGTTTCGCGCCCGACGGCGAACCCTTCGTCCGCGAAACCATTGTGAATGCTTCTTGGATAGACAATGCGTCAGCCCGCAACGACCATCGATCTCCGGCGTGATCTCGTCGGCCTCCTGCCCCGCCTTCGCCGCTTCGCGATCACGCTCGCGGGCGAGGTTGCCGTGGCCGATGAACTCGTTCAGGCTGTCTGTCAGCGCGCCGTCTCCAAAGGTCATCAATGGAGCGGCGAAGGCCGGCTGGAAAGCTGGATCTACACGCTTGCCCGCCAGCAATGGACCGACGACAACCGCAAGCGCAAGCCGAAGGCTTCCGTCCGCGGCAACGTCACCGATATTCGCGAGGCCGCACGCGAACGCTCGGCCGCGGTCGATCCCGACACCATCCATCACATGATTTCCGATATGCCGGATGGCGTTTCCAGCATGTTCCTGCTGGTCGACGTCGAAGGCCACAGCTACCAGCAGGCAGCCGACATCATGGGCATTCCGGTGGCAAACGTCGTCTCGCAGCTCGCGACCGCGAGGCTGCATTTCGCCGGGCTTGCCGGCACCCACCCGATCCACAGGTTCTGAATTTGCTCGATCTTAGGAAATTGCCGCTCGAAGCCCAGCTCACCGCTCTTCTCGACGGCGAAGTCTCGCCCGAACAGCGGCAAGAACTGGAGCAGCGTCTGGCAGGCGACGAGAATGCACGCCGACTGCATGAGAAGCTGCGTCACGGGGCTGATTTCGGCCGCCGCCGCCTCGACGATATCCTGAAGGAGCCTGTACCGCTCGCCCTCGTCCGCTCGATCAAGAGCACGCAGCCGCCGAAAACGCCGATCGCCCAGCGCGCCACGCGCCCGCAAGTGAAACTGGCGCCGAGCGGCCCGCAGGCGCTGGCCGCTGCCCTCATCCTCTTTGTCGTCGGTTGCGGTATCGGCTATTTCGTCGGCACCGCGCCGGATGCCGACGAGATTGCCAGCACGGCTACCACCAATGCGGCACCGGCCAATACCAGCGACTGGCTGGGCGACGTCACCGCCTATCAGCGCCTGCTGATCCGCCAGCCCCGTCATCTCGTCGAAGTGCCCGCCTCGCAGGCCGAGGAAATCTCCAGCTGGCTGACGACGGCGATCGGCGTGCCCTTCCGCGTGCCGGATCTGAGCGCCGAAGCCTGGACCTTCCAGGGCGCGCGCGTCATCCTTGGCGACAGCCGCCCAGTCGGACAGCTCGTCTATTCTAATTCCGATGGCGACATCATCTCCATTTGCTTCCGCAAGGACGCGCAGCCGCCGGAGACCGACGACTTCAAGGAAACGATCAAGGACGAGATCGGCCTCGTGACCTGGCACAATGCCGGCACCTCCTACGTACTCGCCGGCCCCTCCGCCGAAGCAACGCTCGGCCAGCTCGCCATGGAGATCGCCACCGCGATCTGATTGCCGGAGCATGATGCCGAGCGGTATCGCACGACATCGTGCGTCGCCTTCTTTGATTTAAGGCACCAGCACCACCTTGCCGACCGCACGCCGCCCTTCGATGGCGCGATGCGCTTCCGCCGCTTGATGCAGTGGGAAACGACCGCCGTCGATAACCGTCACGACGCCCGCCGCGGCAAGCTCGAAGAGCTCGGCAAGATCCTCACGCACCCCCTGAGGCGTCAGCAGCGGCAATAACGAAAATCCCTTGATTGACTGATTGTCATCAAGCATGTGCTCGACATCGGCCGCCTCAAGCCCGAACCGCCCCATCGCCGCCAGCACAAGCTCGCCGCAAGGCGCCAGCGCATCGAGTGCCGCACTTGAAAACACGCCGCCGACGGTTTCATAGATGATATCCGCGCCGAGCCCTCCGGTCAGCTTCTTGACGTCCTCCTGCCAGCCGGGCGCCGTATAATCGGCCGCGTGATCGGCGCCGAGAGACAGGGAAAGCGCCCTCTTCTCGTCACTGCTCGCCGCCGCGATCACCATCTTCGCCCCGTCACGTCTCGCGAGCTGTACAAGCAGCGACCCGACACCGCCCGCTGCAGCACTCACGAGAACATTCTTGCCTTTCGCGGGACTGCGGCGCAGCAGATGCAGCGCCGTCAGTCCCTGCACCATCAGCGCCGCAGCCGCCTCGAACGAAACCGCATCAGGCAGTTGCACCACCGCCCCGCCGTCGACCGCGACGAATTCGGCATAGCCGCCCGAACCGCGCCCGATCGCGAAGAGAGGAACTGCAACCCGCATGCCAATGAGCGAGCGGTCGGCACCAGGTCCTGCTCGCTCGATCGTACCTGCGACCTCGACACCGGGAAACATCGGCAGATTGGGCGTTACGGCATAACGGTCGGTCCGCATCAACACCTCGAAGAAGTTGACACCCGCCGCATGGACGCGGAGGAGAACCTCCCCCGGCCCCGGCTCGGGGACCGGCAGTTCCAAGACCTTGAGGACATCGGGCGGACCGAAGCGAGTGAATTGGACGGCTTTCATGGCAGATGCACCTCACGTCTGATTGGCGTGGGGCCGGTTTAGCAATAGACTATCAGATAAAAATACACACTCTTTCGTGCCATACCCACCAGGAGGTGACCATGGCTGAGCCGATGAAAAGACTCCCCGAGCTGCCGGTTGAGCGTGCGCTGAAGGTGATCTCAGGACGCTGGAAGCCCATCATCCTCTATTACGTCTTCTCCGGCCCGAAGCGTCTTTCGGAGTTGAAGCGGATGATGCCCGCCATTACCCAGAAGGTGCTGATCCAGCAGCTGCGCGAGATGGAGGACCACGGGCTGGTCGCTCGCCAAGTCTTTGCCGAGGTCCCCGCCCGTGTCGAATACAGCGCGACTGACCTCGGCCTCGGCCTCGAACCGGTGCTGCTGGCGCTCTGCCAATGGGGCCAGCGCCACGCAGAGGCGCGAAATGAAGCCGGCGAGATTTGCCGACTGCATCGTCAGGCCGCGCCGCGCTACAGCGCCGCGCGTCTTTTCAGATGCGCACAGGACGCTGCACTTTGAAATGCTGCATAATTTTATCCCTAAATCGATTCCGATTTAAGGAATTATGCAGTAGTGCGGTCGCGGCCTGAGGCCTTCCGAAATCAGGCCTTGCCGGCCTTCACGTCGAGCACGCGGTTAGCGGCCGAGACGATCGCTTCCAGCGATGCCGCGACGATGTTGGTATTGATGCCGGCGCCGAAGAGTTTGCCGCCGGGATAGGAGGTCTCGACATAGGAGATCGCCGCCGCGTTCGAGCCATGCTGGAGCGAATGCTCGGAATAGTCCTCGACCGACATCTCGATGCCGAGATACTGCGACAGCGCATTGATGAAGCCGTCGATCGGACCGTTGCCGCGCCCTTCGATGCGCTTGATCTCCCCATTGTCGGTGATCTCGGCTGCGACGATCCGCTGGCCCTTGTGCTCGGTGTCGGGATAGGTGTGATGGTCGATGAAGCGCAGGCGGCCCTCCGGCTGCGTCACGTAGCGCTCGATGAAGCGGTCGTAGATGCGCCGGGACGGAAGCTCCTTGCCCTCTACGTCGGTGATGCGCTGGATATCCTCGCGGAATTCCACCTGCAGGTTGCGCGGCAGGTTCAGCCCGTAATCCTGCTGCAGGATATAGGCGATGCCGCCCTTGCCGGACTGAGAGTTGATGCGGATGATCGCCTCGTAGGAACGACCGACATCGCGCGGATCGATCGGCAGGTACGGGACCTCCCACACGGGATGGTTAGCGACCTGTGCTGCCTTCATGCCCTTGTTGATCGCATCCTGATGCGAGCCGGAGAAGGCCGTATAGACCAGCTCACCGACATAGGGATGACGCTCGCCGATCGCCATCTGGTTCGAATATTCGAACACTTCCTTGATGCGTTCGATATTCGAGCAGTCGATCTCGGGATCGACGCCTTGCGTGAACATGTTCAGCGCCATCGTCACCATGTCGACATTGCCGGTACGCTCGCCATTGCCGAACAACGTGCCTTCGACGCGGTCGGCGCCTGCCAGCAGTGCCAGTTCGGCAGCAGCAATGCCGGTGCCGCGGTCGTTATGCGGATGCAGCGAAACGATCAGGTTCTCGCGATTGTCGAGGTTGCGGCACATCCATTCAATCTGGTCGGCATAGACGTTCGGCGTCGCCATCTCGACGGTGGACGGCAGGTTGATGATCAGCTTGTTGTCGGGCGTCGGCTTGACGACCTCGATGACGGCATTGCAGATCTCCAGCGCCACATCGAGTTCCGTGCCGGTAAAGCTCTCCGGGGAATATTCGAAACGGTAACCGCCGCCGGCCTTCGTGGCCATATCGGTGATCATCTTGGCGGCATCGACGGCGATCTGCTTGATGCCTTGCACATCCTTGGCGAAGACGACGCGGCGCTGCAACTCGCTGGTCGAGTTGTAGAAGTGCACGATCGGCCGGTTTGCGCCTTCCAGCGCTTCGAAGGTGCGGGTGATGAGTTCCGGGCGGCACTGCACCAGCACCTGCAGGGAGACGTCGTCGGGCACATTGCGCTCCTCCACGCACCAGCGGGCGAAGTCGAAATCGGTCTGCGAAGCCGAGGGGAAACCGATCTCGATTTCCTTGAAGCCCATCTCGATCAGCAGGTGGAACATGCGCGCCTTGCGATCATGGCCCATCGGGTCGACGAGCGCCTGGTTGCCGTCGCGCAGGTCGACCGAGCACCAGACCGGTGCCTTGGTAATGGTCTTCGTCGGCCATGTGCGGTCGGGAATGTTCACCTGCGGATAGGCCCGGTATTTCACTGCGGCGTCGGGCATGCCTTTTGCGGGGCTCATCTCGCTCTTGGAGGCCATCTTATCTCGGGGGGATTGCGTCTTCGCGTCCATCGTGTCGTCTCCTCGTCCCGGCATTTGCCCGCTCTTAGCCGATCACGTCGGGCTTGGCGATAAACAAATGCGGACCTTGTCGGTCGTTAGGTCAATTTTGAAAGTGAGTCGCGAGGAGCGATGGCCGGGCGGGCTTTCGGCCGCCGGGCGCTCCTCAAAGGACCCGGCAACCGCGCGTAAGGCCGAGGAGAAGAAGCGAGGTCAGGGCGCGCGAGACGTCACGCAGGGCGATGCGGCCGCGTGCAATCGTGTCAGAAATTCTGGCGCCAGTGGTCTTCATGACCGCGCTTATAGCCTCGGACGGTAAAGCTGGCAAGTCCTTGCCCGCTTTTGGTCGTCGCCAACGGTCGACGAACTGCCAGCCTATTGCCGGCGGAGGTGCCTGAAAGCGCCAGGATCCGGCATTTGGAGAGTACAACGACCCTCCGTTACCTCGACTGAGCCCGGGCTTTCCAAATCTTCACCAGCCGCGACAGCGCCAGCATCAGCCCACCGGCGATCAGGCCCCAGAAGGCGCCGGAAATACCGCCGAAGGAAACGCCGGAGGCGGTGACGAGGAAGGTGATTGCCGCCGCCTCGCGCGAGTCAGGCGCCTGGAAAGCCGACATTGCCGAGGACGAGAAGGCGCCGACCAGCGCCAACCCCGCCACCGCCTCGATCAGGATCGGAGGCGCGAGCGCGACGAAGGCCGTCACCGCGCCGGCGAGCAACCCGAGGATGATATAACCGACGCCGGCGATCAGGGACGCCCAATAGCGCCGCTTCGGATCGGCATGGGCATCCTGTCCAGCGCACATCGCCGCGGTGATTGCCGCCAGATTGACGGCGTGGCCGCCGAACGGCGCCGAGAGCAGCGAGAAAAAGCCGGTGACGGCAAAGAGCGGACCGGGCTTCGGATCGTAGTGATTGACCTTCAGCACCGCGATACCCGGAATGTTCTGCGAGGCCATGGTGACGATGAAGAGCGGCAACGCGATCGAGACGAGGCCGGCAAGATTGAACACCGGCCGGACGATCTCCGCCGTCGGCACCAGTGATTGTTCCAACGAACCCAGCGCACCGTCATGGATATCGACGCCGAAGGCGAGCACCAGCACGAAAGCCGCAAGTGCTGCCGGCACCGCCCAGAGCCGCTTGAAGGCGCCGACGACGATCCAGGCGAGAACGATCGGCAGACCGAGCAGCGGATTGAAGCCGATTGCCTTCACCGGCGCGAAGCAGAGGCCGAGCAGCACGCCAGCAAGCATCGCATTGGCGAGCGGCGCCGGAATGGCAGCAACCGCCCGGCCGAGCGGCTTGAACAGCCCGGCGACGATGATCAGCGCAGCACAGATCAGGAATGCTCCGACCGCCGCATTGAAGCCGCCCTCGATCGTCCCGGTGCTTGCCAGCAGTGCCGCACCCGGTGTCGACCAGGCGATGCTGACCGGCAATCGGGTCACCGCACTCAGCACGATCGCGCAGATGCCCATGGAAATTGACAATGCCATCAACCCCGAAGCCGCCTGTACCTCCGTCGCGCCGACCGCCTGCAGCCCGTGCAGCACGACGGCAAAGGAGGACGCGGAACCGACGAAGGCGGTCAGCAGCCCCATGAACAGGGCCTGGACGGAAAAATCTTTGAGCATGGCGGGACTCGAGCTGCGCGAATGGCGCATGGAGCATGATGGTTGCCGCAGGCGCAAGCCCGGATTGACGGCATTCGGTTCGCTGCTCACCGATAGAGCGTCATCTGGATTCGAGCGTCACCCGCGCGGAGAAAGTGCCACAACAAACGCCTTTGCGCTCGGCCGGTACGCGCATAGATTAATCTCCATTCCGTGAGCCGAGGGATGCACGATGACCGACGAAGCACGAACGATTCTCGTTACCGGGGCGACCGGAGGCATTGGTACGGCAGTCTGCCATCAGCTCGCTGCAAGCGGGTATTCGCTTGTTCTGGCCGCCCGCGACGAGACGAAACTGAAAACGCTTTCCAATGAGTTGACCGGCGACGGTCATGTCTGGATGCAGCTGGACATGACGAACGATCAGTCAATCCGTCAATTCGGGGAAGAGCTCGCGGCAAGACGCATCACTCTGGACGGCGTCGTGCTGATGCCGCCGCAAGCCCACAGCACCAATGACCCGATGCCGGGCGCAGACGCCTGGCGGGCGCTGTTTCAGAATTGCTTCATCGGACCTCTGGACGTCCTGAAGGCAGCGATCGACCGGATGAACCCAGAACCGGTCAACGGTCGCCGGGCAAAGATCGTCATCATATCGGGAATATCGTCTGCGCAAGTACTTGGGCACTACGCCACCTCGAACGTGCTGCGCTGCGCCTGGATCGGCGAGGCAAAGACATTGGCCTTCGCGCTCGGCGCCCGCGGCATTCACGTCAACACGCTTTCGCTCGGAGGCACGCTCTCTCCCTGGTATCGAGAGGGGATCGAAAAGCGCGCCGATGCCGCCGGTATCACGTTTGACCAACGCCTTGCCGAGGAAACGGCAAACGTACCTCTGGGTAAATACGGAGAACCGGCAGAGGTTGCCGTCGCTGTCGAAGGGCTCCTGTCGCACTTCTCCGATCACATGACCGGGCTGAACATCATGCATGATGGCGGGTTCACGCGCTCATACTAGAGCATGTCGCGCAAAAGTGTGCCGCGGTTTTGCGACAACGACATGCGTAAAAACAAAGACCTAAAGCGCGAGGAGCGAATCTGAAAGATCGCGACGCGCTTTAGAGCCTTTCGTGGCCCGCAATGAAATGAAACGCCCTCGCCTGCGGTCTGCAGGCAAGGGCGTTTCAATGGTGCTGGATGCGAAAACTTAGATATCGGCCTGCGACGTCACGATCCGTGAAACGAGGCCATACTCCTTCGCCTCTTCGGCCGAAAGCCAGTAGTCGCGATCCGTATCCTTATCGATCTTGTCGAGCGGCTGGCCGGTGGCCGCTGCCATGATCCTGTTCAGGCGCTCGTTCATCTTGATGATCTCGCGCGCCTGGATTTCGATGTCGGATGCCATGCCGCGCGTGCCGCCGGAGGGCTGATGCAGCAGGAAGCGCGTGTTCGGCAGGCACAGGCGCCGCTCCTTCGGAGTGGCGACATAGATCAGTGCGCCGGCCGAAGCGACCCAGCCGGTACCGATCATCCAGACCTTCGGCTTGATGAACTTGATCATGTCATGGATGGAATCGCCGGATTCGACATGGCCGCCGGGCGAATTGACATAGATACGAATGTCCTCGTCGCTGGCCGCGGCAAGCGCCACGAGCTGCGAGCAGACTTTCTGCGCCAATTCCTGATTGATCGGTCCGTAGATGAAGATCGAACGCGACTTGAAAAGATTCGCCTCCGTTTCCTTGCCGAGCGGCAGTTCCTTCGTCTTGTCGTCCTGGTCTTCGTCGTTCATTCGAACCTCTTGGAGATGAATTCGGGTTCCTCGCACATAGTGCGACTCAATGCCTAAAACAATGCGGGAAAAACACAAGGCACCGAAGCGATGGAGATATCCTTAAGAAGCCGCGCGCCGTTCTGCAAGCCTTACTGAATTGTAACGGCGAAAGGCTTTGAAAAGCCCAAATCGGTTCCTACCTCAGCCTCACGCGGCAAACGCCGTATCAGATCACTAGGAGGCAGGACAATGTCACCCGAAGAACGCCAATTGCTGACCGCCCTCTTCGACCGCGTACGCACCGCTGCAGCCACACCGCGCGACCGCGACGCCGAAGCCCTGATCGACCAGGCGACGCGCGAACAGCCCTCCGCCACCTATTATCTGGCCCAGGCCGTCATCGTTCAGGAAAAGGGGCTGGAGGCGGCTGCCAACCACATCAAGCAACTCGAAGAGCATGTCCGCCAGCTGGAAGCCGGCGAGAGCGAACACCGCCAGGCCGAACAGGGCGGCGGTTTCCTGAGCTCGATTTTCGGCAATACCCAGACGCAGCAGCCAGCCCCAGTTCCCTCGAATCCTGGCCCCTCCAATCCAGGTCCCTGGGGCCAGCAGTCCCGTGGCTATGATGATCCCCGCGGCGACGGCAATGCCCGCCAGCCGCCGCAACAGCCGTCCGGCCCCTGGACCCAGCAGGCCTCTGCGCCGTCTGCCGGCGGCAGCTTCCTGCATGGCGCCCTCGGCACGGCGGCGGGTGTCGCCGGCGGCATGCTGCTTGCCAATTCGCTGAGCGGCATCTTCGGCAACCACATGTCCTCGCTCGGCTTGGGTTCGCCCTTCGGCGCCAATCCCCTCGGCAATGCCAGCGCACCGACCGAGGAAACCGTCATCAACAATTATTACGGCAATGACGACGCCCGTCAGGCCTCCGACAACACAGCCGATGACAACGACGCCAACTTGCAGCAAGCCGATTACGACGGCGGCAGCGATTCCACCGACGACTCGTCCGGCGACGATGTTACGGATGTGTGAGATCTAGCGGCCGGAGAATGGGCAGCGGTTGATATTGCCGCACCGTCGCCCGGCCCTTCGCTCTAAGCTCAGGGCGTTCGCCGCTGCAATCGATTCACTGGATCGATTGCTCGGGCTGCGCCCGACCGCGGCTCACCCACGGCCGCGGTAGGTGGCAACGCCTTGTTCCGGCAGCCACACGCCCTCCGGCGGCTTGCCCGTTTGCCAGAAGACGTCGATCGGAATGCCGCCGCGCGGATACCAGTAGGCGCCGATCCTGAGCCATCTGGGATCGAGCAGCTCGACGATGCGCTTGGCGATGTAGATCGAGCAATCCTCGTGGAAAGCGCCGTGATTGCGGAAGGAATGCAGGAAGAGCTTCAGCGACTTCGATTCCACCAGCCATTCGCCCGGAATGTAGTCGATGACGATATGGGCGAAATCCGGTTGCCCGGTCATTGGGCAGAGCGAGGTGAATTCCGGCGCGGTGAAGCGCACGACGTAATCGGTGCCGGCATGGTTGGACGGCACTTTCTCAAGCACTGCCTCCTCCGGCGATTGCGCGGTTTCGGTCTGCTGACCCAGCATCGACAAGCTGGAAACATCGGTACTCGGCATTATGCCTCCTTGACGACTTTGACGCGGATGCCGTGAGCCTTTTCGCCCTCCGGCTCCACATGAATTGCGATAGTGGCGCCCTCGTGCACCGCCCTGATGGCATCCTCAAGGCGGTCGCATATATCATGTGCCTGCCGTACGGACATGCCCCCAGGCACCACCATGTGGAAATCGATGAAGGTGACGGTGCCTGCCCGCCTGGTTTTCAGGTCATGCACGCCGATCGAGCCCTCCGCGTGGGTGGCAATCGCCTGCTTGATCGCCTCCTCCTCCTGCGGTTCGACCGCCTGGTCCATCAGCCCGCCGATCGATTGCGAGATCACCTTCCAACCCTGATAGAGGATGTTGACGGCAACGAGAATGGCAAGCACCGGATCGAAGATCGCATAACCCGTTGCCAGCGCCAGCAGCAGGCCGACAAGCACGCCGACGGAGGTCACCACATCCGACATGATATGCTGCCCGTCCGCCGAAAGCGCCGCCGAGCGGTGCTTGCGCCCGGTCCGGATCAGCAGCCGCGCCCAGATCGCATTGATGACGCCGGCCGCGAAATTGATCGCAAGACCGAGCACCGGTGCATCTAGCATGCGCGGCTCGGAGAGGTAACCGACCGCCTCGTTGACGATCAGCAGCGCGGCGACGACGATCAGCACGCCCTCGGTGACGGCAGACAGATATTCCGCCTTGTGATGACCGAAGGGATGGTCGTGATCGGCCGGCTTCTGCGCATAGCGGATGACGAAGAAGGCGATGAAGGCGGCAACGACGTTGACTGACGATTCGAGCCCGTCCGACAGCAGCGCCACCGACCCGGTCACCCACCAGGCCACCATCTTCAGCCCCATGACGCCGAGCGACAGCGGAATCCCCCACATCGCCAGCTTGCGAACCGTAAGATCGCCGTTGTCACTCATATCGTTCCCCTGCGGTTGCGAATGAATTGCAGAATTCAAGCCGTTGAAACGCAAAACCGCCCACGCGAATGTCGCGCAGGCGGTTCAGTAGATGGTGATATGGGGGAAGACGGCGGATTTGTCAAAGGGCAATGAGGTTCGCCTTCCGCGTGGCTCAAGGAGCAGGCTCGGAGAGAATAGTCTGCGGCCAGCGCAAGAGTGCCGCCTGCCCTGCAGGCGTCAGGGCGTAGACACCCTTCTCCTTGCGTTCGAACCATCCGTAGACGTTGTCGAGCAGGATTCGGCCGGCATTGGGCACCTGCGCCTTCATATCCCGCGGCCGCCCGACCCCACGCTCGATTGCGGCGGCACAGAGCAGCACCTGCTGACGATAGGCGGTCATGATTGGCGCCCGCGTGCTGCCGCCGACGGCGGGATCGCCGTGGCGGCGCTGATGCTCCTTGACGAGGCGCGTGCGCCGCTTGGGATTGGTTCGCGGCATCGGCGAGACGGAGCTGACGATGATGCTGACCTCGCCGGCATCGGAGACGCCGAGCATGCCGATGCCGAGCCTGCGGCAGAGATCGCGATAGCGTTTGTCGGTCTCCCGCCCCCGACCCTTGGCGGAGACGCGGGCCGCGATCCAGACCTCATCGCTCATTGCCGCGCGGTCGACCGCTTGGAGAACAAGCTCGAGATTGAAGGAGAGCTTGAGTTCGCAGACCACCACGACCGGCGGCTCGGCATCGCTGAGGCCCACGAGATCGCACCCGCCGACCTCACCCTTCACGACATAACCCGCCGCCTCCAGGAAAGCTTTGACCGGCAGGTAGAGCGATGTCTCCATATTGAAAACCGCGCCTCAGGCGGCGTTGAGATCGGCAATCTCACCGTATTTTGCAAGCAATCGCGGCGACGACATATCCCCGGTTTCCTCATCGACGATCACGGCATAAGCCGCCACGCCGACGAAACGTTCCGACATCGCCGATGCGATTTTCTCCGCGCTGACGGAGTTCGATGCCTGGCGCATTTCGCCGGGGACGAGATTGCCGCGGTTCTTGCGGTAAGGGAGAACGATGAACTTTTCAGCATTGGCCACGTCGAATATCCCGATTGATCGTTCCTGAAATGTTCTGATTTGCCTGAAGAAGTCAACCGGCCTTTCGAAAACGACCTGCCGCTCCCCGCAGTCGGGGAAAGGGCAGGCCGAATAACCGTCGAAATCCTCAGGCAGCTTTCGTCTTCACCTTGCGCGCCAGATGCGCCACGACATTTTCGATCATCCGCATCCCGGCATCGCCACCGAGCGTCATGATCGACTCCGGATGGAACTGCACTGCGGCGATCGGTTCCTTGGCGTGTTCGATGCCCATGATCGTGCCGTCGTCGCTTTCCGCCGTGATGATGAACTCACGCGGCAGCGTCGAGGGATCGGCGAAGATCGAGTGGTAGCGGCCGACCGTCACCTCCTTGGCAAGGCCGGAGAAGACGATGCCCGGCTCCAGCACGCGGATGCGCGAGGGCTTGCCGTGCATCGGCAGCGCCAAATGGCGCAGTTCCCCGCCATAGGCTTCGGCGAGCGCCTGCAGACCGAGGCAAACGCCGAAGATCGGCAGGTTGCGCGCCCGCGCCTTCTTGATCGTCGCCTTGCAGTCGAAATCCTTGGGCGTTCCGGGTCCCGGCGACAGCACGACGAGGTCCGGGTTCAGCCGGTCGAAGATTTCCTCCGGCACCGGCGTACGCACGGTCGAAACCGTCGCCCCCGTCTGGCGGAAGTAATTGGCGAGCGTGTGGACGAAGCTGTCTTCGTGATCGACGAGCAGGATGCTGACGCCCTTGCCGACGCTCGCAACGTCGCGCTGGATCCTGCCGGAATTGCCCGTCTTGGCGTCTCGGATGGCGGAAAGCATGGCAGAGGCCTTCAGTTCTGTTTCGGCTTCTTCTTCGTCAGGAATGGAATCGTTGAGCAGCGTCGCACCGGCGCGCACCTCGGCGATACCATCCTTGATGCGCACGGTGCGCAGCGTCAGGCCGGTGTTCATGTCGCCGTTGAAGCCGACCATGCCGATTGCTCCACCATACCATGCGCGTGGGCTCTTTTCATGGCTCTCGATGAAGCGCATCGCCCAGAGCTTCGGGGCGCCGGTGACGGTGACGGCCCAGGCGTGGCTGAGGAAACCGTCGAAAGCGTCCATGTCGTCGCGCAGCCGCCCTTCGATATGGTCGACCGTGTGGATAAGGCGCGAATACATCTCGATCTGCCGGCGGCCGATCACCTTGACCGAACCCGGCTCGCAGACCCGGCTTTTGTCGTTGCGGTCGACATCCGAGCACATGGTGAGCTCGGACTCGTCCTTCTTGGAATTCAGGAGCTTCAGGATCTGCTCGCTGTCGGCGATCGGGTCGTCGCCACGCTTGATCGTGCCCGAAATCGGGCAGGTCTCGATGCGACGGCCGGAAACGCGCACGAACATTTCGGGCGAGGCGCCGACCAGATATTCCTGATGGCCGAGATTGATGAAGAAGGAATAAGGCGACGGATTGATCGCCTTCAGCCGCTTTGAAATGTCGGACGGCTTGCTGTCGCAGCGCTCCATGAATTTCTGCCCGGGCACGACTTCGAAAAGGTCGCCCTTGCGGAAACTTTCCTTCGCCTTGGTGACGAGCTCGGCATATTCGCCCGGCCGGTGATCGCTCTTCGGCGGAATGGCATCCGTGTGATTGAAGGGCTCCGCTGCGATATCTTGGGCCTTGCCCTCGGTCGTCACGCCGTCTTTTTCGAAGTCGTAACGGTCGATCCAGGCCTTGGCGGCGTAGTTGTCGACAACGAGGATCTCGTCCGGCAGGTAGAGCACCATGTCGCGCTGGTCGGAGGGTCGCGTCAGCTTCAGTTCGATCGCGTCGAACTGGAAGGCGATGTCGTATCCGAAGGCGCCGTAGAACCCGAGGCTCGCATCCGCCTGCGAATAAAACAGGTCGGTGACGGCGCGCAGCACGGTGAAGACCGTCGGCATCTTCGAACGTTCTTCCTCGGTGAACACCCGGTCCGGCGTCTTGACGGTGAGGTCGAGTCGGCGGGCCGAGGAAGCGCCGAGCACGATGTCGGACACGGTCTTCAGCCGCTCGGTCACGAAGCCGAGGATCACCTCGCCGCGTTCATTATAGGCCTCGATCCAGACGTCGCGCCCGAAGGAAGAGATGCCGAGCGGCGGATCGACGACGGCGGTATCCCAGCGCGTATAGCGGCCCGGATATTCGTAGTTCGACGAAAACACCGCGCCGCGGCGCTCATCGAGCTTGTCGATATAGGAAGAGACCGCATCGCCGTAGGGGATCGCCCGCCGCTGCCGCGTGACGGATATGCCGCCCTTGGTCTCGTAGATTTCCGCACCATCATCCCGCAGGATCGTTACCATTGTTCCACTCCGTTATCGGGGCCTGGACGACAGGCGGCCATAAACAAAAAAAGCCGCCTCGAAGTTTCGGGCGGCTCACTCGTCGTCTTTGGACACGATTGGTCGAGGCCGCCTTAGCGAACCCACCACCAAACAGCAATGTTCAAGGACTTGATCATGGGAAAATTGTTAGCTTGAGATCAGCGATTGCGCAAGAGGCGAATGCGGAATGAAAAGGGCGGCCCGAAAGCCGCCCCCTCCCCAGCCTTGAAGGCGTGATCGCGATCAGAAAGTCTTGGTGATCGAGACCTTAAACGTACGGCCCGGCTCCGAATACCACTCCCGCGGCTGGGACGCCGTCGCCGAGCTCAGATTGACCTCGCGCACAGCGAGCGCGTTGTAATGTTCCTGATCAAAAATGTTGTAGACGCCTGCCTGCACGCGCAGGCCCGGCACCTGTTCCGGCGTCCACCAGCCAGTCAGGTCGACGATTGCGTAGCCGGGCGCATCGAAGGTCGTGTCGCTGGTGTTGCTGACGGGCGTATCGAGATGGTCGGTGAGCATGCCGGCCGACAGCGTCGAGGAAAGGTCGAAGCCGAAAGTCTCGTTGCTCCAGCCGCCGCCGACGATTGCCTTGAACGGCGCTACTGAGCGCAGGCGCTGTGTGGTTTCTTCATTCCTACCGTAAGCATAGGCAAGTGAAGCGTGCAGGTTGATGCCGTTGTTGAACGTTTTGACGGCGCTGGCTTCGATACCCGAGATCGTAGCAGCTGCTACGTTCGTGTAATTGAACTCCGTGAAGCCGGTCACATCCCTTGTCGCCACTGTCTCGATAAAGTTCTGGTAGCGGGTGTGGAAAGCTGCAATCCGACCGGTGAAATCGCCCGTATCGAAATTGGCACCGACCTCGATGCCGCGGCCGATTTCCGGGTCCAGATCGGGATTACCGAGCTGGGCGTAGCGGCCCGTCGGGTTGTAGAAGCGGCTATAGAGTTCGTCCACGGTGGGTGCGCGGAAGCCGACTGCCAGCTGCATGTAGAGCTGCACGTCCGGTGTCACGTCGTATGTCGCAAGAATCTTCGGTGACAGGCCGGCTTCCGTTCGGTCGTTCAGGTCCCCGAAACGGGTAAGCCCGGTATTGCTTGCGAAACTCCCGCCGGTCGAGGGATTGTAGTTGAACCAGTCAAAGCGGAAGCCGGGTGTCAGCGCGAAGCCGGTATTGCCGATTTCGATCTTATCTTCGACAACAAGCCCAAAATTCTGGCTGTCGACATTGGGCACTTCCGCCTGATTGTTCAGCGACGGGCAGGTCGTCGATGTCGGGCAAAGGGCCCAGCTATACTGGCTCCAGCTCGAAACGCCGAAGTCAAGGCCCACCCGAACGGAGTGGCTGAGACCGGAATATTCGAAGTCCTTCGTTGCCGTGCCACTGAAGCCCCAGGTTTCGTTTTCAATCTCGTTGTTACGTCCATAGGCCACATTGGCGGTCGTACGGCCCCTGCTGCCGGCTTCCTTCTTCAAATCCAGCCAATAGAGCGTGGCACGCGCACTGCTGAAGAACGCGTCGGAGGACTGCGCTTCATAATCATAATCGAGCGATACACGATCGCGATCACGCAGCTCGCGACCGTCATAATTGTCGATCATGAAGTTGCGAGGACTGGTGCCTCCCTGGAGTTGGCGCAGGTCGGTCTTGAGATCGCGGCGGAATCGTTCCGCTGTCAAGCCGATGCGATGGCCACCTTCCAGCTCCTGGCGCAGTTTGAAGAGCAGGCTGTTCTGATCGAAATCAGCCGGATTCGCCTCGGTGCGAAGAGCACCGTGGCTGTCGTTGTCGCCCATATTGTCGCGTTCATGGCCCTTGCGGTAGCCACCCTGAAACAGGATCGACGTGTTGCCGATCTTCTTGGCAGCGGCGGCCGAGCCGGAAATGCTGCGGTCTTCGCTGTCATAGGTCGACTTGACGATCGCACCCCAATCCCGGCCTTCGGGAATAAGATCCTCCGGCTCCAGCGTATTGAGAACGATGGCGCCGCCGAGCATGCCGGAACCGCCCTTGCTCGAATCCGCGCCGCGCACGATATCGAGCGAAGACAGTGAATCGAAATCGAAGGTGTCGCCGCCGCCGTTGGCGTTGGCCGGCGCAAAGGCGCCCTGGCGCGAGCTGTTCGAAATGTAAGGTATCGGAATGCCGTCGATGGTGGTCAGGATGCGAGCACCGGAAAGGCCACGCAGGTTGAAGCCTGCGTCACCACGCGAATAATTCACGCCTGCATCGACGCTGCGCCCGATATCGTCAAAATTGGTGACCTGCTTTTCTTCGAGCTGCTTCGCGGTGATCTCGGTCGCAAGCGGCGTGTCGGCGACGCTGCCCGGCGCCACGCGTTTGCCCTTGACGACGATCTTCTGCAGGACAGTGCTGTCCTCCGCGGTGGCTTGCGGCGTGGTGGCCGGAGCGCTTTGCGCGAAAGACTGCGAAACGGGAAGAACAACTGTGGCTGCCGTGCAGACCAATAGAACCGAACGCCAATGCCGGACGATCATAACCTACCCTCTCATGATGATTACCGGGCTGGCTGGTCGTGGCGTGTCGCACGCTCGAGGGGCTGGCTGGGCTTTTGCGGATGAAGACGAAGTAGAACTCCGCCTTCTTTTTGCCGCATAAAAAACATGACGAGCGTTGTCAACATAAGTCGCCGGTTTATGTTGAATATTCGTCAAGTTTAGCGAACTTCAGTGACGTTGCACAATTGCAACGAAAAACGCCCTCATGCGTTGTCTTTAGCCACGGATATGAGGAATCGGACGCGTTGAGAAAACTTTCGACATTGGCGATCCTTCTCGCCGCAACCGCCTTTCTTGCCGGCGCCCGCCTGCCCCCGCGAGGCCCGATGCCCGAACCTCGGCCAGATGCCGGACAGGCGACCAGCCCCACCTCCCCCTCTTCGGAAAAGGCGCAACCGCCCGCGCCTGAAGAGGTCCCGGCCCCGCAGCCGAAACCCGATGTAAAGAATCCGGAGGAACCGGCATCAAGCCGGCCGCCAGCGCCGCAGGCCGCACCTTCAAAGCCCGGGCCGGCAGAGCCGATGCAAGGTCCGCCGCTGCCGCCGGGCAGCCCCGAAAGCTCGCAGCCGCCGGAAGAAGCTAAGCCACCCGGCGAGCAGACACTTGAAGAGCAAAACCTGACGATCGAACCCGAAAGCGATGCCGAGCATGCCGAATGCACGGCCGCCCTTCAGTCCCTGGGCGTCGTCTTCAAGGACACGCCGCGCATCGACGACGGCAACGGTTGCGGCATCGACAAGCCGATCATCGTCTCTGAAGCCCTGCCCGGCATCAAGCTGAAGCCGGAGGCGACGATCCGCTGCCCGGCGGCACTCGCCCTTGCCCGCTGGATGAAGGACAGCGTCATCCCCGCTGCCTCCGCCGCCCTGCCGGAGCAGGGCCGCATCACCACCGTCAACCAGGCGACGTCCTATATGTGCCGCCTGCGCAACGGCGCCGGAACCGGCAAGGTCTCCGAACATGCCCGCGGCAACGCCATCGATATTGCGAGCTTCCACTTCGAAAAGGGCGAGGATGTCGCCGTCCGCTCCCGCCGCGAGGATTCGACCCTCACCGCCGCCTTCCAGCGCACCGTCAGCGCCGCCGGCTGCCTCTACTTCACCACCGTCCTCGACCCCGAAAGCGACGCCGCCCACGAAACCCATTTCCATCTCGACATCATCGAGAGGAAGGGTGGCTATCGTTATTGCCATTAGTTATTTCCAAGAATTGCGATTCCCGCTTGAATCGGGATATCCAACCACTAAACTTCGGCACGAAGGAACCGGCGGAGTGCCTACCATGACCTTGTTGAGCTTCCAGATGAAAGATTCCACAGTTTCCCGTCTGGATCGCCTAGCCGAAAGGCGAAAGCTTTCGTCGGCCGAAATCGCAGCCGTCGCGATCGAAGAATTCATCGAACGGGAGGAATGGCAACTCTCCGAGATCGAGGCTGCCGTTCGCGAAGCCGAGCAAAGTGACTTCGCCTCCGATGAGGAGGTCGCCGCAATCCTGTCAAAATATATCGGCAGCCCTTCTGGAAAATGAGCCTGCGTATCAAATGGAGCCGCAGAGCGCTTGCCCGCCTTGATCATATCGGCGCTTACATCGCCCGTCACGATCAAGGCGCCGCAGGGAGGGTCATCGCCCGTATCCAATCCATCGTGGAGACACTGCCAGATTATCCGTTGATGGGAAAAGTCGGTCGTGTCGCAGGGACAAGGGAAATGGTGCTAAGCGACATTCCCTATATTGTCGCATATCGCGCTAAAGAAAACGAAATTGAAATTCTAACCATCTTGCATACATCTCTGCGGTGGCCGAAGAGCTTCTGAAGCCGGCTCTAAAACAACCCCTCGATATAACCCTGGTCGTTCAGGAAAATCCGTTCCGCCGACGGAGATTTCGGCAGGCCCGGCATCGTCATGATCTCGCCGGTGATGGCGACGACGAAGCCCGCTCCCGCCGAAAGCCGCACCTCTCGCACGGTGACGATGTGGCCTTCCGGCGCGCCGCGCAGGTTCGGATCGGTGGAGAAGGAATATTGCGTCTTCGCCATGCAGATCGGCAGCTTGCCGTAACCCTGCTCCTCCCATGTCTGCAACTGGTCGCGCACCGCCTTGTCGGCCGTCACCTCGCCGGCATGGTAGATCTTCGAGGCGACGATCTCGATCTTCTCGAACAGCGAAAGATCGTCGCCGTAAAGCGGCTGGAATTTCGCCTGCCCAGATTCGGCCAGTTCCACCACCTTGTGCGCCAGTTCCTCGATGCCGGCCGAACCCAGCGCCCAATGGCGGCAGAGGATCGCCTCGGCGCCAAGCCTCGAGACGAATTCCTTGACTGCCGCGATCTCGGCGTCGGTATCCGAGACGAAATGGTTGATCGCCACGACGACGGGCACGCCGAAACGGCGCACATTGGCGACGTGCCGGCCAAGATTGGCGCAGCCCTTCTTCAGGGCCGCGACATCCTCCGTGCCGAGATCTTCCTTCTTCACCCCGCCATTCATCTTCAGCGCCCGGACGGTCGCGACGATCACCGCCGCATCCGGCTTCAGCCCCGCCTTGCGGCACTTGATGTCGAAGAATTTTTCCGCTCCGAGATCGGCGCCGAACCCTGCTTCCGTCACCACATAGTCGCCGAGCTTCAGCGCCGTCTTCGTCGCCGTCACCGAGTTGCAGCCATGGGCGATATTGGCGAAAGGCCCGCCATGCACGAAGGCCGGATTGTTCTCGAGCGTCTGCACCAGGTTCGGCTGCATCGCATCTTTCAACAGCACCGCCATGGCGCCGTCGGCCTTCAGGTCGCGCGCATGCACCGGCGTCCTGTCGAAACGATAGCCGATGATGATGTCGCCGAGCCGCTGCTCCAGATCCTTGAGGTCGGTGGCGAGGCAGAGGATCGCCATCACCTCGGAGGCGACGGTGATGTCGAACCCGCCCTGGCGCGGGAAACCGTTGGCGACGCCGCCGAGCGATGCGACCATGCTTCTGAGCGCCCGGTCGTTCATGTCCATGACCCGCCGCCAGGTGATGCGGCGGATGTCGATATTCTCTTCGTTGCCCCAGTAGATGTGGTTGTCGACCATAGCCGCCAGCAGATTGTGCGCCGATGTGATTGCATGGAAATCGCCGGTGAAATGCAGGTTGATGTCTTCCATCGGCACGACCTGCGCATAACCGCCGCCGGCCGCCCCGCCCTTGACACCGAAGCACGGACCGAGCGAGGCCTCGCGGATGCAGACAATGGCCTTCTTGCCGATCCGGTTCAACCCGTCGCCGAGCCCGACGGTGGTGGTCGTCTTGCCCTCGCCGGCCGGTGTCGGATTGATCGCGGTGACGAGAATCAGCTTGCCGTCCGTCTTGCCCGCTTGCGCGGCGATGAACTCGGCGCTGACCTTCGCCTTGTCGTGACCATAAGGAACGAGCTGCTCGACCGGAATGCCCAGTTTCGCCCCGATTTCGAAGATCGGCTTTTTGGCCGCAGCGCGCGCGATTTCGATATCGGATTTGATTGATGGCATGGATGTTCCCCGTCCGACCTCCGCGGGAGCGGAGTCGTTGCTTTCCTCTTCATCGAGATAGCGAAATATCGGCGGGGTGTGAATAGCGCCACGCCTTGCGGCCGCTAAACGGGCAACACGAGGCGCCTTCGGAGCTTAAACAAGCAGCAGCCCAGCGCAAAAACGCCGCGCTACGCTCTTTGGCGTCCTGAGATCAATTGACCGAAGCCGCAACAGGAACGGTCTCTGCCTCAGCTTTTCTCGGGCATCGAAGGCTTTCCTTCGCCTCCGGCCCACAGACATGCAAGCCGGGCTTTTCATCATAAGGGATGATACCATTGACGATGCCAAACTTGAGCGCCTGGGAACGAAGTATAGTCCCTCGCTCAATTGATGTCGCGAACATCATCGTCTCGTATGTCTCGGCGCTCACGCCCATCTCGTCGAAATAAGCGAAGAATCTCGTATATTCAGCCGTCGTGGGCCTGACGAGGCCGATCGAGGAATATCCGACAATCCGCGGCGTTCCGCTCATCAGGACAAGAGTACAGCTTGAAAGGCAATACGCACGGCCGGCAAAGACTTCTCCCTCGGTCGGTCCGCTTTTGGCGATGCTGGCTTTGCAACGCGGATCCAGCTTTGGACAATTCGGCAACTGCGTTCTGCCAATCGAGGTCTCCAGACCTGCAGCACGGATCATACGCCCCATCCCGAATGCCGCATCCATGTCCCCGCCATTAGACTGAAGGACGATAGGCAGCTTTCTTTCGCCGAGCGTCGTCAACATCGCCTTCAGCCGAGCCGGCGTATCCGGCGTGATGTCTCCATCCGCAGAAATCCACTGCGTGCACTCTTCCCGGCAGTTGCCATTGGACATCAGGAGGAAGTCCATCGGCTGGGTTTTCGGTAGTTTCTCGGTTGTCTCTGTGGCCGCATCCTGCACGGGCGCCTGAGATAAAGGCGCCTTGGCCACCACAGGGGCTTCGGCTACCGGATGGCTGTGACAGACAGCCTCGGCCGCTGCATCTGGGGCGCAGAGCGGCATGCCGGGCCACTCATTGTAGGACAACATGTCCGTGATGAGACCTGTTCGAAGTGCCTCCGTAGCCGGTACGATATTGATGTTGTCAGGCGTGGCGCTCATCATCAGACCGATCACATCTTCGCTGACGCCCATTTCCTTCAAATAGGCCGTCAAAGCAGCGGTAGCCTTCTTTCCAAGTTTGGTGGAACTGCTCTGCCCCGCCACCTTGCGTCCAACCTCCTTGCGGGAGATTTCCTTCTTCTTGCCATTCACGATCTTGTATTCAATGCGATAGGAAACTCGCACCTTGTTGTAGACGGTCGTGATCTGGTGGACGCCGATAAAGGCCCATTGCGACGAGACACGCGACACACCGCCCGCCAACGCCAGTGGACACGCGGAAAAACAGTATGCACCAGCCGAATAAGTGTAACCGACCGCGCTACCGTCCTTGGCAATAGCGGCTTCGCAGCGCGTGTCCCCAACGGGGCATCCCTTCAGCCGCGTGCCGCCGACCGCCGTTTCCAGCCCGGCCTTGCGGATCATCCGGCCCATCGCGTAGGCGGCATCGACGTCGCCACCCTCAGAACGGAAAACGACAGGCAATTTACGGCCGCCGATCTTCTTGAGCATTTTTCTCAGCCGCGCGGGCGTATCGGACGTTATGCGCCCCTCCGCCGATATCCATTCCGGACAGTTTTCCTGGCAGAGAAGACTGCGCACGAGGATGAAGCTCATCGGCGGCTGTGCCGCCTTCTTCTCCCCGGCAGCCTGCGAGGTTGCCGCTCCGATCGGCAAGGTCAAAAGGAGAAAAACAAGTAATAATCTGGAAAACAGACACTTCACCAAAAAGGAAACTGCAAAGCGCACGATTAAATTGCCTCAACTGTACTGAGCATACGCTTAGCAATTGGATTGACTGCCAGCAAGTCGGATTTCGCCACCTGCCGCCATCCTTCTTATCTCTGCTCTGACCCGCTGCGGCCGCGTTCACGCAGTTCACCCGCTCCAGCGCAAAGCGCTGCAGGCAGACCGGTCCACCACCTTTGCGCCCGTGCCGGAGAGAGCCGAGTTCTTCCGCAAAACTCTCCCAAGTGATTCTCTCCTTGCCCGGCTGCGCGAGACCATCCCTATGCCGCAGTGAAAGAACTCAGAGATACCGCAACGCTATTTTTGCAAGTCGAAACTCAACCGGCGCGCGCACTGCCGTGGCTAATTATTCACAATTCGAATGAATCGGCTTGCGTTACGTCAATTGGGGCTAGCTGTTTAGTCCCGGCATTTGATGGTGCATTATTTTCCTTAGAATGGAGGGAGGCACTATGGGCCAGGTTCTACACGGGAGCGCCACAACGACAGAGGCAATCCGTCGAGCAATACAAAATAGTGAAGAGAGCCTGAGAGCGCTTTCAAAGCGGTATGGGGTCAATCAGAAGACAATAGCCAAATGGAAGAGACGGACATCATTGGCCGATCTTCCGACAGGCCCGAAGGACCCGCATTCGACAATCCTCTCCCTTGAAGAAGAAGCCGTCATCGTCGCCTTTCGCAGGCATACATTGCTGCCTCTTGATGACTGCCTCTATGCCCTTCAACCGACGATCCCGCATCTGACACGTTCGTCCCTGCACAGGTGTCTGCAGCGCCACGGCATTTCACGCCTGCCGGAAGTGAAAGGCGACAAAGAACCGAAGAAAAAGTTCAAAAGCTACCCGATCGGCTACTTCCACGTCGATATTGCCGAGGTGCAGACGGCTGAGGGCAAGCTCTATCTCTTCGTGGCGATTGATCGCACGTCCAAGTTCGCCTTCGCTGAGCTCTATGCCAAAGCTGGCAAGATGAATGCCGCCCAGTTCCTGCGCAACCTGATCGCGGCGGTGCCCTACACCATCCATACTATCCTGACCGATAATGGCATCCAGTTCACCAACCGGGCCTGTGACCAAAATGCCTTCCAGCACATCTTCGACCGAGTCTGTGAGGAATACGAGATCGAGCATCGCCTGACAAAGGTTAAGCACCCATGGACCAATGGGCAGGTCGAGCGGATGAACCGGACGATCAAGGAAGCGACTGTCAAGCGCTTCCACTACGACGATCACGCACAACTGAAAAAGCATCTCGCCGACTTCATCGACGCCTACAATTTTGGGCGCAGGCTCAAGACACTAAAGGGCCTCACCCCCTACGAGTTCATCTGCAAAAGGTGGACTTCCGAGCCAGATCGATTCATCATCGATCCTATCCATCAAATGCCGGGACTAAACAGCTAGCATCCCGCCGATTTTCTGTATTTGATAGCGTTAACATTGGGCTGCCGGGGGCGTACAAATGTCTTACATGACTACCTCTGAAAGACAGTCATTGCTTTCGGCAGAACTTTCGACCGCACGAACGCGGAGCCTGTTTGCGCAGGCGCTTGGCAGGGTCTCCACATCCTTCGGATTGTCGCATGCAACACTGATGCACGCCCCCTCCCCGGAAGACCTTCTCTTGAAACCCCTGCTGATCGAGAGCTCGCTTCCGGGCGCCTATGTCAGGGATTTCGACCGTGCCCACATGATGCGCGACTGCCCTTTCGGCGTAAGGCTGAGGGAGTCTGCCGTGCCGCCGGCATGGCACCTCAACGACGCCTCCAATGGTCAGGCTTTCTCCGCCGAACTGCGTGTCCTGATGCTGCGCCATGTCATACCGGCAGGCATTGCCATGCCGACCATTGCAGCCGACGGCCAGCGCCTGGTCTTCTGGTTCTGCGGCGAGCGCGCCGCACTGGGCCAGAGCGAAATCAACGAGCTGGCAATGATCATTCTCCATGCACTGAATGCATACAATGCAGTCAAACGTAACGAGGAATGCGCGCATAACGCGCTGTCAACTCGAGAACTAGAAGTTGTGCGCTGGACTGCCCAAGGCAAGACCTCGATCGAAATCGGTCAGATCCTGACGCTCTCGGACCATACTGTGAACGCCTATATGACGAACGCGATCAAAAAACTCGATTGCGTCAACCGGACCCAGTTGGTAGCTAAGGCAATTCGATTGAAGCTGATCAGCTGAGGCATCAGAAGAGAGTCGGCACGTCGTCCGGTGATCTGGGGGAATCGTGCCTCTTCACTTCGAACAGCCCGTTATTGACAAGACAGAACAATCCCGCGCCCACATCGGCATCACCGATGCGGAAGTCGTCCAGATGCTTGCTGCCTATCGTCTTTTCGGCTTCTGGCGCATCGACATCGAGACAGGACATTTCTTTGCAAGCGAGGATGTCCATGCGATCTTCGGCCTCTCCTACAGCGACGGCCCTGTCAACCTGACAGAGCTCATGTCGCGCATCCACGAGGAGGACCGCAGCCTGATCGCCCAAACCTTCGAAGAGGCGAGCCGTCACGGCGTCGGCTTCCATTTCGTTTATCGCGTCGACAACCGGCTTGGCGGCTACAAGCTGGTGCGTAGCGTCGGCCGCTTCCGAAACGATGAAAGCGGCGGCGGCATCGTCGGCATCACCTATGAATTCGTCGAGAAACTGCGCGTCGTCGGCTTCGAGGACAACACGATACCCCGCTGACCCCAGACGTTTTAGCGGTCAAGCACCGAGCGGATCTCGACGAGGTTCGAGCGCACCCTCAGAATATAGAAGCCCATAGTGGCGAGATGGCTCGGCATGATCCAGCCGTCCTCGCGGCCGTTCGAGATGATCGCGGGCTGGATGCGCAGTGCGGCCTGGAACTGCCGCGTCGTGCTGCCCCAGATCGCGCCGAGATTACGTTCCTGCACCACCTGCGAGAAATCCGCCTGGGCGGCGGCAAGGATGGCGTAGTAGGCATAGAGCTGGCCATAGGCGAACCAGAACCGGTCGTCGGCACGGGTATCGAACCAGCCGCGATTGTGGTTTTCCGAGCGCTCGGCGAGCATGTCGGAGGTGCCGCCGAGATCGTTGGCGATGCGGTCGATGAACTGCATCAGATTGTCGGCGCGGCCGTCGAAAACGACGTTGCAGAGGGCGAGATCTGTGTTGAACTTGCGCAGGCTGCCTATCGCCGAGCGGTAATAGGAGGGCGTCGGCGTCTTTGGCCCGAAGGGGTTGAGGCCGAAATACCAGCTGTTTTCGTCGAACTGCAGATTGCCGCGCGCGCTCTGCAGGTCGTTGTTAATGCCCGAGGTGCCGCGCACACGCCCGAGCGTATCGACCAGCTCCGCCGAAGTCCGCCGGACCGCCTGGTTGATACCGCGCTGGAAAGAGGCCTTGTTGTCGAGGAAGGGCGTATGATCCCAGTCGATGCCGAAGAAGCCCATCTTGTAGAGCAGCATGGAGGAGATCCATGCGTTCTGGTTGACATTGAAATCGGTCAGATCGGCCGCGACGTCGACGATCGCCGAGCGCTGGCAGGCCTTTGGCGCCGTCGTACTGGCGCCCTCGGCGACCGGCACTTCCTGCCCGGCGGCAGCCTTGCGTTCGGAAAGCCGGTACTGGTCGACGAATGCGGTGTTGAAATTCGACCAGACCTGCGTCTGCCAGAAGAAATAACCGTAGAGCACGACCAGCAGCGCCACGAAAGCGATGACCGGCAGCCGGATCATCCAGCTCCGGCGCTGATACCAGCCGTGCGCGGCAAGAAAGGGCCAAAAGGCCCAGGCGGAAAACAGGCGGGCCCAACGGCCGATCGTCTGGCCGATCAGCCTGAAAAAACCGGCTATCCGGTCAAGCATCGTCGTCTCCTGTCAGGCGAGGCGAACATCGGGACATTGCCGCCCCGCTGCATCCCACATATGCGCTCAATGAGCCGAGCACAACACAAGCCCTTCGATTTTTCGGACTGAAAGCATTGCGCAAGAGCGGTATTGCAGCCCTGCTGGTCAGGAGCGCAGGAAAGGTAGGCTGAAACGGAAGGACCTGCGCGCCGTGTCGATCAGAGGCGCTCCCGATGTTTCCGGCGGCGGTTCGGCATAGGTCGGAAACCTTCTGGCGAATTCGAGATTGGCGCGGCTCTTGCGCCGCTCCAGATCCTGGGCAACCAGCATGCCCTTCTCGAACAGTCTGATCGGCGCGGCGATATCCGGAAAGAGTTCCGGCTTGATCCTGACCTTCATGCCCGGTCGGTCGGTATCGACCTGCGCCTGGTAGATGATCAGCCGTTCTTCCACGTCGATCAACAGCTTGCGCAGCAGCACGTTGCCGGCGGCGATCCGACCGTTCAGCGAATCGACAAAGGCCTGGAACAGGCCGATGAAGCGCTCACGCCTTTGGCTGTCGTCGCGCATCTCGTGCTCCCCGGCGGAAATCCGCTCGGCCTCCGCCTTCAGCGCCCGCCGCTCCGCCTCCATCTGCTCCCAATGCGCCCTGTTGCCATAGACGCCGATCCGGCCCTGCGTCGTCAGCGCCTTGGCATTGAGCTCCTTCATCTTGAGGCGGGCGATATCGATGGAAACGACCAGCCGACGCCTCTGCTCGACGATATCGACAAGGCTGAGTTCGGCGGCCTTGTGCCGTTCGGTGAGTGCGGCGCGCTGGCCGGCAATCAGCCCCGCGAGCGCGTCCGATTTCGTCAAAAGGTCGAGCAGCCGCTCGATGACGGGCGCTTCGCGCACACGTTCGGTATACATGCGCCACATCCGTTGGCGCGACACCCAGCCGGCCATCTTCTCGCGCAGCGTCAACCCCCGGAAACTGTCGAGATCGGCTGAAACCTCGGCCGTCAACCGATCGAGGCAAAAGACCAGCTCGGCCAGTTGGGCGTCGAGCGCCGCAGCATCGGCGATATGGGCCTGGAAGCGGGCATTCTGCTCGAGGAAGACCTCGTCGGCCGATCGTGTTTCGTCACCGCTGAAGGCGCCGATCGCCGCCACGCAATAGGCACCCTCGGCCGCAATCCTTTCGGCAAGGCTACCTGCGGCTTCATACTGGCTGTCGAATGGCGGGGGTTTGCGCACCAAGCTTCTCCAAGGAATCTCCTGCCCCCAAGCTAGAGCCTTTCCTGGTCAGATTGAAGCATTCTGTTGGCTCAAACGGAGTCGGATGGTCGATCGGCCGGCGCGTGTCGTAGCCAAGCTCTACGGCCAAGCCGGCCGGTCGATCAGCCGGCCCGTTTCAGCCAACCCTCCCGCAGATTTGCCTGGCAAATCTGCAAGACTTTAGAATCGCCGGCGCACCTATTGCTTCGCATAGCGAAGCAGTGCGGCCGGTGGGCCGGGCATCCGCCAGAATGCTCCAAGCTGACCAGGAAAGGCTCTGGTCGCTTGCGGCGCCAAAGAAAACAGGCAGCGTCGCCGGCTTCAGACCGGCTCGGCGATCCAGGCACCGTTCATCGCGTCGTCCCAGTGCCTGCGGCAGAGCGAAACATATTTCTCATTGCCGCCGACGTCGATCTGCGCGCCTTCGTGCAGCACCTTTCCTTCCGCGTCGAGCCGCACCACCATCGTTGCCTTGCGCCCGCAATGGCAGATCGTGCGCACCTCGCGCATTTCGTCGGCGATCGCCAAGAGCTCCTGCGAGGCCGGAAACAGCTTGCCCTGGAAATCGGTTCTCAGCCCGTAGACCATCACAGGGATGCCGAGCCTGTCGACGACACGGGCAAGCTGCCAGACATGGACAGGCGTCATGAAATGCGCCTCGTCGACGAAGATGCAGGAAATCGGTGCTCCTTCGCCACTCAGCGTCGCAACCAACCGGAACAGATCCTCATGCGGCTCGAAGGGAATGGCGCTGGCCTCCAGGCCGATCCGCGAGCCGATGACGCCTCGGCCCGCGCGCTCGTCGAAGGCCGCGATCAGCTGCACCGTGCGCATGCCGCGCTCCTGGTAATTATAGGAGGCCTGCAGCAGCATCGTCGACTTGCCGGCGTTCATCGTCGAGTAGTTGAAATAGAGTTTTGCCATCCGATTTCTCCTTGATCGGCTTATTGAAAGCTCGGAATGGCAAAGAAAAGCCCTGAGTGAGCGATAATCACAGGAATCCGGCTCGAAACCGCTGAAAGCCCCGAAAACAAGGCATTGCCAAAAGTCCGCCGACGTCGCAATCGCATGGGTCGATACGGCGCAAACGCACTGAGGTCGCTTGTCAAACTCGGTTATTGATGATTGGCTTGGGAGCTTAAAGACTGGGAGTCTAAAATGAAAACAACAAGCACGTTCAAACTCGTTACTGCAACTGCCGTCGCCGCCCTCTCCGTTGCTACCGCCGCCTTCGCTGCCGAACCCGACAGCTGCTCCACCGTTCGTTTCTCGGACGTCGGCTGGACGGATATCACCGCCACCACCGCCACCGCATCCGTCGTCTTGAAGAGCATCGGCTATCAGACCGACATCAAGGTTCTCTCGGTGCCGGTCACCTATACCTCGCTGAAGAACAAGGACATCGATATCTTCCTCGGCAACTGGATGCCGACACAGGAAAAGGACGTCCGGCCCTATATCGACGACAAGTCGGTTGAATCCTTCGGCCCCAACCTCGTCGGCGCCAAGTATACGCTTGCCACCAACGCCAAGGGAGCCGAACTCGGCATCAAGGACTTCAAGGACATCGCCGCCCATAAGGACGATCTCGACGGCAAGATCTATGGCATCGAGCCCGGCAATGACGGCAACCGCCTCGTCATGGACATGATCGAGAAGAACGAGTTCGGCCTGAAGGATCTGGAAGTCGTCGAGTCCTCCGAACAGGGCATGCTCGCCCAGGTCGCTCGTGCAGACAAAGCGGGCAAGCCCGTTGTCTTCCTCGGCTGGGAACCCCATCCGATGAACACCAACTTCAAGCTGACCTACCTCACAGGCGGCGACAACGTCTTCGGCCCTGACTTCGGCGGTGCCAAGGTCTTCACCAACGTGCGTGCCGGTTATCTCGACGAATGCCCGAATGTCGGCATGATGTTGAAGAACTTGAAGTTCTCCCTCGACATGGAGAACCAGATCATGGGCAAGATCCTTAACGACGGCAAGGAGCCGGAAGCTGCGGCTTCCGAATGGCTGAAGGCGAACCCCGCAGCGCTCGAGCCCTGGCTTGCGGGCGTCAAGACCCGCGACGGCAGCGGCGAGGCCCTCGCGGCGGCCAAGACCGGCCTCGGCCTCTAATGATATGAACGGGGCGGCTCGCCGCCCCGTTTCATTTTTGTCCGATTGTTGTTTTTTTGGATAGGCGCGCCCTTGAATTGGATCACCGAATTTAAGATTCCCGTTGGCCCCTGGGCCAAGTCCTTCGTGGATTGGCTGACCTCGAACGGCGAATGGTTCTTCAACCAGATCGCCTTCCTGCTGTCGAGCGCGATAGACGGCCTGCTCTTCGTGCTGCAGAAGCCTCATCCGCTGATCGTCATCGCTGCCATCACCGCCATCGCCTTTTGGCTGCGCCGGTCGATCGCGGTTGCCGTCTTCACCTGTCTCGGGCTGCTGCTGATCGTGAACCAGGACTATTGGAAGGAAACGACGGAGACGCTCGCTCTCGTGCTCGCCGCCACCTTCGTCTGTATGGTGATCGGTATTCCGCTCGGCATTGCCGCCGCCCGCCGCCCTTGGGTCTATGCTGCCATGCGCCCGGTGCTCGATCTCATGCAGACCATACCGACATTCGTCTATCTGATCCCGGCGCTCATCCTGTTCGGGCTCGGCATGGTGCCGGGCCTGATTGCGACCGTCATCTTCGCAATCCCCGCCCCGATCCGGCTGACGCGTCTCGGCATCATCTCGACGCCACCGTCCCTCGTCGAAGCCGCCGTGGCTTTCGGCGCGACGCCGATACAGGTGCTGCGCAAGATCGAGCTTCCCTTCGCCACGCCGCAGATCATGGCGGGTCTCACCCAGACCATCATGCTGTCGTTGTCGATGGTCGTCATCGCCGCCCTCGTCGGCGCTCCCGGGCTTGGCGTGCCCGTCGTCCGTGCGCTGAACACCGTCAATATCGCCAAGGGCTTCGAGGCGGGCTTCTGCATCGTCATCCTGGCAATCATTCTGGACCGGATGTTCCGCACCGCGGGTGAAGGAGGCGCTGCATGACCGCGGTAAGCTTTAACAATGTCAGCATCGTCTTCGGCGATCGGCCGGAAACCGCCCTTGCCATGGTCGACCAGGGCAAAACGCGCGACGAGATCGGCGCCGCCACCGGTCTTGTGCTCGGCGTGGCCAACGCCTCTCTGACGATCGAGGAAGGCGAGATCCTGGTGCTGATGGGTCTTTCCGGCTCCGGCAAGTCGACGCTGCTGCGCGCCGTCAACGGGCTCGCTCCCGTGGTGCGTGGCGATGTCGCGGTCTCGGCGGCCACCGGCCCCGTCAACCCCTATAGATGCAATGCCAAGGCCTTGCGCGACCTGCGCTCCCACACCGTCTCCATGGTGTTCCAGCAATTCGCCCTCCTGCCCTGGCGCACCGTCGCCGACAATGTCGGCTTCGGTCTCGAGCTCGCCGGCATGCCGGAAGCCGAACGCAAGCTTCGGGTCGGCGAGCAGCTTGAACTCGTCAACCTGACGAAATGGGCCGATCGCAAGGTCAACGAGCTTTCCGGCGGCATGCAGCAGCGTGTCGGCCTTGCCCGCGCCTTTGCCACCGGCGCCCCGATCCTGCTCATGGACGAGCCTTTCTCGGCTCTCGACCCACTGATCCGCACCCGCCTGCAGGATGAGCTCCTGGAATTCCAGCGGCGGCTGAAAAAGACCATCCTCTTCGTCAGCCACGATCTCGACGAGGCCTTCCGCATCGGCAATCGCATTGCCATCATGGAGAGCGGCCGCATCATCCAGTGCGGGACGCCGCACGATATCGTCAAGAACCCCGCAGACCAGTATGTCGCCGATTTCGTGCAGAACCTCAATCCGATCAACATGCTGACGGCCGCCGACGTCATGCAGCCAGGCCTCGGCCAGACTGCCGCCGGCATGAGCGTCAGCGCCACGGCCCGCGCCGCGACCCCGCTCATCGATATTCTCGATGCCCTTGCCCGCCAGCCGGGCAGTATCGGGATCGTCGAGAACGGCGCGATCGTCGGCACCATCTCGGCTCAGGATATCGTTGCCGGCCTCACCCGCCATCGCCGCAAGGAGGAAGCTTGATGTTTTCCATCCGCTTTGTCACAAAGCGGATATGAAAGATCAGCCCTCCCCTCTACGCGAAACCGACGACGAAGCCCGCAAGCTCGCCCGCGTGTTGTTGCGCTCCGCCCGCTATGCTGCGATCGCCGTTCTCGACCCCGAGACCGGCTTTCCCTTCGCCAGCCGCGTGCTGGTCGCTACCGACATCGACGGAACGCCCGTGATCCTCGTTTCGAAGCTGTCGGCCCACACCAAAGCGCTCGCCAAGGACCCGCGCGCTTCGCTCCTCACCGGTGAACCCGGCAAGGGCGACCCCCTCGCCTATCCCCGTTTGACGACCCAATGCCTGGCAGAACCCGTCGAGCGTGGCAATGCAATCCATGAGCGTATCCGCACGCGTTTTCTCGATCGCCACAGCAAGGCGGCGCTTTATATCGACTTTCCTGATTTCCTGTTCTTCCGTCTCAAGCCGGAGCAGGCCAGCCTCAATGGCGGATTCGGCCGCGCCTACCTGCTTGATGGGAATGATCTCGTAATCCAGTCGGCCGCGAATGAGGCGATCGCCGCCGAGGCGGCAGAGACAGTGCGAGATTTAGTAGAACGCCATCCCGATATCGCCGATGCCCTCGCTACCAGGCTAAAGGCGCCAGAATCGGGTCCTTGGCGCATTTGTGGTATCGATTCCTCAGGTTTCGACATGATTTCCGGCGACATCCTTCTGCGATACGAGTTCGAAACCCTCGCTGTGGATGCCGATCACATTTGTTCAAACATGTCTAAAGTAGCATACTCGATACCTTAAATTTAGGTATATACAATCTTCGAGCCTAGTTGGTAGCTTTTGGTGTCAGTCAAATCCGGCTGGCGCTCTGCGCCAACTCGCTTGATGTACGTTTCGCATTAGGAAGATAACATATGGAAACCTCTGATTTGGCCGATCACACGAATGTGGCGGCAGCTTTATTGTCGGCCATGGCCAACCCTAAAAGATTGCTGATCCTGTGCAGCCTCGTGAAGGGCGAAGTGGCCGTCGGCGTGCTTGCGACGCAGGTCGGGCTCAGCCAGTCGGCTCTTTCTCAGCACCTCTCGAAACTGCGCGCTCAAAAGCTGGTCAAGACCCGCCGGGACGCACAAACCATCTACTATTCGAGCACCTCCGAGCCGGTCATGAAAATCCTGGCAACGCTCGAAGATATCTACCTCGTGCAGAACAGGAATAGGTCCGCCGCCTGATGATAGCGCTGACATGATGTCGGCCGATGTCGTGCTGCAAGGGGATGTTCCCGGAGGCTTGGCAACGATATTTCAGCACCTGAACCTTATGGCACGACCGGCAAATTTGCGATTTGCCGGTCGTGCTTTTATAATGACAGCCGGTCGCGCAGGAACGCCCGTCTCGCTATCGGTTTTTTGTCTTGGTGCAATTCTAGACGTAAAACTGCCGCGCACTTTGCCGGAGTTGCTTTAACTGCCGACCACATCGTTGTTGACGCGGCTCAGCACCACCAGCGACGGACGGGCGGGCATGCCGGGTTTGAAATCCGGCCAGTCGGTGCCGGCATCCTCCATCGAGGTCGCATCCTCGTTGTCGGCCATCCGCAGTTCGCCCGGATGCTGGATGGAAAGAAAGACGCTGCTGCCGTCAGGGGTGAAAGTCGGCGAACAGGCTTCCGAGCCGACGGGCGCAATATAGAACAGCTTCGGAAGTGCCCGGCCCGGGCCTTCGGTATCCATCACATAGACGGAATCGGTTATGCCTTCCGGCGGCGGGCCGTCGGTGGTGACCCAGAGGCGTCCGGCCGGATCGACCGCGAGATTGTCGGGGTCTGTGAACCAGCCGGCCGAGGTCGTCGCAGGATGAAACATCGCCTGATCCCCTGCCTTGGCGGGATCGCCGCAGAGGATCAAGACGTCCCATTTGAAGCTGTCGGCGGCATAATCCGGCTTTTCGGGACCGCCAGGTGCTGCGAGTTCCAGCAGGTGACCGTGCGGATTGGGGCTGCGCGGATTGGCAATGTTGACCATCTCCTTCTCGTCGCCGCCCTCAACCTTGGGCAGCCGATCTTCGTTCTCGGTCATGGCGACATAAAGCTTGCCGGTGCCGAGATGCGCGATGAAGCCCTCCGGTCCGTCCATCGGCGTGGCGCCGACGAGATCGGCTGCGGCGCGCGTCGCCAGCACGACGTCGGCCTGGCTCTTGAAGCCAGCTTCCGCCGTCAGCGGCCCCTCGCCCGCAATGAGCGGGATCCAGGCCATCGTGCCGTTGCTTTCGAACTTTGCGACATCAAGCGTGCCGTGGTCGAGCAGATCCTTGTTGGCGGCGCGATCGTTCGGGTTCCAGGGATCGCGGGTGACGAAGCGGTAAATATATTCGAAGTCGTCGTCATCGCCCATGAAGACCACCACACGGCCGTCAGGGGCGACGCAACAGTGGGCCCCCTCATGCGTCATACGGCCGAGCGAGGTGCGCTTGACCGGCTTTGCCGTCGGATCGAACGGATCGATCTCGACGACCCAATCGAAACGCATCCATTCGTTCGGCTCTTCCTCGAATTTGAAGCGCGGCTCGACGCGGCTGACGGAATAGATGTCGTTCTCGTCTTCATCCCAGCCCTGACGCTCGACCAACTCCTGGTTCGGAAGTTTTTTGTAATCGCCGGCGAAGACGTCCATGGCGCCTTCCTCGCCCGAAAGCATCGTGCCCCAGGGAGTGATGCCGCCATTGCAGTTCGAGATCGTCCCGAAGACGATCGTGCCGGTCGGATCGGCTTTGGTCTTAAGACGATCGTCGCCGGCAGCCGGACCGGAGATGCCAATCTCGGTGCTCATATGGATGCGGCGATTGTATTTCCCGTCCTTGACGATCGCCCACCTGCCGTCCGTCTTCCTCACTTCGAAGATCGAGACGCCGAGCGCGGCCATGATGGCGCGAATCTGATGATCGGTAAGCTTCTCGCGGTAATCCTCGCTCGTCAGGCCGGGAAACATCAGGAAAGGCGTTGCATATTCATGGCTGACCACCATCAACCCGTGGTCGGAGCTCTTCTCGCCCCAGGGCAGCGGCAGAAACTGCGTGAAGTCGTTATTGTAGCCGAACTGACGCTCGGCAGCCTTACCGTCAAGCGCCGCAATGTCAAATTCCGGGCTGTCGGGGAAAAGTGCATCGCCCCAGCGCGCCAGGATCTGGCGCTCGTAGCCCTCCGGCCAGTGGTCGGCGGTATCGCGCACGCGCTTGAGTTCCGGAAACGTCAGGCTGGAGCCGGCAGCCTCGGCATGCGCGGTTCCGAGCGCCGGCGAAAGTGCCGCAGCGCCCATCGCCGCGAGAAAGCCCTTGAGCACGCTGCGGCGGCGAACGCCCTCTTCGAGAATGGCGGCCGTAACTTGGCGCGAATGCATGGCGCCGCGTGGGGCGCGCCCTTGTCTTCTGGCGGTCAGACATCAGTATCTCCGATCGAAATATCGTTTTATTTCAGTGAATTGATGAAATGCAATTGCGCCTTGCGAGCCATCGGTTTTTGTAACAAGCCGAGGCGAAGGATTGATGACGGGCGGCCTGCAGTGCCTGACCCCGGATATTTCCGGATCGAACCAAGCAAGTTGAGCCTCCCGTCAGGAGGGGCTCTGGGGACTTTTCCCGTTGACGCCTTGGGAAGCCCTGATAATTTGACCGGGCAGTAAAAATATGGGCGTGAAGCCCGGGAAAGGGCCGTCAGCGGCCAGGAGAACAGCATGTCCAATCGCCTCAATGCACCGAACGATCTTCGCGCCTTCTGGATGCCGTTTACGGCAAATCGCCAGTTCAAGAAGGAGCCGCGTTTGTTCGTCGGCGCCAAGGACATGTACTATACGACCCATGACGGTCGTCAGGTGCTGGACGGCACGGCTGGCCTCTGGTGCGTCAATGCCGGCCACTGCCGCCCGAAGATCACCGAGGCGATCCGCGAGCAGGCCGGCGAACTCGATTACGCGCCGGCCTTCCAGCTCGGCCATCCCAAGGCCTTCGAACTGGCGAACCGCCTGGTCGACATTGCCCCTGAAGGCCTGAACCACGTCCTCTACACCAACTCCGGCTCAGAATCCGTCGAGACCGCGCTCAAGGTGGCGCTCGCCTATCACCGTGTGAAGGGCAATGGATCACGCTTCCGCCTGATCGGCCGCGAGCGCGGCTATCACGGCGTCAACTTCGGCGGCATATCCGTCGGCGGCATCGTCACCAACCGCAAGATGTTCGGCACGCTTCTGACCGGCGTCGATCACATGCCGCACACCCACCAGCCCGGCAAGAACAACTTTACCCGCGGCGAGCCCGAGCATGGCGGCGACATCGCCACCGAGCTCGAGCGTATCGTCACCCTGCATGACGCCTCGACCGTCGCCGCCGTCATCGTCGAGCCGGTGGCGGGCTCCACCGGCGTCTTGATCCCACCGAAGGGCTACCTGCAGAAGCTGCGCGAGATTTGCACCAAACACGGTATCCTTCTGATCTTCGACGAAGTCATCACCGGCTTCGGCCGCCTCGGCGCCCCCTTTGCCGCGCAATATTACGACGTCAAGCCCGACATGATCACCGCCGCCAAGGGACTGACCAACGGCGTCATTCCGATGGGCGCCGTCTTCGTCACCTCCGAGATCCATGATGCCTTCATGAACGGCCCGGAGCACATGATCGAGTTCTTCCACGGCTATACCTATTCCGGCAACCCGATTGCCTCCGCCGCCGCACTCGCCACGCTCGACACCTACAAGGAAGAGGGCCTGCTGACACGCGCCGCCGAGCTTTCCGACTACTGGGCCGACGCGTTGCATTCGCTGAAGGACTGCCCCAATGTCATCGACATCAGGAACACCGGCCTGATCGGCGCCATCGAGCTCGACCCGATCGCCGGCGAGCCCACCAAGCGCGCCTTCACCGCTTTCCTGAAAGCCTATGAAAGCGGCCTGCTAATCCGCACCACCGGCGATATCATCGCGCTCTCCCCGCCGCTGATCATCGAGAAGCACCACATCGACGAGCTCTTCGGCAAGCTGCGGACGATCCTCCAGAACAACATTTGAGAAAGCTCTGAAGACTTCCGGCATCAGGGCCTACGGCGGATAATTCCTTAAATCGGATTCGATTTAAGGCACAAAATTATGCAGCAATTCAAAGTGTTACAGCGCCGCGCATCTGAATAGACGCGCGGCGCTGTAAATCCACGCAGGCCCTTTGTTGGGAAGACCGATAGGCCTCAAGTCACGGCGGCGACCGAAAGGCAGAGGGCGAATTTCTTCAGCAGCCGGCGATCGAATTGCCCTTCATTGCCAAGCATCCATTTCAGTGCTTGGCTCGCACTCCATGGCGCCTTGTACGGCCGCACGGAGGTCATGGCGTCATAGACGTCGCAAATCGCAGCAAGACGCGCATGGAAGCTGACCTGCGCTTCGGAAAGCCTGCGGGGGTAGCCCTTGCCGTCGATACGCTCATGATGGTTGAGGCAGACGTCGAGAACGATCTCCGGCATGCCTTCCTGGCGTGACAGGATTGCGTGCCCCTTTTCCGGATGATCGCGGATCATCTTGATCTCGTTCTCGTCCAGGCGCCCTTCCTTGTTGAGTATCTCGAGCGGAATTTCCAGCTTGCCGACGTCGTGCAGCAATCCTGCCGTGCCGAGCATCTGCACGGTCGTCTCGTCAAGTCCGAGATGACGGCCGAAAAGGATCATCAGCGCACTCACCGAAAGCGAATGCAGAAACGTCACTTCGTCCTTGGATTTCAGACGCGTAACGCTCAGAAAGACAGTGGGATTGTCATCCATCGACTTGGAGACCGAGGAAATCACCGGCGCCACCTGATCGAAGCTGATGCCATCACCATGCTGGAGCCGGCCGAAAACGCTTTCCAGGACCTGCACGGATTTCTGGATGGACTCGCGTGCCACCTTGGTGTCGATCTCGATATTGCCGCCTGGCAGACCGTCGATGTCGAGGCCTCTGCTGGTGTTGATGATAACACCTTCAATGCCGCTCTTGCGAAGCTTCAGGGCATCGACTTCACGGCGCAGCAGAAATCTTCGCTTGGACAGAAGAGGGTCCTGCCATGCACCCTCGATCGCCTCCACAAACATTCCGTGGCGCACCTGTCTGGCTTCGATACGCTTGAGCATCCAGATCTCTGTTCCTGAAATATCTCTCTGTTTATTATCGACCGTTCTTTTGCATCGCAGCAATATATGCACGAACAATGATTCTACTCTAATTGGTAGAATCAAGTGTTAACCTCGAAACCGAATTCGACTATTCAGAAAGACGAAGAGTTTCGCGAAATTCGGGAGGTTCATCGGCACCGCGCAGATGCGGGTAAAGCACCCTCCGGAAATCTGCAGACGGCGCCACGATCGACGATTTTGGATTATTTCGCGCCGGATCGGCTCGATTTTCGTTTCATTTTGTTATCAACTTGCGGAATCTCACCAAAATTCTTAAAAATCTTGCCGTTGCACCCATTCGAGCCAAATATGGCCGGAGGGCGCATCGATCGCGCCGATATCGATCGTCCTTGGCACGGCCTGGGGGCCGTTGAACGATCCGGAAAATCCGGCGCGGCACCTCATCGCGGGTCGAATGACCCCATCCAAGGAGACAGACAATGACCCTCAAGACATTGACGGTGACCCTCGTCGCGTCGCTCGCCTTTGCCCCGCTTGCCCATGCCGATATCACCATCGGCCTGATCGCGCCGCTGACCGGTCCTGTCGCCGCCTACGGCGACCAAGTGAAGAACGGCGCTCAGACAGCCGTCGACGAGATCAACAAGAAGGGCGGAATTCTTGGCGAGAAGGTCGTCCTCGAACTGGCCGACGATGCCGGCGAACCGAAACAGGGCGTTTCCGCCGCCAACAAGGTCGTCGGCGACGGCATCCGCTTCGTCGTCGGCCCGGTGACATCGGGCGTCGCCATTCCCGTTTCGGACGTGCTTGCTGAAAACGGCGTGCTGATGGTCACTCCGACCGCGACGGCCCCCGACTTGACCAAGCGCGGTCTGACCAACGTGCTGCGCACCTGCGGCCGCGACGATCAGCAGGCCGAAGTCGCCGCCAAATATGTGCTGAAGAATTTCAAGGACAAGCGCGTCGCCATCGTCAACGACAAGGGCGCCTACGGCAAGGGTCTCGCCGACGCCTTCAAGGCGACGCTGAACGCCGGCGGCATCACCGAAGTCATCAACGACGCGATCACGCCTGGTGACAAGGATTTCAGCGCGCTCACCACCCGCATCAAGTCCGAGAAGGTCGACGTGGTCTATTTCGGCGGCTACCACCCGGAAGGCGGCCTGCTGGCCCGCCAGCTGCATGACCTTGCCGCCAACGCGACGATCATCGGCGGCGACGGACTCTCCAACACCGAATTCTGGGCAATCGGCACGGATGCGGCAGGAGGCACGATCTTCACCAACGCTTCGGACGCCACCAAGAGCCCGGATTCCAAAGCCGCAGCCGATGCGCTCGCCGCCAAGAACATCCCGGCCGAGGCCTTCACGCTAAACGCTTATGCCGCCGTCGAAGTGCTGAAGGCCGGCATCGAGAAGGCCGGCAGCGCCGAGGATGCGGAAGCCGTCGCAACTGCGCTGAAAGGCGGCGAAGAGATCCCCACCGCCATCGGCAAGGTCACCTATGGCGAGACCGGCGATCTCACCTCGCAGAGCTTCTCGCTCTACAAATGGGAAGCCGGCAAGATCGTCGCCGCAGAGTAATCGATAGCTTTTATAAACGAGGATCGGGCGCCCCACGGCGCTCGATTTGCATTTTGGGAATGGTTGCCGATCAGTCGGGCTTCTCATTGTCCTTAGGCAGGTAACTTTCCAGTGTTGGATGTTTGATGAGCACCATCGGTTGACGATAAGTCCAACTGGGTTTTGGGTTTGAAATTCGCGCGTAAAAACTGGCGACCACAACGCGCTTAAGGTCTTCATCGGAAGCAACACTTCCAGTCGACTTTCCGAGAATGATCCGACTGACCTTTCCATCTTTGTCGGTCGTGAGTACAGCTGAGTTGTTCACACAGCCGCTCAACAAAAAGGCAGCCGCGCAAGCTGCCGAAATAATCGCTTTCATATCATGACCTTGAGTTGGAAACGGACATCTATATTCTCGCTTCACTAGCACTGCTGCCAGCGAGGCAAAAGCAGCCGGAAATACAACCCAAATGTTTTCCAGCATTCGTTCTTGATCACCGGCAGAAAACAGTCGAAGAGGTAGCAATTCATGACCACCAAGCTCGAACGTCTGATCGACCAGGGTGTCGGCCGCGTGCCGGCTGATATCGTGCTGAAGGGCGGCCGCTTCTTCGACCTCGTCACCGGTGACCTCGTCCGATCCGACATTGCCATCGGCGCCGATCGCATCGTCGGCACCTCAGGCGATTATGAGGGCGAGACCGAGATCGATATATCGGGCAGGATCGTCGTTCCAGGCTTCATCGACACGCATCTGCACATCGAATCCTCGCTCGTCACACCGCATGAATTCGATCGCTGCGTGCTGCCCTACGGCGTCACCACCGCGATCTGCGATCCCCATGAGATCGCCAATGTGCTTGGCGCCGAAGGCATCGAGTTCTTTCTCCAATCGTCGCTGGAGACGATCATGGACATCCGCGTCCAGCTCTCCTCTTGCGTGCCCGCGACCCATCTCGAAACCTCGGGCGCCGACCTGCCGGTCGAGCGCCTCCTGCCCTATCGCCATCATCCTAAGGTCATCGGACTTGCCGAATTCATGAATTTCCCGGGCGTGATCCACAAGGATCCTGTCTGCATGGCCAAGCTCGACGCCTTCCAGGGCGGCCATATCGACGGCCACGCGCCGTTGCTGTCCGGCAATGACCTCAACGGCTATCTCGCAGCCGGCATCCGCACCGAGCATGAATGCACGACCGCCGGCGAAGCCTTGGAAAAGATCCGCAAGGGCATGCATATCCTCGTGCGCGAGGGTTCGGTCTCCAAGGATCTCGCGGCGCTGATACCCATTATCACCGAGCGGCTTTCACCCTTCCTCGCGCTTTGTACTGACGACCGCAATCCGCTCGATATCGCCGAACAGGGTCATCTCGATCACATGATCCGCACGGCGATCGCAAGCGGCGTCGAGCCCCTGGCGATCTACCGCGCCGCCTCGATTTCGGCCGCCCGCGCCTTCGGCCTCAAAGACCGTGGCTTGGTCGCGCCGGGCTGGCGCGCCGATCTGGTGGTGCTCGACAGTCTGGAAAACTGCCGCGCCGACATGGTTTTCTCGGCCGGCCGCCGCGTCACCGATGCGCTCTTTTCCTCGCGCAGACCGGTTGCCCCAATCGGCCTCGACAGCGTCAAGGCCCGGCCCGTCAACGCCGCCCATTTCGGCGTCCCGGTCGCCGAAGGCGAAACGCCTGTCATCGGCGTCATACCGGGCAAGATCATCACCGAGCATCGCCGCTATCGCCTGCCCGTCAGGGGCAACGAGACGACGGTCGATCTTGCCAACGATATCATCAAGGTCGCCGTCATCGAGCGCCATGGCAAGAACGGCAACCACGCCAACGGCTTCGTCCAGGGTTTTGGCCTGAAGAAGGGTGCGATCGCCTCGACCGTCGGCCATGACAGCCACAATATCTGCGTGGTCGGTGTCAGCGAGGACGACATGGCACGCGCCGCAAACCGCCTCGGCGAGATCAAGGGCGGCTTCGTCGTCGTCGAAGGCGGCAAGGTCACCGGTGAAATCGCCCTGCCCATCGCCGGCTTGATGAGCCTCGAGCCCTACGAGACGGTCCGCGATACGCTCCACCAACTGCGCAAAGCCGCCTTGGCGCTGGGCGCCACGCTGGAGGAACCCTTTCTCCAACTCGCCTTCCTGCCGCTGCCGGTCATCCCGCACCTGAAGATATCCGACCGCGGCATGGTGGATGTGGACAAGTTCGCGCTGATTGGGTGATGTGATCAATCGCCGGCGACAGACGCTCTCAGACCGCGTGATGCTTGGTCGTCAGCTCAAGCCCGATCGCCTTCATGACCGCCAGCGTGGTCTCCAGGGTGGGATTTCCGTTTTCGCTCAGTGCCTTATAAAGATGCTCGCGAGCAAGGCCTGTTTTCCTGGCGATCTTACTCATGCCCTTGGCACGCGCGACGACACCAAGAGCGGACGCGATGAATTTCGCGTCTCCCGTCTGCAATGCCTCGGTGATGAAGGCTTCGATGGCCTCGTCGGAATCAAGCATCTCAGCCGGATCAAAGTCGAAAATCTCTTCAGCCATTATCGTCACTCCATTCCGAGGCGGTTCCTTTTTGCCGTTCGTATGTCGGTTCCTGCGTGCTTTTGTCACCGCCGCAGAGAAGCACGATGATAGTTTCTCCGCGTTTGCAATAATAGATCCGATAGCCAGGCCCATAGTGAATGCTCAGTTCGCTCAACCCCTCGCCGATCGGTGAGGCGTCGCCGGCATGCCCGGTCGCGAGACGCTGAAGACGCAAGGCAATCGTCGCCTTGGCCTTTCCATCTTTCAGTTTTTTGTGCCACTTTCGAAAAGTAGCTGTCTGCTTCAAGATGAACACATCAATTGTAAGTTAAAAAATACAGCCCTGTCAAATTCGCCATTTCCACAACCGGAAACCGGTCTCGCGAGGTATCAAACCCGCGCACAAAACCCGTCCAGCGCTGCAAGCTTCACGAACCCCGTGCCTGCCACTGCCTCGAAGCCCGGCATCTCAAGCGGCTCCCCGAGCACCATGCCTTCAGGCAGGCGGAATTCCGCCGGTTTGCGCGTCAGGTTGAAAACGAAGAGCAGTTTTTCGCCGTTCTTGTCTCGCGTAAAGGCGAGCAGATCCTGGTTGGTGCCGATGAAGGTCATGTCGCCGTCGATCAGCGCCGGGTGGCTCTTCCGGAATGCGAGCGTCCTGCGGTAGTGATGCAGCACCGAGTTGTCGCCCGCCTCCTGCGTATCCACGGAAAGCGCTGCCTGCTCGTAAGGCACCGGCAGCCAGCTCTTTTCCGCCGAGGTGAAGCCCGCATGCGCCTTGCCGGCTTCCCAGGGCATCGGTGTGCGACATCCATCGCGGCCCTTGAAGGCCGGCCAGAAGCGGATGCCGTAGGGGTCGCGCAGATCCTCGAAGGCGAGTTCCGCCTCGGGCAAGCCGAGTTCCTCGCCTTGATAGAGGCAGATCGAACCACGCAGCGCCGCAAGCACCGAGATCGCCAGCTTGGCGATAACAGGCCGCTCTTCCTCCGTCCGCGCGAAACGGCTGACATGGCGCATGACGTCGTGGTTGGAAAAAGCCCAGCAGACCCAGCCGTCCGTGACTGCCTTCTGGAAGGCCTCGACGCAACCGCGAATATGCTCGGCGGTGAAATCCGGCCCGAGCAGATCGAATGTGTAGCACATGTGCAGCTTGTCGCCGCCACTCGTATAGGCGCCAACCGTCTTCAGCGAACGCGCACCGTCGCCGACTTCGCCGACGGTCGTGCGATCTTCGTACTGATCGAGCAGCGCCCGGAAGCGCTTGAGGAAATCGACATTTTCCGGCTGCGTCTTGTCATAAAGATGGTTCTGCATGCCGTAGGGATTGGTATCGGGCGCATCGAGGCCTGCATCATCCTCGTCGGGCTCGTGCGGCGGATTGCTCCTGAGCAGCTTGTCGCAGAAATAATAGTTGACCGTGTCCAGGCGGAAGCCGTCGACGCCGCGATCGAGCCAGAACTTCACCGTCTCCAGCACCGCATCCTGCACCGCCTTGCTGTGGAAGTTGAGGTCCGGCTGCGAGGTCAGGAAATTGTGCTGGTAATATTGCCGGCGCACGCCATCCCACTCCCAGCCCGGGCCACCGAAAATCGACAGCCAGTTATTCGGCGCCGTACCGTCAGGCTTCGGATCGGCCCAGACATACCAGTCCGCCTTCGGATTGGTCCGGCTCGACCGGCTCTCGACGAACCAGGGATGCCGGTCGGAGGTATGCGAGATCACCTGGTCGATGACGACCTTGATGCCGAGGCTATGCGCTTCGGCCATCATCTCGTCGAAATCGGCGAGCGTGCCGAAGATCGGATCGACGTCGCAATAATCGGAAACGTCATAGCCCATGTCGGCCATCGGCGACTTGAAGAAAGGCGAGAGCCAGATCGCGTCGACGCCGAGGCTGGCAATATGCGGCAGCCGGCGGGTGATGCCCCTGAGATCGCCGAGACCGTCGCTGTTGGTGTCCTGAAACGAGCGCGGATAGACCTGATAGATCACCGCGCCGCGCCACCAGTCCGCACTCCCGCCTGCCTGCAATGCCATCGGCTACATCTCCTGCCTCGTTTGCGCTCGCCACACTAAAGCGGACGAAACAAAAGACAACCATGTGAAGCAGTTATGAAGGCGTTGCGCAACGCCGCGACGCATCGTCGCGATATGACAAGGGGGAGACGTATATAGGCGTGTCCACAACCCGTTTCCACCCTCTGGATTTGGGGTTGCAACGCAAAGCCTTTGCGATAATGTGCGCGCTGACCTGCACGTAAGAGGTCAAACACCGGGAACAAATGTCTAATAAAGGCGAAAAGCCTAGAAAGGTGGACCCACCATGAACCATTTCGCGAAAAAATTTCTCGCCTCTGCAATGCTTGGCACATTGCTGGCGTTTTCGGCCCATGCGGCCACGCTCAACATTCACAATGGTGGCGACCCGCAGTCGCTCGATCCGCAGAAGCTTTCCGGCGACTGGGAGAACCGTATCGCCGGCGACATTTTCGAAGGCCTCGTCACCGAGGACGCCAAGGATAATCCGATCCCCGGCCAGGCTGAAAGCTGGACGATTTCGCCTGATGGCAAGGTCTACACCTTCAAGCTTCGCGACGGCATCAAGTGGTCCGATGGCCAGCCGGTCACGGCAGGAGACTTCGTCTTCGCCTTCCAGCGCCTCGTTGACCCGAAGAATGCCGCCGATTATGCCTATCTGCAATTCACCATCAAGAATGCGGAAAAGATCAACAAGGGTGAGATCACCGATCTCAACCAGCTCGGCGTCAAGGCGATCGACGGCAAGACGCTGGAGATCACACTTGAAAACTCCACTCCCTATTTCATCAATGCTCTGATGCATTACACTGCCTATCCGCTGCCGAAGCATGTCGTCGAGGCGAAGGGGCAGGATTGGGTCAAGATCGGCAACATCGTCACCAACGGCCCCTACAAGCCGGTCGAATGGGTTCCCGGCTCGCATGTCACGACGGTCAAGAACGATCAGTGGTACGACACCAAGGACCTGAAGATCGACGGTGCGAAGTTCTTCGTGCTCGAAGACCAGGAAGCCGCGCTCAAACGCTACCGTGCCGGCGAATTCGACATCCTCACCGACTTCCCGACCGACCAGTACGAGTGGATGAAGAAGAACCTGCCGGGCCAGGCACATGTCGCTCCCTTCTCCGGCCTCTATTATTACGTCGTCAACTCGCAGAAGCCGCCCTTCAGCGACAAGCGCGTCCGTCAGGCGCTCTCCATGGCGATCAACCGTGAAGTGATCGGCCCGCAGATCCTCGGCACCGGCGAACTGCCGGCCTATTCATGGGTTCCGCCCGGCACGGCGAATTACGGCGAGCCAGCCTATGTCAGCTGGAAGGACCTGCCCTACAGCGAGAAGGTCGCCGAAGCCAAGAAGCTTCTGACCGAAGCCGGTTTCGGCCCGGACAAGCCGCTTCACGCCGTCCTCAGCTACAACACCAACGACAATCACAAGCGCATCGCCGTCGCCATCGCTTCCATGTGGAAGCCGCTCGGCGTCAATGTCGAGCTCGTCAACGCCGAAACCAAGGTGCATTACGACCAGATGCAGCGTGGCCAGGTCGAAATCGGCCGCGCCGGATGGCTTGCCGACTACAACGATCCGGACAACTTCCTGAACCTTCTGGTGACGGGCGTGCAGATGAACTACGGCCGCTGGTCCAATCCCGAATACGACAAGATGATCAAGGAAGGCAACGCCGAGACCGATCTCGCCAAGCGTGCCGCGATTTTCAAGAAGGCCGAACAGCTGGCTCTGGATGAATCCGCCGCCCTGCCGATCTACTACTACGTGTCGAAGAATGTCGTTTCGCCGAAGATCGAGGGCTTCGTCGACAACATCCAGGACATCCACCGCACCCGTTGGCTGTCGATGAAAGAGTAAGGGAAAACGGTCCTTCCCGCGCCTCGCGGGAAGGACCGGCCCACGATCATGATCAAATACGCACTCCGTCGCCTCCTGTCGACGATCCCCGTTCTGTGGATCGCCGTCACAGCCTGCTTTTTTGTTTTGCGCCTTGCCCCCGGCGGCCCTTTCGATGGCGAAAGGCCATTGCCGCCGGTGATCCTGAAAAACCTTGCGGCTCACTACAACCTCGACAAGCCGCTCATCCAGCAATACCTGATCTATGTCGGTGACCTGCTCCGGGGCGATCTCGGCCCGTCCTTCGCCAGCGAAGACTTCACCGTCGCCCAGCAGATCATGATCGGTCTGCCCTACACCTTCACCATCGGTACGGCTGCCTTCCTGATTGCTATCATTGTCGGCGTGGCCGTCGGCTGTCTTGGGGCGCTCTACCAGAACAAGGCGCCGGATTATATTCTGGGCGCGCTCATACTGATCGGCGTCGTGCTGCCGAACTTCCTGATCGCCCCCATACTGCAGCTCGTCTTCGGCATCCATCTCGCCTGGCTTCCGGTCGGCGGCTGGGGTGACGGATCGATCAAGTTCCTGATCCTGCCGATCGTCGTTCTGGCTCTGCCGCATGCAGGGCGCATTTCGCGCATCACCCGCGGCTCGATGATCGAGGTGATGAACCAGAACTTCATCCGCACCGCCAAGGCCAAGGGCATTGGCCCGCGGCTGACCGTGATGCGCCACGCGCTGAAACCTGCGTTGATGCCTGTCGTCTCCTATCTCGGACCGGCAGCTAGCTACCTTCTCACCGGCTCGCTTGTTGTCGAGAGCATCTTCGGATTGCCCGGCATCGGCCGCTACTTCATCAACGCGGCGCTCAACCGCGACTACGGCATGGTTCTCGGCACGGTCATCTTCTATATGGTGCTGATCGTCGTTCTGAACCTTCTCGTCGACATCGCTTATGCGTGGCTCGATCCGAAAGTGAGAAACAGATGATCCTCAACCCCGCAAAGCGCGAACTGCTTGCCCAGGAATTGCTGGAGGCGGAAGGCCTTGCACCCGAAAGCCGCTCGCTCACCAAGGATGCCTTGCGCCGCCTCGGGCGCAACAAGGCCGCCGTCCTGTCGATCGTCGTCCTGACGCTGCTGATCCTCGCGGCCTTTATCGGCCCCTGGTTCATTCCGTTCAACTATGAGGATCCCGATTGGGCGGCCTTCCGCATACCGCCCTCGATCGAAACCGGCCACTATTTCGGCACCGACCCGAACGGCCGCGACCTCCTCGCTCGCGTCCTTTACGGCACCCGCGTCTCGCTCGCCGTGGCGCTGACGGCGACCGTCGTCTCCGTCTTCATCGGCGTGCTCTACGGCGCGGTATCGGGCTATATTGGCGGCAGGCTGGATGCGATCATGATGCGCTTCGTCGATATCATGTATGCGCTTCCCTATATCCTCTTCGTCATCCTGCTGATGGTGATCTTCGGCCGCAACGTCTATCTGCTCTTTGCCGCCATCGGCGCGCTGGAATGGCTGACCATGGCCCGCATCGTGCGCGGCCAGACGCTGTCGATCAAGCATCGCGAATTCATCGAAGCGGCCCGCGCATCCGGGCAGCGGCCGTTCAAGATCATCATCAAACACATCATCCCGAACCTCGTCGGACCGGTGGTCATCTTCGCAGCCTTGACGGTGCCTGAAATCATCGCCACCGAAAGCTTCCTTTCCTATCTCGGCTTCGGCGTGCAGGAACCGCTGACCTCGCTCGGCACACTGATCGCCGAGGGATCCGATGCCATGGAAAGCATGCCGTGGCTGCTGGTCTTCCCGGCAAGCTTCCTCGTCGCCCTGCTGCTCAGCCTGCTCTTCATCGGCGACGGCCTGCGCGACGCGTTCGACCCGAAGGATCGCTAAGAATGTCCCAGGAAACACAAAAAGATACCCTTCTCGAACTCAAAGACTACTCGATCACCTTCAAGACACCGGATGGAGAGGTGAAGGCGGTCTCGAACATGAACCTGACGGTCAAGCGCGGCGAGCGCATTGCCATCGTCGGCGAATCCGGTTCCGGCAAGAGCCAGACCTTCCTCGGCATCATGGGGCTGCTCGCCAAGAACGGCAAAACGACGGGACAGGCGCTGCTCGAAGGCAAGGACGTGCTGGCGCTGAAACCGCGCGAACTCGACCAGATCCGCGGCAAGGACATGGCCATGGTCTTCCAGGATCCGATGACCGCCCTCAATCCATCGCTGAAGATTTCCCGGCAGCTGACGGAACAGCTCGAGGTGCACGGCGGGCTGACGGCGCGCGCCGCATCCGCCGCCGCACTCGACATGCTCAAACGCGTCGGCATCCCCGACCCGACACGGCGCTTTCATCTCTATCCGCACGAGCTCTCCGGCGGCATGCGCCAGCGCATCGTCATCGCCATGGCGCTGCTCACCCGGCCGAAACTGTTGATCGCCGACGAGCCGACGACCGCGCTCGACGTCACCATCCAGGCGCAGATCCTCGATCTCTTCAACGATCTGACGGCGGAGATGAACACGGCGCTGATCATGATCACCCACGATCTCGGCGTCGTCGCCGGCCTCGCCGACCGCGTCGCCGTCATGTATGCCGGCCGCATCGTCGAGGAAGCGCCGGTCGATGAGCTCTTCGACAATCCGGCCCATCCCTATACCGCAGCACTGCATGCCTCGATCCCGCGGCCGGACCAGGATGTCGACGACCTCGTCGTCATCCCCGGGCGTCCGCCGAACCTGCAGCACCTGCCGAAGGGCTGCAATTTCTCGCCGCGCTGTTCGCAGGTCCAGGACGATTGCATCGACCGCCCGCCGCTGCTCGAAACGCTGGCGCCGCACCACTGCGCCGCCTGCTACCATCCGTTCCCGCGTCGTGAGGAGTTGCTGAACCATGGCTGACCGATCGCTTCTGAGGGTCGAGAACCTGACGACCCAATTCGAACTGCCGGCGAAAGGCCTCTTCAAGCCGCCGATTTTTCTCACCGCCGTCAACAATGTCAGCTTCGACCTCAGCGAAGGCCGCACGCTCGGCATCGTCGGCGAATCCGGCTGCGGCAAATCCACGCTCGGCCGCTCCATCTTGCGGCTGTTGAAATCGCAGAAGGGCCGTATCCTCTGGCAGGGCCGCAACCTGCTCGACCTGTCAGACGAGGAAATGCGCGCGGCGCGGCGCGACATGCAGATCATCTTCCAGGATCCGATCGCCTCGCTCGACCCGCGCATGACAGTCGGCGACATCATCGCCGAGCCGCTCACCGTCTTCGAGCCGAAGCTATCGAGGGCCGAGCGCACCGAACGCGTCCGCGAGATCATGACCGCCGTCGGCCTGGTGCCGGAGATGATCAACCGCTATCCGCACGAATTCTCCGGTGGCCAGGCGCAACGCATCGGCATCGCCCGCGCGGTGGTCACCAAACCGAAGCTCATCATCTGCGACGAGCCGGTTTCGGCCCTCGACGTCTCGATCCAGGGCCAGGTCATCACGCTTCTGCGCAGGCTGCGCAAGGAATTCGGCCTGACGCTGATCTTCATCAGCCACGACCTCTCCGTGGTGCGCCTGATCTCCGACGATGTGCTGGTGCTCTATCTCGGCAGGGTGGTGGAAGCGGGCGACTGCGCCACCGTCTTCGATCATCCCGCCCATCCCTATACGCAGGCGCTCTTTTCCGCCGCGCCGATCCCGGATCCGAAGCTTGCGCGCCTGCGCACCCGCATCCGTCTGCAGGGTGACCCGCCTTCGCCGCTCAACCCGCCGAAAGGCTGCGTCTTCTCACCGCGCTGCTGGAAGGCGACCGACATCTGTCGCACCGAAATGCCGCCGACCGAGGAGGTCCGCCCCGGCCAGAAGGCCGCCTGTTATCATATGGACAGACCATGAGTGATACGAAGGCCGCGCAAGCGGCCTTCGTCCTGTCTGCAAAGCGGGCTCTTCATATCCCGCAATATCCGCGCTTGCCACCCCCATACTCTCCGCGTATCAGCGAATGGAGACCCGCGCATAACCCCGAAAATCGGAATCGATTTTCGGAAAGGATTATGCGCCCATTCAAAGTGATAGAGCGTCCTTAGCGCGTCCTTTTGGACGCGCGGCGCTCTAATGCCGGGAGGACAAGGTGAGCGGACGGTTTCTATCGATCGGTGAATGCATGGTGGAACTCTCGCAGGCAGGCGACGGATTGCTGCGCAAGGGCTTTGCCGGCGATACCTTCAACACCGCCTGGTATGCCCGCGCCTGCCTCGGCCCCGACTGGTCGGTCGATTATTTCACCGCAGTCGGCGACGACGCCATGTCGGATGAGATGGTCGCCTTCATCGACAAGGCTGGCATCGGCACGAGCCTCATCCGCCGCATCAAAGGCAGGACGCCCGGCCTCTACATGATCAACCTGAAGAACGGCGAGCGCTCCTTCAGCTACTGGCGCGACAGCGCCGCCGCCCGCAGCCTGGCTGCCGATCCCGACCGCCTGCGCGAGGCGGTGGAGAGCGCTGAAGTCGTCTATTTCTCCGGCATCACGCTTGCCATCCTGCCGCATGAGGATGCCGAGACGCTGCTCGCCGAAATCCGCCGCGCCAAGGCCGCCGGCAAGCTCGTCGTCTTCGATCCGAACATCCGTCCGCGCCTCTGGTCGAGCTACGACGTGATGCATACGACGATCAGCGAAGGCGCCCGCTCCTCCGTGCTCGTCATGCCGAGCTTCGACGACGAGGCCGCCCATTTCGGCGACGATTCCATCGAAGCAACGATCCACCGCTATCGCGCGCTGGGTGCCATCCATATCGTCGTCAAGAACGGCGCGGAGGGTGTTACGCTGAATTTTGCCGGCGAGCAGACCTTCGTTCCGGCCGAAAAGGTGGAGAAGGTGGTCGACACGACCAGCGCCGGCGACAGCTTCAACGGCGCTTTTCTCGCACGATATCTCGAAGCAGGCGATGCACTTGCCGCCGCCCGCTTCGCAGCAAAGGTCGCTGCCCGCGTCGTCAGCGAACATGGCGCATTGGTCGTAAGGGAAAAGCTTGGATTGGATGGCGGCTAAAGCGGCGCGATCTTTCAGATTCGCTTAGCGAAACATGCTTTTGGGCCGCACATGCTGACGCAGGTTGAACACCATGTCCGGGCGCTCCCCGCCCTGTCGGCATCGTTTGCCCGCTGCTAGAGCATGATGCCGAAAAGTGTGCGCGGTTTTCGGACGACATCATGCTCTATTTCTTTGATCTAGATCAGGATTCAGGCCGATCGGGCCTAAAATCATCCTGATCTTGGGGCAATCAGGACTTCGTCGGCCGATCGGTCTCGCGAACTGCCTCGTCATGGTACCAGCAGCTGTCGAGCGCAGCATCGCAGACGTCTGCGGCCTCGCGCTCCATCAGCCTGGCGCGTTCGAACCGGTTGGCGTTTCGTATCGCCTTAACGGGAAACTGGTAGATCGTTGCGGATTCGCGATGGAAACCGGTGGGCATGAGATCGCCTCCATTCAGTTCGGCGCATCAACATTTCAGGACCATCTACATAGCACAATGCACATAGTTTATGCAAATTGCATAAAATAAGGGCAATGTTGCAATTGTAATCGGTCGGCATGCTGTCTCGACTAAAAGCTTCCGATAATTTGTTTAACACTTCATCATTTCAGCCTAACGCCGCAATTTTCATCCGGTTCCAGAGGGAAAAAGTGCGATTTGATGGGCGATACCGCCACTGAGCGTTAAAAACAGCCCGATTTTCCAAAAGGGAAAAAATCGGCCGACACGCTGAGTCGCGATTTTTCTTTCGCGTGGCGCCAAAACTGGCACACTACGTGCTTTTAAAGCGTCATCCCTGGCGGTCGGATGCGCTTGCGCGCCGAGATCACCTCCGGATTTGCTCACCTTCGTAGCATTGAGAGAGTCACGATGACAAAATATAAGCTCGAGTATATTTGGCTCGATGGGTACACTCCGGTACCGAACCTGCGTGGCAAGACGCAGATCAAGGAATTCGACGCATTCCCGACGCTGGAACAGCTTCCGCTCTGGGGCTTTGACGGCTCCTCGACGCAGCAGGCTGAAGGCCGCAGCTCCGATTGCGTGCTGAAGCCGGTCGCTATCTATCCCGACCCGGCCCGCACCAACGGCGCTCTCGTCATGTGCGAAGTCATGATGCCGGATGGCGTCACGCCGCACGCATCGAATGCCCGCGCCACCATCCTCGACGACGAAGACGCTTGGTTCGGCTTCGAGCAGGAATATTTCTTCTACCAGAACGGCCGTCCGCTCGGCTTCCCTGAGCAGGGCTACCCCGCTCCGCAGGGCCCTTATTACACCGGCGTCGGCTATTCGAACGTCGGCGACGTCGCCCGCGAAATCGTCGAAGAGCATCTCGACCTCTGCCTCGCTGCCGGCATCAACCACGAAGGCATCAATGCCGAAGTGGCCAAGGGCCAGTGGGAATTCCAGATTTTCGGCAAGGGCTCCAAGAAGGCCGCCGACCAGATCTGGATGGCACGCTACCTCCTGCAGCGCCTGACCGAAAAGTACGGCATCGACATCGAGTATCACTGCAAGCCGCTCGGCGACACCGACTGGAACGGCTCGGGCATGCATTGCAACTTCTCGACCAAGTACATGCGCGAAGTCGGCGGCAAGGCCTATTTCGAGGCGCTGATGGCGCAGTTCGAAAAGAACCTGATGGACCACATCGACGTCTACGGTCCTGACAACGACAAGCGCCTGACCGGCAAGCACGAGACGGCTCCGTGGAACAAGTTCTCCTACGGCGTTGCCGACCGTGGTGCCTCGATCCGCGTGCCGCACTCCTTCGTCAAGAACGACTACAAGGGCTATCTGGAAGATCGCCGCCCGAACTCGCAGGGCTGCCCCTACCAGATCGCTTCGCAGGTTCTGAAGACGATCTCGGAAGTTCCGACCGCAAGCTCGGCTTCCGCTGCAGCTTGACCTCCCAGGCGGCGCCGGTCCACGACCGGCGCCGTGACCTTCTTCTTTCAAATGAGAAACTGCCGCCAGCCACTGACATAATCGGGGCGATCAGGCCGGCGAAAGCCCTGCAATCCTCGCAATATGGGCTGTAATATTTCCATCATGGTCATGCCTCAAAATAGAGAAGCGGGAATCGCCGTTCCGGAACCCCGCTGAGGGGTTGAGCGTTGGCATATCACTGCGACGCGGATGGAAATCGTGACATGCTGCAACGTCCGGCAAACACTTATAGCGGCGAGAGCTGGGCCAATGCCGCAGCCGCCGGAAACCTGCCTGAGAGGCTGGTGATCGTCACCGATGCCTGGCACCCGCAGGTCAATGGCGTTGTGCGCTCGATCGAGAACACCAACCGCGAACTGGCGAAGATGGGCGTCGAGGTTTCGATGGTGACGCCGGAGCGCTTCAACAGCATCCCCTGCCCGACCTATCCCGAGATCCGCCTGTCGATCGCCAATTACCGCCGCATCGCCCGCGAGATCGAAAAGCACAATCCCTCCTACGTGCATATCGCCACCGAAGGTCCGCTGGGGCTGACCGCCCGCCGCTGGTGCCTGAAGAACCGTATGCCGTTTTCGACGAGCTACCACACCCGCTTCCCGGAATACGTTTCCGCGCGCCTGCCGATACCGAAGAGCTGGCTCTATTCCTTCGTCCGCTGGTTCCACAATGGCGGCGCCGGCTGCATGGTGGCGACGCCGAGCCTCGCCCGCGAACTGTCGGAAAAGGGCATCCGCAACCTCATGCCCTGGAGCCGCGGCATTGACGCCACGCAGTTCCGTCCGATGGCGCTCGAGGAAAACCCGTTCGGCTTGGCGCGCCCGATCTTCATGACCGTCGGCCGCGTGGCGCTGGAAAAGAACCTGCCGGCCTTCCTCGATCTCGATCTGCCGGGTTCCAAGGTCGTCGTCGGCGACGGCCCGGCGCGCGCCGAGCTTGAAAAGCAATATCCCGACGTCTTCTTCGCCGGCGTGCAGTTCGGCGAGGATCTGGCGAAAACCTACGCCCAGGCCGATGTCTTCGTCTTTCCCTCGCTCACCGACACCTTCGGCAACACTATCCTCGAGGCGCTGGCATCGGGCGTGCCGGTCGCAGCCTATCCGGTCACCGGCCCGGTCGACATCATCGGCGAGGATAGCGAGGTCGGGGCGCTCGACCAGAACCTGCAGGCCGCCTGCCTAGCCGCCCTCTCCGCCTCGCGCGGCAAAGCACGCGAGCTCGCCATGCGATATTCCTGGGAAGCGGCGACGCTGCAGTTCATCAACAATATCCGCGCTGCCAACGGCGTGATCACGCCGAAATGGAAGAAAGCCTGGCAGTTTGCCAAATCGCTTCCAAGAAGCAGAAAGCCCGGCGAAACCGCCGGGCCTGTCCCATCCGCAGACTGATTGGTTTTACTTGTGAAGCGCGCTGCGAAGCGTGTCGTTGGCGACCGCAATCGCGCTGCGCGCCGCAGGCGTTTCGGCAATCGCGTTCAGCAGCACGAAGTCGTGGATCGTGCCGTTGTATCGCATCGACGTGACGCGGACACCGGCCTGGCTGAGCTTGCGGGCATAGGCCTCACCCTCATCGCGCAGCACGTCGTTCTCGTCAACGATGACGAGCGCCGGCGGCAGGCCGTTCAACTGCTCCAGCGACGCCTGCAGCGGTGAGGCCGTCGGCTCCTTGCGCTTGGCCTCATCGGGCAGATAGGCGTTCCAGAACCACTTCATCGCTTCCTTGGTCAGCCACGGCCCATCGGCGAACTGGTTGTAGGACACATTGTCGAAATTGGCGTCGGTGACGGGGTAGAACAGCACCTGCTGGTCGATCGCAGGGCCGCCACGCTCCTTGGCAAGCAGCGTCACCACCGCCGCCATGTTGCCGCCGACGCTATCGCCTGCGACAGCGAGCCTGGAGGCATCGACCTTGAACTCCTTGGCATGTTCGGCGACATATTTGGTCGCGGCATAGGCCTGCTCGATGGCGACGGGATAACGGGCTTCGGGCGAGCGCTCATAATCGACGAAGACGACGGCGGCATCGGCGCCGTTGGCGATCTCGCGCACTAGCCGGTCATGCGTATCGGCATCGCCCAGCACCCAGCCGCCGCCATGGAAATAGAGAATGACCGGCAGCGTGCCCCTGGCATGTTCCGGACGGACGATGCGCAGCTTGATGCTGCCTGTCGGACCGGCCTTGATGACCCTGTCTTCTTCCTGGGCGGCACGCTTCTTCACGTCGCCCTTCTGCGCGCCGGCCAGGACATCGCGGGCATCGGCCGGCGACAGCGTGTAGATCGGCTTGCCGCCGGCAAGCCCGTCGATAAACTTCTGCGTTGTCGGTTCGAGTACCGGATCAGCAAGCGCTCCGACGGCGGAAGCTGCTAGCAGTGCTGCTGCGGAAAATGCGGTCTTGATGGTCGACATTGTCTTGTCCTCTGGGTTTCGATGTTCGTTCTGAACACCGATTTCATATCGCGCACGATTATATATTGGACAACTTAAATTTCTGCATAGCAGCCATGCGTAAAAGACGCCTACGATTATTTATCGCGCGATATAAGTTGAGTTGGTTTGGAGATAACCTATGCAGGATCAGCTTAAGCTCGACAATTTCATCTGCTTCGCCGTCTATACGGCAAGCCACGCGCTAAATCGGGTCTACAAGCCGGTTCTCGACACGCTCGGCCTCACCTATCCGCAATATCTGGCCATGGTCGCGCTGTGGGAACGGGATGGCCAGACCGTCGGTGGCCTCGGCGAAAAGCTCTTCCTGGAATCGAGCACGCTGACCCCTTTGCTCAAACGCCTGGAAACCGCCGGTTATGTCAGCCGCGAACGCAGCAAGGACGACGAACGCGTCGTCGTCATCCGCTTGAGCGACGAAGGCATTCGCCTGAAGGAAAGGGCGATCGGCATCCCGGGTTGCATCGCCGCTGCCAGCGGCCGCGATGCAGTCGACCTCACCCGCCTCCAGGCCGAGATCGTGGCGCTGCGTGAGGCGCTGAATCGAAGCGTGGTTTAGTTGCTAACCGGACTGGGTATCACAGTGCTTGTGGTACCCCCTCTGCCCTGCCGGGAAGAGGGGGGTGTTCCCACTACGAAAGGCCCCCGAACCCTACGTTCGTCTCTTCTTGCCTTCGAACGGATTATCAGGCGAGCGGAAATGGATGCGGATCGGCACGCTCGGCATGTCGAAATCCGCGCGCAACCCGTTGATCAGATAGCGCGTATAGGATTCCGGCAGCGCATCCGACCGGGTGCAGGAGATCATGAAGGCCGGCGGGCGGGCCTTGACCTGCGTCATATATTTCAGCTTGATGCGGCGGCCGGAAACGGCCGGTGGCGGATGCTGGATCTGCTGCGTCTCCAGCCAGCGGTTGAGCCGCGCCGTCGAGATGCGTTTGTTCCAGACCTTGTCGGTATCGATGATCGACTGCATCAGCTTGTCGAGCCCCCAGCCGGTCTGGCCGGAGATCGGCACGGCGCGAATGCCGCGTGCCTGCGGCAGCAGCCGGTCGGTCTTTTCGCGCAGATCCGCAAGCACCGCCTGCCGGTCCTCGATCATGTCCCACTTGTTGAAGGCGAGCACGGCGGCGCGTCCCTCGCGCAGCACGAGGTCAACGATCTGCAGGTCCTGCTTCTCGAAGGGGATCGTCGCATCGAAGACGATGACGACGGTCTCGGCGAAGCGGATGGCGCGCAATGCGTCGGCGACCGAAAGCTTCTCCAGCTTCTCGATCACCCGCGCCTTGCGGCGCATGCCTGCCGTATCGAACATCTTGATGGTGCGGCCGCGCCAATCCCATTCGACCGAGATGGAATCGCGAGTGATGCCTGCCTCCGGCCCGGTCAAAAGCCGGTCCTCGCCGAGGAAGCGATTGATCAGTGTTGACTTGCCGGCATTCGGCCGGCCGACGATCGCCACTCTGAGCGGCTTCGTCTCGTCATAGGTCGGCTCTTCGTCCTCGTCGCTGCTCTCGCCTTCGGTCTGCGGAATGTCGACGTCGGTAACCGCCACATCCTCTTTCTCGGGATAGGCCCGGTCCTCGCCGATTGCCGCGACGATCGCATCGCGCAGGTCGAGCATGCCCTGCCCATGCTCTGCCGAAATCGGCGTCGGCTCGCCGAGGCCGAGCGTATAAGCGTCATAGAAGCCGCTGTCGGAGCCGCGCGCTTCGGATTTGTTGGCGACGAGCACCACAGGCTTGCCGCGCCGGCGCAGCATTTCGGCAAGGTCGGTATCGACGGGCGTCAATCCGCTCTTGGCGTCGACGACGAAAAGCGAAATATCCGCCTCGTCGATCGCCGCTTCCGTCTGCGCCCGCATCCGGCCCTGCAGGCTTTCCGCGTCGGCCTCTTCCAGACCAGCCGTGTCGATGATCGTGAAGGTCAGGCCCATCAGCCGCGCATCGCCCGGCCGGCGGTCGCGGGTAACACCCGGCGTGTCATCGACAAGCGCCAGCTTCTTGCCTACCAGCCGGTTGAAAAGTGTCGACTTGCCGACATTCGGACGACCGACGATGGCGACCGTGAAACTCATATCTTGTCCTTAACGCGATCAGCCCTGAGCGGCGGGCGCCTTGCCGGATGCGGTAATCAGATCAAGCATCATATGGGCGCGATTGGCAACATTGCGTGGGCTGTCAGTATCCTCGACGATCGACTGGAACCACTGCCGCGCCTGCGCCATGTTGCCGGCTTTGTAAGCGGCAAGGCCGAGTGCCTCGCGCGCCGAATGACGGAAGGCGTTGCCCGGAACGGCCATTTCCTCGATCGCCGCCGAAACCTGTTCGTAAGTGCCGTTCTCGATGAGCAACCAGCCGGCACGCATCTTGGCGGCATCGCGCACGGCGGCCGGAACGGCATTGTCCTTGCCGATCTCGTTGAAGGCGGCGATTGCCGCGGCGGCATCGCCCTTCTGCACCTGAACAGTCGCAGCCCGCATCCGCGCCAGCACCGGGTAGGCGCCATGGCCTTCCTTCTCAAGCTTGTCGAGCGCGGCCAGCGCCTCGTCGTTCTTGTTCTCGTCGGCTAGCTTCATTGCCGCCAGAAACTGGTCACCGGTGCCGGAGGAGCGGTTGTCGTCCCAATAGTCGTAGAGAACCTTGCCGGCGGTGCCGACGACGATCAGGATGGCGACGACGACGATATAGCGGCCGAACCGGCGCCAGACGCCCTTCATCTGGTCAGACCGCAATTCCTCATTGACTTCACGGATGAAGCTGTCGTCGTTGAATGCCATTCTCGTCTCCGGCCGCGGAAATACCCATACACCATGCAAAACGCATATTGTCGGGCCTTCTACTCCATTTTGCAGCCGTTGTAAGGGGGATGTGGAAGATTAGAGCGCCGCGCGTCCGACAGGATGCGCTAAGGACGCTCTAACACTTTGAATCCGCGCATAATCCTTTCCGAAAATCGGAATCGATTTTTGGGGTTATGCGCAGGTCAGATGACGAGCGGCGAAACGCCGATCAACCATTCGTGCAGCTTCCAGATGATCAGCGCCCAGACGACGATGCCTATGACGATCGCATAGAGATCGTATTTAGCCGAGACGAACGGTCGGAGCGTGATCTCTCCCGCCCTCTCTCGCCGTTTCAAGGCAATGCGCAGGATGACGCCCCAGGCGAGAAAGGCGGCAAACAGCAGAACCGACGACGTCTCGCCATTGGAGAGCAGGTGCGCCAGCGCCCAGATCTTCACCGACAGCACCATCGGATGTTTGGTCTTGGTCGCGATATGCCCCGCCGGCAGCAGCGAGGCGACGAGACAGATCATCGCGATCAGCATCAGCGTGATTGCTATATGCGCCATCCAGACCGGTGGATTGTAAAGCACGCCAGTCACCTGCCGCGCCTGCCCGAAGCCGTAGATCAATAGGATCAGCGTGGCGATGCTGGCAATGGAATAGGCCGCCCGCCAGCCCTTCTCGCCGAGGCTTGCGATCATCGAACGGCGAAAATCCGGCAACAGCACCCGCACCAGATGCACCCCGAGGAAAAGTATGATGCCGACGATAAGCAATGTCATTGCGGATCCCTTCCGTGCCGTTTGTCATGGCTTACCGGCTGGCGCGAGAAAATGCCAGCGCGACCGCAGCTTCGCCGCAATTCTGTCGGAGGGAAACCGCGAACAAATTGTCGCGGTGCCCATGTCTCGTTCCCTCCTCTCTGCCTGCCTTTCTGTTTCGCTCCTCCTTCCGGCAATTGCGGAGGCGGCCGACCGGCCGAAACAGCTCGTCATCATTTCCTTCGACGGCGCCCACGACAACGCGCTCTGGCTGAAGAGCCGCGAGATGGCGGCGAAAAACGGCGCCCATTTCACCTATTTCCTTTCCTGCACTTTCCTGATGAACGGGGCGGCCAAGAAGGCCTACCAGGCGCCGCACCAGAAACGCGGAAAATCCAATGTCGGCTTCGCCCAGAGCGACGACGAGATCCGCGAGCGCCTCGGCAATATCTGGCACGCCCACCTCGAAGGCCACGACATATCGAGCCATGCCTGTGGCCATTTCGACGGCCGCCTCTGGAGCGAGGCCGACTGGTCGGCGGAGTACGCCACCTTCCACGCGACGCTTGAGAATGCCTGGAAGAGCGTCGGTCTCCACGAGCCGGCCGGCTGGCAGGATCTGGTCGATCACGGCATCAAGGGCTTTCGCGCCCCCTATCTCTCGGCAACTGCGGGCGCCGACATGATCGCCGCCGAAAAGAAGGCGGGCTTCACCTATGACGCGAGCCTCGTCACCAAAGGCCCGGCCATGCCTGTCGAGGAAGACGGCATCATCCGCTTCGGCCTGCCGCTGATCCCCGAGGGCCCGAACGACAAGCCGATCATCGGCATGGACTACAATCTCTTCGTCCGCCATTCCAAGGGTGAGGAAGATACGGCCGATTCCGAGGAATTCGAGGACCGAGCCTATGGCGCCTTCAAGGAGGCTTTCGACAAGCAATATGCCGGCGCCCGCATCCCGCTACAGCTCGGCTTCCACTTCGTCGAAATGAACGGCGGCGCCTACTGGCGCGCCCTCGACCGACTGGCCAGCGACGTCTGCCACCGGGCTGACGTCGCCTGCGTCAGCTATTCGGAAGCGATCCCGATGATCGAAGCCCGCGGGAAATTGCAGACGTCAGGTCTTTGATGGCGCCTATGGGCGCTGTCGAGCCGGCAAATTGTCTCCGGTTCCCTTGAACGGGATGATGTGCCGTGCCGCCCCCCTCATCTGCCTGCCGGCATCTTCTCCCCGCTGGGGAGAAGAGATTCGTTGCGACGCTGCGATTCCCCATTCTACCCACCGGAGTTCCGAAGGACCGGTCGAAACCTCTGGCTCGACCCCGGTCGGTGCCCCACAGGGCGGATTAGGGGGTGCAGCAGACGCAAACCTTCCGATCGCTCGCAGAATACCCCGCGCATCAACCGTCGGCGTGCACGACTCCCGCCGCTTCGCGCTCCAGGTAGCGCTGGTCAATATCAGGCAGCGGCTCGTCGTCGATTGCCGCCTCGAAGGCCTTGAGGCGCTTGTGGATGGAGAGCAGCTCGATGATCGTCGACCAGGAAGTGACGAGATATTGGAAGGAGCTGCTGACCTGGCCAAAAGCGGTCGCGATCTGTTGGAAGATACCATATGTGATGGCGCCGGCGACAAGGGTCGGCGCCATAAAGAAATAGACGAAGAGATTGTCCGCCTGCAGATAAAACGAGCGGGCAACATTGAAGTACATATAGTGGAAGTACAGCGTAAAATAATTTTTCCGTACCCTTGAGAACAGTTCCTGGACCGTCGGCGGCTGCGCTCGGTCGGCATGATCTTCGCCATAAACCAGTTCCTTGCGGTAAGCCGCCTCCACGCGCTGGTTCTTGAAATTCAGCCCAGGCAATTTGATACCCGCGACAGCGAGTAGGGCGGTGCCGAAAGCCGACCAGAAGATAGCCAGCCAGAAGAGAGAGTTCGGCACTTCGCCGAGCACCGGCAGCGTGGTCACGTAATGTGACAGCGCCAGCATGATCGGCAGGAAGACGACCAGCGTCATCACTGAATTGATCAGGTTGATGCCGAGGCCTTCCAGGGTGCTGGAAAAGCGCATCGTGTCTTCCTGCACACGCTGGGATGCGCCTTCGATATGGCGAAGCTTTTCCCAATTCGCCATGTAGAAATTGTTCATCGCCGTCCGCCAACGGAAGATGTAATGGCTGGTGAAAAAGTCGGTCAGGATCGACACGAACATGGCGAGGAAGGCGATCTGCGCGAAAACCAGGAACAGATCGTAGAAGTTCTCGACGGTAATGCCGGGCTTCTTCGCCAGAGCATTTTGCAGCAAATCGCCGAACGGCCGGCGCCAGTTGTTGATAACAACCGAAATCTGCACGCTGAAATAGGTCACGAAAATGATAAGCGCCGAGCCCCAGATGGACCACGTCTTCCACGGATGGCTGCGCGCCTTCAGATGCCAAGCGCAGCAGAAGATCCCCGCGGTCAGGAAGAAATACCCATAAAACCAGAGATTTTCCCGTAGCAGGAAGAAGGAGAGATCGATCGGCTGCTGCTCTTCAGGAACCGCTGCAAAACCGAGGGAAGCACCAAGACCAGCGGCGAAGAAATACCAGCCAAAAATCGCTGCCAGCGTCCAGATTGCGAGCGAAGTAAAGAACGCTTTTGGCTGGGGGAAGAAGGAATGAAACACGGGGGATCTTGCTTTCCTGAACGATGAGTCTCGGGAGTGTCGTCGAACACTGATTGTGCCGGAAACTAAGGCAGTTCGAAGGAAGCAGCAATGGGTTCAGCCGATTGTTACGGAGATGTAACCGGTTAGGCGATTTTCTTGATCACCGGCATCACCAGCGCTGCGCAGGCGACAAGTGCCGCGGCGGCAATCATCGTGGGCACGGTGAAGCTGCCCGTGCGCTCGGCGATCCAACCGGCAACAACAGGCCCGACGATCTGGCCGACGCCAAAAGCGGCCGTCATCATCGCCAGGATCCGCCGCGGGCTCTCTGGCGAAAGCTTGCGGCCAATCTGCAGACCGTAGGCGGTGATTGCCAAGAACGTTGCCCCGAACAGCGCGCCGCCGATCAGCGGTGCAGCAGAAGCCGGCAGCGCTACGGTCGCTAGCACGCCGGCGGCTTCGACCAGAAGCGCCGCGACATAGACGCCGCCAAGCCCGAGCGGCTTGACCAGCGGCTTCCAGGCAAACAGCGCCACCGCGGCCGTCAGGCCGGCGATGAACCAGCAAAGGAATTCGACGAAGGGTCCCGTTGCAGAAAGACGTGCGATGGTGACGAGGAAGGTCGCGGTGATGACGTAGCCGAAGCCGAACAGGCCGTAGGACAGCGTCAGCAGCACCATCGGCCGGTTCCAGACCAGTGCAGGCTCCTTGCCCGACTGCGCCGATTGCGCCGGCGACGACGGCAGCAGCAGGAAAACGATAACGAGGCTTGCCGCGCAATAGATCGCCCCGCCGATCCAGTCAGCGCGCCAGCCGCCCGACCCGTCGTGAAAGCCGAGGCCGATCAGAAACACCATGACCGACGACAGGGCAATGCCCGCCCCTGGGCCGCCGAAATGCGCCGCCTGCACATGATCGTTGCCGGCAGCGGCCCCGTGGCTGAGCACGATCGACGAGGTGAACACCATCACAAAGGCGCTCGCTATGCCGGCAAGGAAACGGATGACGGCAAAGACGGCGACGGAATTGGTGGCGGCCATGGCGGCAAGCAGGATCGCGGTTGCCAGCAGCGACAGCAGCGCCACCAGCCGCTCCCGCCCCGCCGCCCAGCCATAGGCGGCGAGCACGGCGCCGACGAGATAACCGACGAAATTCGCCGACGCGATGAAGCCTGCATCTGTTGCCGAAAGCGGCACGCCGCTGATCATGCCCGGCAGGATCGGCGTATAGGAGAAGCGCCCGAAGCCCATGGCAGCGGCCATGGCAACGGCGCCGGCAGCGGCGGTGGAGACGAGATTCGGCCGGGAGTGAGCGGTGCGGGAAAGCATGCAGCGCTTATCGCGCCGCAGCACCGGCGTCACAAATGACTAATTCTGATCGATCGATCAATTTCCCGAAATATCAAAAATTTTCGGTCGCGCTTGAAACCTATTATCGTACGATATATTTTTTACGACATAGCTAACGATACGTCTAACGATGAAAGAAAGAACCATGAGAGGTTTTAAAGGGGGCATGTTCGGCGGAGACTTCCGCATGGGCCGCAAATTCGCGGCGGGCGACCTGCAGCTCGTCATCCTGGCGCTGCTCGCTGAGCAACCGCGCCACGGCTACGAATTGATAAAGATACTGGAGGAGCGTTCCGGCGGTTTCTATGTACCGAGCCCCGGCGTCATCTATCCCGCGCTCACTTATCTCGAGGAAACCGGCCTTGCCGAGGTCGAAGCCGAGGGCGCCAAGAAGCTCTATCGCATCACCGAAGCCGGCCGCGGCCGGGTCGAGGAAAATCGCGCCATGATCCTGCATACGTTCGCCAAGCTGGAACGCATCGGCGAGAAGATGGCCCATGTGAAGCGTGTCTTCGAAACCGACCGTCACGGCGCCGACGATGGCGATGACGGCGACTTCATGCAGGACGGCGGCGATATCCGCGCCGCCCGCATGCTGCTGCGCTCGGCGCTCAGGATGCGCTATCCCTGGTCGAAACCCGAAGCCGCCCGCATTGCCGGCATCCTCGAACGCGCCGCCACGGAAATCCTGCAAGGCGGCAGGCCGGGAACGCGGGGGTAAAGAGGAAGGCTGGCCGGCAAGCTCAGTGAGTTGACGAGTGCGCTAACCTCGAAGGGCGAGGCGCCCCTAATGCTCTACGCCCGCTCGTCCGGCAAGGTCAAAATCACTGGCCCGTTGCGCGTCGCGACCACCGTATGTTCGTATTGCACGGTCGGCGCCTTCGGATCGGCATAGAGGGTCCAGGCATCGTCGCCGCCTTCGGCCCATGTCGCGCCGAGCGAGAGAAACGGCTCCACGGTGAAGACGAGACCTTCCGTCATCATCCGTTTTTCCGAAGGGTCCGGCCAGGTCGAGAGCTCGGCCGGCTCCTCATGCAGCGAGCGGCCGACGCCGTGGCTCGCCAGATTGGCGACCAGCGTATAGCGATTCTTCTGCGCAAAGGCGCCGACGGCGGTGCCGATCTTTGCCAACGGCTCGCCCGATTTGACCTGGTTGAGCCCGATCCAAAGCGCCCGCTTGCCGTCACGGCAGAGCCGTTCGATCTTCGGCTTGACCGGCGGCACCGCGAAGGAGGCGCCGGTATCGGCGAAGAAGCCATCCTTTTCCGCCGAGACGTCGATATTGATCAGATCGCCGGCGCGGATCACGCGCGGGCCGGGAATACCGTGGGCGATTTCCTCGTTGATACTGATACAGGTAGCACCGGGAAACTGGTAGCAGAACTCCGGCGCCGAACGCGCGCCCGAATCCTCGAGCACCTTGCGGCCGATCAGGTCGAGCTCCAGCGTCGTCATGCCGGGCTCCATCGCCGCCGCCATCACCTGAATGGCGTTTGCGCAGATGCGGCCGATCTCCTTGAGCTTTGTCAGTTCGTCGTCGTTTGCGATAACCATTCGTCTGTTCCGGCCTTGCGCAGGGCGGCAGCGGCCGCCTTAGAGCGCCGCGCCTCCAACAGGAAGCCCTAAGGACGCTCTGTCACTTCGAATCTGCGCATACTCCGTTTCGAAAATCGATTCCGATTTTCGGCGTTATGCGCTCGAAGCCGTGGCTTTCGCCTCTTCGCTGCTATCAGTCAACGCCTTTCTGACGATCGGCGCGACTTTCGTGCCGTAAAGCTCGATGCCGCGCATGATCTCGGCATGCGGCATCAGGCCGATCGCCATCTGCAGCAGGAAGCGGTCGTTCTTGAAGAGCGCATGATGGGCGATGATCTTTTCGGCGACCACTTCGGGATCACCGACGAAGAGCGCGCCGTTCGGCCCGCGCGACATGTCGAAATGCGCCCGGTTGGTCGGCCCCCAGCCGCGCTCGCGGCCGATGCGGTTCATCACCTCCGCCTGCGGCCCGTAGAATTGGTCGGCGGCTGCCGCCGTCGTGTCGGCGATGAAGCCGTGGACGTTGATGCTGGTCTTCAACTTTGACTGATCCTGCCCTGCCCGGCGCGCGGCCTCGCGGTAGAGATCGAACAGCGGCGCAAAACGGCGCGGCTCGCCGCCGATGATCGCCAGCGCCACCGGCAGGCCCAGCGCGCCGGCGCGCGCCACCGACTGCGGCGTACCGCCGACCGCGACCCAGAGCGGCAATGTATCCTGCAGCGGCCTGGGATAGACGCCGCGCCCGTTGATCGGCGCGCGAAGCTCGCCCTTCCACTCCACAACCTCGCTGTCGCGCAGCGCCAGCAGCAGATCGAGCTTCTCCTCGAAAAGCTGGTCGTAGTCTTCGAGATTATAGCCGAACAGCGGGAAGGACTCGATGAAGGAGCCACGCCCCGCCATGATTTCGGCCCGGCCGCTGGAGATCAGATCAAGCGTCGAAAACTGCTGGAAGACACGCACCGGATCATCGGAGGAGAGCACGGTGACCGCACTGGTCAGCCGGATATTCCTGGTCTTGACGGCGGCCGCTGCCAGGACGACCGCCGGAGCAGACGCTGCATAGTCCGGCCGATGATGTTCGCCGAGCCCGAAGACGTCGAGCCCCACCTGATCGGCAAGCTCGATTTCCTCGATAAGATGCTTCAGCCGTTCGGCCGCTTCCGCGCCCTTGCTGCGGGAAGGGTTGGGATTGACGTCGGCGAATGTGTAAAGCCCCAGTTCCATCATCGGCATCCTGTTGAATTCTCGGCTGAGATAAGGATGCCGGGGATAGAGCGCAAATACAAATTCTGGAACGGAATGTTCGAGAATCTCGATAGGCGGCGTTGTGTTTCTGACGGTTGATGGACTCCCATCGCGAGACGGCAAAGAGTCTTTGCGCCGTGGACACGGCGCTGCTGGATTCCTGTGACAAGCACAGGACTTGGTGAGGGAGCAAGAGGTATGCACTCCGCCACTAATATCTGTTATCATTCAAAGCATTATCGTCATATTGGGTAAGCGATTGTTGTTGAATTCCACAAACACCAAGAACTCCCTCATTCCTGTTCTTGTCACAGGAATCCAGCAGTCGCGCGTCCGCGCGACAAGAGACTCATCTTCTCACAAACCCAAAAGATGAAACGAGATATCCTCCCATTCGGGATTCTCCCTCTCGATGAGATTAAGCTTCCACTGCCGCGGCCATTTCTTGATCGTTTTCTCGCGCGTGATCGCAGTCGTCAGGAGGTCGTACTCCTCGAACCAGGCTAAAATCTTGACGCCATATCTCGACGTAAAGCCCGGCGTCAGTTCATTCTGGTGTTCGTACAAACGCCCTGCCAGATCGCGCGTCACGCCAATATAGAGCGTGCCGTTGCGCTTCGATGCGAGAATTAGACATAGGCCCTTCATGGCGGAAGATTGGCACACGTCGTGCCAAAAGGCACCTGGAGAGACCACCGATCACCAATTTCGATTCCGGATCAACCACTTCAAGAGGCGAGCGGAATCATCTCTCGAATAACTTCACACGGCAGATGACGAAAAGGCCGCGCAGGGCGGCCCCGTTACCGCTCACATCTTCGCCAGCAGCTCCGCCAGTTGGTCAGCAGCCTTGCCCCATCCTTCGTGGAAACCCATCTTCTCGTGTGCTTCCTTGTCCTCGGCGCGCCAGTGCAGCGCCTTGGCCGTATATTTCGTGCGACCGTTGCCGAGATCTTCGAGCAGGATCACGCCCGTGAAGAAAAGTTTCTCGGAAGGCACCCAGGCGCTGGTATAGGCATCGGTGAAGACGATCTTCTCGTTCTCGACGACATCGAGATAGACGCCGTGGTTCGGATACTGAGGGACGCGGCACGAACCACTGCTTCAGCAGATCGGGATCAGTCCATGCTTTGTAGATCTTCTCGCGCGGCGCGTCGAATTCGCGAACGAGGACGAGTTCATGTTGCGTGCTGGCGGTCATTTCGACATCTCTCCATTTGAATGAAACCTGTTTCCTGTCAGGTTGTTACAAGGACGTGTCAGAGTTCGCCGTTCCGACAACGCGCCGGCTTTTTCGCATTTTATTTTGCGATCGGCTGCGTGGCCTCTTCCTGCATCTTGTCGATCTGCCGGCGGATATGGGCTGCCTCAGCCGCCGAATGGGCCAGTGCAATGGCGCGGTCGAAGGCTTCGCGCGCCTGGCTGGTCAAGCCAAGCTGCTTCAGCAGTCCGCCCCGTAAGCCGTGATAGTAGAAATAGCCGCCGAGTTTTTCGCCAAGCGGATCGATGAGGTCGAGCGCATCCTGCGCACCCTGGAGCTTGGAGACGACGACGGCCCGGTTCAGCGTTATGACAGGCGATGGCTGGAGACGCTCCAACGCGCGATAGAGCAGATCGATCTCCACCCAGTCGGTATCCTCAGCGCGTTTTGCGCGGGAGTGAACGGCGGCAATCGCTGCCTGAATCTGATAAGGAGCGGGCTTGCGATGGCGCAGCGCCTTATCGAGCAGCGCCAACGCCTCATTGATGAGCGGTTGGTTCCAGAGCGACCGGTCCTGATCTTCGAGCAGCACGATCTCGTCTCCGGCATTGAAGCGCGCCGGCCGGCGCGAGATCTGCAGGAGCATGAGCGCAAGCAGCCCCATCAGCTCCGGTTCGGATGGGAAGATATGCAGCATCAAGCGCGCCAGCCGGATCGCTTCGTCGCTGAAGGCAGCCGCCTCATGCCTGGGATCGGCCTGGCTGTAGCCCTCGTTGAAGATCAGGTAAATCATCGTGCTGACGATCAAGAGCCGTTCGGCTCTTTCCTGCGGGCTCGGCGTTTCGAAGGGCACGCCAGCCTTGGCGACGCGCGCCTTGGCCCGGGTGATGCGCTGTTCCATGGCGCTTTCGGAAACCAGGAAGGCACGCGCGATCTGCGGCACCGAAAGGCCGGAGACGATGCGCAGCGCCAGCGCGATCTGCTGGGTTGCCGGCAGATCGGGATGGCAGCAGATGAACAGCAGCCGCAGAATATCGTCGCGATAATTGGAATCATCCAGCCGCCCGGCGATATCGCTTTCGGCATCCTCGGTATCGGAAATGACGTCTTCATCCGGCAGAGCCTGGATCTTTGCCCGCTTGCGCACCGCGTCGATGCCGCTGTTGCGGCCGACGAAGATAAGCCAGGCTGTCGGATCACGCGGCGGCCCTTTCTCCGGCCATGTCCGGATCGCCCTCAGGCACGCCTCCTGAAACGCCTCTTCCGCTGTATCGAGATTGCGGAAATAGCGCAGCAGTGCGCCGACGGCCTTTGGCCGGGCCGAGGCAAGTGCGTGGTCGATCCAGGCAATGTCTGTCATGATGAAGCATCTCCCGGCCTGAAGACGTAGAAAGGCCGAATTTCGTAAGAGGTGGAACCTGGATTGACGGATGAAAGCTGCTTCGAGAAGGCGATCGCCTCGTCGAGCGTTTCAAAGTCGACCACATAGAAGCCGAGAAGCGCCTCTTTCGTTTCCGCAAAAGGCCCATCGATGACCAAGGGCTCGTCCTTGCCCTTGCGCACTGTGGTCGCAGCCGTGGTCGGCATCAGCCGGCCGACAGGGCCGAGTTTGCCGGATGCGGCAAGCGGCTCCTGCACGGCGTAGAGTTTCTCCATGACGGCAGCCTCCTCCTCCTTGGTCCAGGCGAAGACGGTTTCCTCATGGGCGTAACAAAGGATTGCATAAAGCATTGCTCACTCCTCTTTCCAAATGACGAAGGAGTAACCGCTTACCCGACAGGCCGCATCAAAAAATTATTGATGGGAAATTCGTGATCTTCTCGAGCACGGCAACGCCGTGGCTGCAGAAATAGCCGAGTAACTCGCAGAAACGAGCGGAGTTATATCGCGGCTCCATCCGCCCCCTTACCCCTCGCTCAGCGTCCGCTTGACCGCATTCTTCCAACCCTTGAGCTTTGCCGCCCGCACCTTCTCGTCCATCTCGGGCTCGAACCGCCGATCGCGTTTCCAGGTCGCCGAAAAACCGTCCCGGTCCGGCCACACCCCTGCCCGGCTGCCGGCGAGCCACGCGGCTCCCAGCGCCGTCGTCTCGAGAATGACCGGGCGGTCGACCGGGGCATCGAGCAGGTCGGCAAGGCGCTGCATCGTCCAGTTAGAGGCGACCATGCCGCCATCGACGCGCAGCACCGTGTCCTCGGCGCCGTTCTTCCAGTCCTTCTGCATGGCGTCGAGCAGGTCGCGGGTCTGGTAGCAGACAGCTTCCAGTGCCGCCCGGGAGAGTTCCGCCGGCCTGCTATTGCGCGTCAGCCCGAAGATCGCGCCGCGCGCCGCAGCATCCCAATGCGGTGCGCCGAGGCCGGTGAAGGCGGGCACGAGATAGACCTCCTGGGTCGGATCGGCCTTTTCGGCAAGCGCGTTGGTCTCGGCGGCGCTGCCGATGATGCCGAGCCCGTCCCGCAGCCATTGCACCGCGGCGCCGGCGATGAAGATCGAACCTTCCAGCGCATAGGTCGTCTCGCCGTTCAGGCGGTAGGCGATGGTGGTCAACAGCCGGTTTTTGGATCGCACCATGTCCGCGCCGGTATTGAGCAGCGCGAAACAGCCGGTGCCGTAGGTTGATTTCATCATGCCCGGCGCAAAACACGCCTGGCCAATGGTCGCTGCCTGCTGGTCGCCGGCCACGCCGAGGATCGGGATAGCAGCACCGAAAACATCAGGATCGACCGTGCCGAAATCGGCGGCGCAATCCTTGACCTCCGGCAGCATGGCGGCGGGGACCCTCAGAATCTCAAGCAGATCCTCGTCCCACATGTTTTCGGCAATGTTGTACATCAGTGTGCGCGAGGCGTTGGTGGCATCGGTGACGAAGCTCTTGCCACCCGTCAGCCGCCAGATCAGGAAGGTGTCGATCGTACCGAAGCAGAGATCGCCCTTGGCGGCGCGCGCCCGCGCGCCCTTCACGTTAGCCAGCATCCAGGAGAGCTTGGTGCCGGAAAAATAAGGATCGAGGATCAGCCCGGTCTTCCTCGTGAACAGCCGCTCGAGATCCTGCCGTTTCAGATTGTCGCAATAGCTTGCCGTACGCCGGTCCTGCCAGACAATGGCATTCTGGATCGGCCGGCCCGTTTCGCGCTCCCAGACGACGACGGTTTCGCGCTGGTTGGTGATGCCGAGCGCTGCAAGATCCCTAGCCTCGATCCCGGCATCGCGCAGCGCCATGTGGACGGTGGAGACGACCGAATCCCAGATTTCCTCGGGATCGTGCTCGACCCAGCCGGAGCGCGGATAGATCTGGGTAAATTCCTTCTGGCCCTTGCCGGCGACATGCATGTCGCCATCGAAGACGATCGCCCGCGTCGACGTCGTTCCCTGATCGATCGCCAGAACATATCCGCTCATGAAAACCCTCCCTCAGCATGTCAATTGTCGAAGCAAATCAATAGGACACGGATGCGGGCGAGAAAAGCGAATAAAGCGGAATTGCCAGCCCGCCGGCTTTGGGCATAACTTCGCAACCAACGCTGCAACGCAGCATCACGATTTCAGGGAGAACAGCATGAGCAGAACAGTCGTCGTCACGGGTTCCACCAGCGGCATCGGCCTTGCGATCGCCACTGCCTTCGCCGAAACGGGCGACAACATCGTCATCAACGGTTTCGGAAAGGCCGATGAAATCAAGGCGATCGTCGAACGGCTTGAATCATTGTCCAAAGGCCGCCGGACGCTCTATCATCCGGCCGACATGACGAAGCCCGCCGAGATTGCCGACCTGATCGAAACGGCAGCGAAGACCTTCGGCGGCGTCGATGTCCTGGTCAACAATGCCGGCATCCAGCACGTCGAGAAGATCGAGGATTTCCCGATCGACAAATGGGACCAGATCATCGCGATCAACCTGTCGAGTTCATTTCATACGATGCGCGCCGCGATCCCGCTGATGAAGGCGAAAAAATACGGCCGCATCATCAACATCGCCTCGGCCCACGGACTTGTCGCCTCCCCCTTCAAATCCGCCTATGTCGCGGCAAAACATGGTATATTGGGCCTGACCAAGACGGCAGCACTCGAACTTGCCGAGTTCGGCGTAACCGTGAACGCCATCTGCCCCGGTTACGTGCTGACGCCGCTCGTCGAGAAGCAGATACCGGATACCGCCAAGGCCCGCGGCATGACCGAGGAACAGGTAAAGAGCGAGGTCATCCTCAAGGCGCAGCCGACGCATGAATTCGTCAAGGCCGAGGAGATCGGCGCGCTGTCGCTCTACCTTGCCAGCGATGCCGCCCGGCAGGTGACCGGAACGCACATCTCGATTGACGGTGGATGGACAGCGGCTTAACCATTTGGAAAAACAACCGGGAATATCATGAACGACAGCATCCGCTTCATCCTGAATGGCGAGGACATCACGCTTACCGATGTCGGGCCAACCGAGACGCTTCTCGATTTTTTACGATTGAAGCGACGGCTGACGGGCACCAAGGAAGGATGCGCGGAAGGCGATTGCGGCGCCTGCACCGTACTCGTCGGACGGCTGGCGGACGGCAAGCTCGCCTATGAATCCGTCAATGCCTGCATCCGTTTCATCGGCTCGCTGCACGCCACCCATGTGGTAACGGTCGAGCATCTGGCCGGCAGGGACGGCGCGCTGCATCCGGTGCAGCAGGCACTGGTCGATTGCCACGGCTCGCAATGCGGCTTCTGTACCCCGGGCTTCGTCATGTCACTTTATGGTCTCTGGCTCGCCAGGGAAAAGCCGAGCCGCCAGGAAATCGAAAAGGCGCTGCAGGGCAATCTCTGTCGCTGCACGGGCTATGAGCCGATCGTCAAGGCCGCCGAGCAGGTGAGCCTGATGCGGCCGAGCACGCTCTTCGATCCGCTGGAACGGACGCGCTCTGAAATCGTCGCGCGGCTTTGGGCAATGCAGGCGAGTGGCACGATCAGGATCGCGAATGGCGAAGACCGGCTGATTGTGCCGGCTTCGATGCAGGCACTGGCCGAAGTCCTCACGCAGGAACCTGACGCGATTATCGTCGCCGGCGCGACGGATGTCGGCCTCTGGGTGACGAAGCAGATGCGCAGGCTGAGCCCGGTCGTCTTCATCAATCATTTGAGCGAATTGCAGTCGGTCACGGAAGGCGAGGACGGCGTCGCCATCGGCGCCGGCGTCAGTTACACCAAGGCCTTCGAAGCAATCTCTCAGAAAATCCCGGCGCTCGGCCGGTTGATCGATCGCGTCGGCGGCGAGCAGGTGCGCAACATGGGCACGATTGGCGGCAACATCGCCAACGGCTCGCCGATCGGCGACAGCCCGCCGCCACTGATCGCGCTCGGCGCGACGCTCACGCTGCGGTCCCTGGAAGGCCAGCGCAGAATGCCGCTCGAGGATTTCTTCATCGCCTATGGCAAGCAGGATCGGAAACCCGGCGAATTCGTCGAGAGCGTCTTCGTTCCCTATCCGGCAGCAGCCAGCCGCTTTGCCGCCTACAAGATCACCAAGCGCCGCGACGAGGACATCACGGCCGTGCTCGGCGCCTTCCTGCTGACGCTCGACGAGGCCGAAATCGTTTCCGACGTCCGCATCGCCTTCGGCGGCATGGCGGCAACGCCGAAACGCGCCCGCACGGTGGAGGCCGAGTTGATCGGCAAACCATTGACGGAAGCGACGATCGAGGCAGCCCGACCCGCCTTCGACGCCGATTACCAGCCGCTGACCGACTGGCGCGCGACGGCGGAATACCGCCAGCTGACGGCGAAGAACCTGTTGACGCGGTTCTATCTCGAGACCGTGGGCGCGCCGGCGGAACTGAAGCGGTTCGAGGAGGTGGCGTGATGGAGAGATCGACCTCCGCTCCCAGATTGCAAGCTTTGATGGGAACAGTCGCGTTCTCCGCCCCTCCCTCATTCCTGTGCTTGTCACAGGAATCCAGTGCGCCCGAGTCTTCGGGCGCGGGAGACCTTTCCTCTGCTTCATATGAGTCATTCACCGCGCAGACGCGCGGTGGCTGGATTCCTGTGACAGGCACAGGAATGAGGGAGTACGGCGTAACCGCATCCCATCGCTCCCTTCGCGGAGGACACCGCTAATGGATAAGTCCACTTTCGAAGACCGCAAGACCATCATCGCAGGCCCGATGCACGGCTCGCTGCGGCATGATTCAGCGCATAAGCATGTCACCGGAACCGCTGATTATATCGACGATATTCCCGAACCCGCAGGTCTGCTGCATGGGGCGCTTGGCCTCTCCGGCCGGGCGCATGCCGAAATCCTCGGCATCGATCTTTCCGCGGTCGCCGCGCATCCCGGCGTCGTCTGGGTCTTCACCGGCAAGGACGTGCCCGGCATCAACGACGTCAGCTCCAACGGCAGCCATGACGAGCCGCTGCTGGCTGAAACTTTAGTTCAGTTCCACGGCCAGCCGATCTTTGCCGTCATCGCCGAGACGCGTGATGCCGCCCGCCGCGCCGCGCGGCTGGCGAAGATCGACTATCGCGACCTGCCACATTGGAGTGACATCGACGGCGCGCTCGCCAATGGCGGCCCGCTCGTCATCACTCCGATGACGCTGCGGCGCGGCGAGCCGGACACGGAAATGACGAATGCCGCCATGCGTCTGAAAGGTCAGATGCGCATCGGCGGGCAGGAGCATTTCTACCTCGAAGGCCATATCGCCGTGGCAATCCCCGGCGAGGATGACGAGGTCACCGTCTGGTCCTCGACGCAGCACCCGAGCGAGATCCAGCATATCGTCGGCCACGTGCTCGACATCCCCTCCAATGCCGTGACCGTCAATGTGCGCCGCATGGGCGGCGGCTTCGGCGGCAAGGAGACGCAGGGCAATCAGTTCGCAGCCCTTGCGGCGATCGCCGCCAAGAAGCTCGGCCGCGCCGTCAAATTCCGCCCGGATCGCGACGAAGACATGAGCGCCACCGGCAAGCGCCACGATTTCCTCGTCGATTATGAGCTCGGCTTCGACGCCGAAGGCCGCATCCATGCGGTAGACGCCACCTATGCGGCGCGCTGCGGTTTCTCCTCCGACCTCTCAGGACCGGTAACCGACCGTGCCCTCTTCCATGCCGATTCCAGCTATTTCTATCCGCATGTGCATCTGACCTCGAAGCCGCTGAAGACGCACACCGTCTCCAACACAGCCTTTCGCGGCTTCGGTGGACCGCAGGGCATGCTCGGCGCCGAACGCTTCATCGAGGAGATCGCCTATGCCGTCGGCAAGGACCCGCTTGATGTCCGCAAACTGAATTTCTACGGCCAGCCGGGCTCGGAGCGCACACTCACCCCCTATCATCAGGAGGTTGAGGACAATATCATCGCCCGCATCGTCGAGGAGTTGGAGAAAACGGCCGAATACCGGGCGCGGCGCAACGCCATCATCGCCTTCAACCGCGACAGCCGCTACATAAGAAAGGGCATCGCGCTGACACCGGTCAAGTTCGGCATCTCCTTCACCATGACCGCCTTCAACCAGGCAGGCGCCCTCGTCCACATCTACCAGGACGGCTCGATCCACCTGAACCATGGCGGCACCGAGATGGGCCAGGGCCTCTACACGAAGGTGGCTCAGGTGCTGGCCGACAGCTTCCAGGTCGATAGCGATCGCGTCAAGATCACCGCGACGACGACAGCTAAGGTGCCGAACACCTCGGCCACCGCAGCCTCCTCCGGCTCGGACTTGAACGGCATGGCCGCCTATGACGCCGCTCGCCAGATCAAGGAACGGCTTGTCGCCTTTGCCACCGAGAAATGGGATGTTGGGCCTGCCGACGTCGTCTTCCTGCCAAACCGCGTGCGCGTCGGCGAGATCGAGATCCCCTTCCCCGATTTCATCAAGCAGGCGTATTTCGCCCGCGTCCAGCTTTCCGCGGCCGGCTTCTACAAGACGCCGAAGATCCACTGGGACCGCAAAGCCGGCCGCGGCACGCCCTTCTATTATTTCGCCTACGGCGCCTCCTGCACCGAGGTTTCGATCGACACGCTGACGGGCGAATATCTGATCGACCGCACCGACATCCTCCACGATGTCGGCCGCTCCCTAAATCCGGCGATCGATATGGGCCAGGTCGAAGGCGCTTTCGTACAGGGATTGGGCTGGCTGACGACGGAAGAGCTCTGGTGGGACGACAAGGGCCGGCTGCGCACCCATGCTCCCTCGACCTACAAGATCCCGCTCGCCTCCGACCGCCCGAAGATCTTCAACGTGCGCCTCGCCGAATGGTCAGAGAATACAGAAGCCACCATCGGCCGCTCCAAGGCCGTCGGCGAACCACCCTTGATGCTGGCGATCTCGGTGCTGGAAGCGCTGTCGATGGCCGTGGCAAGCGTCGCCAACTACAAAGTCTGCCCGAGGCTCGACGCCCCGGCGACGCCGGAGCGGGTGCTGATGGCGGTCGAGCGGATGAGGCGGGTGTAGCAGATGGGAACGCGTCCGGCTGGTTTGTCGGCTGAGCAGGACGGGCAGAGAGCTTGGGGTGAGCGATACCCCCCTCTGTCCTGCCGGACATCTCCCCCACAAGGGGGGAGATCAGCAAGACCGAATGCTCTGCGCCTTACTACCCTGCAGCTACATCGCCAAAGTCCGACTCTACGCTGCGACTTCTCTGTTCCGGGAAGCCGCTGCCTCATACCGATCTCCCCCCTTGTGGGGGAGATGTCCGGCAGGACAGAGGGGGGTGATACACCCACCAACCCATCGGCCACCCACCGATGACCGACATCCGCCGCTTCCTTGCCGCCCACCCGGACTGCATCCTCGTCGACATCACCGGCACGCAGGGCTCGACCCCGCGTGAGGCCGGCACATTCATGCTCGTCTCGGCTGAGGCCCTGTGGGGTACGATCGGCGGCGGGCAGTTCGAATTCATAGCGATCGCGAATGCGCGGGACATGTTGGCGGGAACCGGCGGGATGGCGGAGATGGATATCCCGCTCGGCCCTGACATCGGTCAGTGCTGCGGTGGGCGCACGCAATTGCGGTTTCGCCGGGTGACGCAGGCGGTTGCCGAAGAAATCGAGGCCAGACTTACCGGCGAGATCGAGAGTCTGCCGGAGGTCTATCTCTTTGGTGCCGGCCATGTCGGCCGGGCGCTGGCAAAGGCTCTTGCGCCGCTGCCGCTGTCGGTGACCGTCGTCGAGACGCGGCAGGAAGAGCTTGCCAACCTGCCTGCCGAGACGAAGACGCGGCTCATGCCGATGCCGGAAGCATTGGTGAAGGATATTCCGGCCGGCGGTGTGGTCGTCATCCTGACGCACAATCATGCGCTGGATTTCCTCATCGCCCGTGAAGCGCTGGAAAGAACGGATCTCGCCTACGCCGGCATGATCGGCTCGGTGACCAAGCGCGCCACCTTCGCCAGTTGGCTTTCCCGCGAAGGCGGCGGCGAGCGCGGCTGGATGGAACGGCTGACGCTGCCGATCGGCGGCGCGGCGGTCAGGGACAAGCGCCCTGAAGTGATCGCCGCCATGACCGCTGCGGAGATCCTGACGGCGCTTGGCGCCTACCGCATGCGCTCGTCTTCGTAATAGGGATCGCGCCCGTCGAGGAAACCGAGATCGCGCTTGACGCGATCGGGCGCCGTGTCGAGATCGAGGCTAGGCATGCGCCAGATCCGCGCCAGCTGGCCGCCGATGCGCCGGAAAATTCCGATGGTCGGCTGCGGCGGGCTCTGTTCGATAACATAGCAATCCATGACATCACCTCGATGGTTTGATGGTATGAGTTGCAGTTTGCGGCCAAAAGTGCTGCAATTCCAATCGAACAACCGTCTGCCTGCATCAAGAGAACTTATCCATGAAACTCTCCAAACAATTCCCGCTGAATGCGTTGCGCGTCTTCGAGGCCGCTGCCCGGCTCGGAAGTTTCACCAAGGCGGGCGACGAACTCGGCATGACGCAGACCGCCGTCAGCTACCAGATTAAGCTGCTGGAGGAGAATGTCGGCGAGCCGCTCTTCCTGCGCCGTCCCCGCCAGATCGCACTGACAGACACCGGCGAGCGGCTGGCCCCGAAGGTGACCGAAGCTTTCGCCATGCTGCACGACGCGATGGCGACGGCGCGCGACAGCGTCGAAGGCACACTCGCCATCAGTTCGACCCATACCTTCGCCTCGAAGTGGCTGGCGCCGCGCCTTGGCTCCTTCCACTTGAAACATCCGGCGATCGCGGTGCGCTTTCAGGCGAGTTCTGACATCATCGACTTCGCCCGCGAGCAGATCGATGTCGGCATCCGCTGGGGCGACGGCAACTGGCCGGGGCTGGCGCTGCACCGACTGATGGGCCTGGAGTTCACGCCGATGCTGAGCCCGAAGCTGGCGGAGGCGGCAGGCGGCATCAGAGAGCCGCGCGATCTCCTGGACTTCGATCTCTTCGACGCCGGCGACATCTGGTGGAAACAATGGTTCGAGGCAGCCGGCGTCACAGAGACGGATCTCGATCGGCGCCCGCGCAACCAGCTCGGCTCTCAGGCGGTCGAAGCCGATGCGGCAATCGCCGGCCATGGCGTCGCCATCCTTCATCCTGCCTTCTATGCGGCCGAGATCGCGCTCGGCCGGCTCTACCAGCCCTTCGAACTGACCCGCAGCGACGGCAAGGCCTACTGGCTCGTCTACCCCGAAAACCGTCGTAACGTGCCCAAGATCAAGGCCTTCCGCAACTGGATTCTCGAGGAGATGAAGGCAGCCGGAAATTGATGCATGTCACCTCGGACAACGACATGCCGGACCCGGTTCGTGAGCCGGGTCCGGTCCTGGCTCGGCTTCAAAATCCCATTTCCGGCGCATAGAAACAGCGCGGCGTATCCTCGTTCGGGAACAGACAGAGATGATAGTCGTTATCGCCGGATTGCATCGCCTTCGTCATCGGCAGCAGGAAGACATGAGCGTGCGTGACCAGCCGGTGGTCGCCCGGCATCAGCGTCACACGATATCCGCCTGGCGTCACCGCCACGCTTTTCGAAGGGATCATTTGGCAATCGCCATTGTGACTGTTGCCGTTGCAACAATAGGGGTCATAACTCCACCCCGAGGGTGCGTCGTGAGCCATCGCCAACGACGCATACGCAATCATCACACACGTCAGAATGCTGCGCATGGGCATCTTCTCCGTCGATGAATGCGCCGCCGATGATCTAACGGTTCTTATTTTATTCCGGCGGCCTGCAAAATAACTGTAATCGAGTCGTCGTAGTTCAAGGCCTGCTGAATTAGCAGATCAATCATAAGGCAGAGATAATGCACAGTCTTCTCGGCAGCTTTTAGGCACGCGACAGCAGATCGGCGATGCGGCCGCGATCGGCAGCTTCGGCAAAACCGCTGGAAATCGTCAGCGGAGCACCGAAGATCTCGACGAGCCCGTTGCCGAGGATGAGACCTTCGCCGTCCCGGCATGCGAGAATAGGGGTTACCGTCGTCTCGCTGTAGCGAAGCAGCGTGGAGAGATAGCCGGGATCATCGTTCAGATGCGGAAAGAACTCGAAGGGTACCAGACCGAGAGCCGCGCCATCCCGCACCGCATCGGGGGAACTGCCGGAAAAGAGCGCGTCGACGGCGATTGTCGGCGTCATCAAAATCGCCCCGGCACTGGTTCCGACAAGAATGCCGTCATCCAGTGCTCATGCGCTCAATTTGTCCAGCATGCCGCTGTGCCGCCGCCTTCTCAAGAAATCGCCGGTATGGCCGCCGGAAAGATGGATGGCGTCGCAGGAAAACAGCCGGCTGATCTCCTCGCCGCCGGAAAGCGCGTCTAGATCGACGAAGGGATCAAGAGAAAGCCCGTAGTTGAGGTAATACTGCCGTTTCTCATCGAAAACCGCGCGCTGCGGGTCCGGACCGGAGGCGATATAGCCGATGCGGTTACCGCGCGACAGAATGAGCGCGGCAAGCCGCCGGTCCATCCGCGCGTTTTCGGCGATGAACTGATCGCTGTAGAGCGCGGTAATCATTCCATTGCTCCTTCGGCCTTGCCACCGTTGCAGAAATCAGTGCGCATGTGCAGTCTTTCAATCTCCTCTTCCCTCCCCGCCAAAATTTCCGCAATGTCACGAGTCGGAGGAAGATAGGGGAACTCAATGTATGAATATGCCATAGCATGGGAATGGCTCGCCTTTGCGGCGCGCTGGTTCCATGTCATTACCGCGATCGCCTGGATCGGATCGTCCTTTTATTTCATCGCGCTCGATCTCGGACTGGTGAAACGCCCGCATCTGCCACCCGGCGCCTATGGCGAGGAATGGCAGGTCCATGGCGGCGGCTTCTATCATATCCAGAAATATCTGGTGGCGCCCGCCCAGATGCCGGAGCACCTGACCTGGTTCAAGTACGAGAGCTATTTCACCTGGATATCCGGCTTCCTGATGCTATGCATCGTCTATTACGGCGGCGCCGACCTCTTCCTGATCGATCGCCACGTGCTGGATATCAGTCCGACCGTCGCAATCCTGATCTCGCTAGGGTCGCTTGCCCTCGGCTGGCTCGTCTACGATCTGCTCTGCAAGTCGCCGCTTGGGCGGAACACCTGGGGGCTGATGGCGGTGCTCTATGTCGTGCTCGTCTTCATGGCCTGGGGCTATACGCAGCTCTTCACCGGCCGGGCCGCATTCCTGCATCTCGGCGCCTTCACCGCGACGATCATGTCGGCCAACGTCTTCATGATCATCATTCCGAACCAGAAGATCGTCGTCGCCGACCTCATCGCCGGACGGGTTCCCGATCCTAAATACGGGCAGGTCGCCAAGCAGCGTTCGCTACACAATAACTACCTGACGCTGCCCGTCATCTTCTTCATGCTGTCGAACCATTATCCGCTGTCCTTCGGTACGCAATTCAACTGGGTGATCGCGGCTCTGGTCTTCCTGATGGGCGTCACTATCCGCCACTGGTTCAACACGACGCATGCCAGAAAGGGCCGGCCGACCTGGACCTGGATCGTCACCATCATTCTCTTCATTCTGATCATGTGGCTTTCGACCGTGCCGAAGCTGCTGACCGGCGAAACCGATGCGGCGGCGGTCGCGCCCGCCTTCCAGCAATTCGCCGGCGATCCGCATTTCCCCGCCGTCAAGCAACTGGTCTCGACGCGCTGTTCCATGTGCCACGCGGCCGAGCCGGTCTATGAGGGTATCGTGCGGCCGCCCAATGGCGTGATGCTCGAAAACGACGCGGAAATCGCCGCCCATGCCCGCGAGATCTATATACAGGCGGGCCGCAGCCATGCCATGCCGCCCGGCAACATCACCGACATCACGCCGGACGAACGCAAGCTGCTGGTCGCCTGGTTCGAGAGCGCAGTCGAAGGCAAGAAACAATGACGACGACACTCCTGCGCGGCCGCCTGCTTTCCTTTCACCGCGCGCCGCTAAGCCTCGCCGACAGCCAAAGCTATCTTTACGAAGAGGATGGCTGCCTGCTGGTCGAAGATGGGCTGATCACGGCTATCGGCCCCTATGCCGACGTCAAGGCAAAAGCAGCCACGGACACGGCCGAGATTGACCACCGCCCGCATCTGATCATGCCGGGCTTCATCGATATGCACCTGCATTTTCCGCAGATGCAGGTGATTGCCTCCTACGCCGCCAACCTGCTCGAATGGCTGAATACCTATACCTTTCCCGAGGAATGCCGTTTCGTCGAAAGCGCGCATGCAGAAAGGATCGCCACGCATTTCTACGACGAGTTGATCCGCCACGGCACGACGACGGCGGTCGCCTATTGCTCCGTGCACAAGACCTCGGCCGACGCCTTCTTCGCCGAGGCGATGAGGCGCAATATGCGCATGGTCGGCGGCAAGGTGATGATGGACCGCAATGCCCCGCAGGGCCTGCTCGACACGCCCGAGATGGGCTATGACGAGACCCGCCAGGTGATATCGGACTGGCACGGCAAGGGCCGCAACCACGTCGCCATCACCCCGCGCTTCGCCATCACCTCGACACCGGCGCAGATGGAAGCGACATCAGCCCTTGCCCGCGAATTTCCCGATCTGCACATCCAGACGCATCTTTCGGAAAATCACGACGAAATCAGATTCACCTGCGAACTCTATCCCGACGCGATCGACTATACCGACATCTATGCCCGCTACGGCCTGCTCGGGCCGAAAAGCCTCTTCGGCCATTGCATACACCTGTCCGAGCGCGAGGCCGACGCGATGAGCGAGGCGGGGGCCGTCGCCGTCCACTGCCCGACCTCGAACCTCTTCCTCGGCTCCGGCCTGTTTCCGCTGAAGGCGCTGACGCGGCGGGAAAAGCCGGTTCGCATCGGCGTGGCGACCGATATCGGCGGCGGCTCCAGCTATTCGATGCTGCGGACGATGGACGAGGCCTACAAGATCCAGCAGCTGCTCGGCGAACGGCTGAACCCGCTGGAAAGCTACTACCTGATGACGCGCGGCAATGCCGAAGCCCTGTCGCTGGCGGACCGGATCGGCACGCTGGAACCCGGCACCGAGGCCGATCTCGTCGTTCTCGATGCAACGGCGACACCGGCCATGGCGCTGAAGATGGAAGTGGTGAAGACGCTGCCCGAGGAACTCTTCCTGCTGCAGACGATGGGTGACGACCGGGCGATCGCCGAGACCTATGTGGCCGGTGTTTCTTTGAAAAAGAACCTTTAAGCGAACTTGCAAAAACCCGCCGATCTTCCCATGGTTCTCTAAGGAGAAAGCCCATGGACCTGACCGTTTCAGTGCCGGACGAACTTGCCAGCTACATCAAGAAAAAGATCGATTCCGGCGATTACCACTCTTCGAGCGATGTCGTGAGCGAAGCCCTGCGACTTCTGGAAGAGCGTGACAGTGCAAAAGCCCGCGAGATTGAACATTTGCGGGATGCATGGCGTGAGGGTGTGAAAAGCGGCGATTTCTCGCCTCTGGATATTGAAGCGGTGAAGGCTGAAGGGCGCCGACGATTTGCAGCATCTAAAGCTTGATCAATGGCCGATGTCTTCTATTCGAGCCGAGCCCGCTCGGACATGCTGGACCTTTGGTTGTGGGTTGCCGGCAACAGCGGCTTGGCCATGGCCGATACTATCATCGACCGCATCGAGCAGCGCATTTCTTCTCTGGGTCAGCATCCACAGATGGGTCCCAAGCGCCCGGAAATCGCCGCGGATGCCCGTGTGCTCGTGATCGAAAGGCGGCTTGCGCTCTACTCTGTCGACAACGATGACGTCCGCATCGTGCGCATCCTGGATGGGGCGAGCGACCTTCACGATATTCCGTGGGAAGAATGACCTGCTTTCCGGCAATGCCGCCGGGAATAATCACTCGAAATTTCACGTCACGCTCCTGCGAAATTCATGTTATGGCCGATGGTCGCATTCAGATGTGAAGGTTCAATTCATGGCCACTCCGCTCACCATCGCCGACCTGAAAAAGCTGGCACAGCGCCGTGTGCCGAAGATGTTTTTCGACTATGCGGATTCGGGCGCCTGGACGGAATCGACCTATGCAGCCAACGAGAGCGATTTCAGCCAGATCAAGCTGCGCCAGCGGGTGATGGTCGATATGACCGACCGCACGCTGGAAACGACGATGATCGGCCAGAAAGTGTCGATGCCGGTGGCCCTGGCGCCGACCGGACTGACCGGCATGCAGCATGCCGATGGCGAGATGCTGGCGGCACGCGCCGCCGAGGAATTCGGCGTTCCCTTCACGCTTTCGACGATGAGCATCTGCTCGATCGAGGACGTCGCGTCAGCGACGACACGCCCCTTCTGGTTCCAGCTCTACGTGATGAGGGACAAGGATTTTGTCCTCAACCTCATCAACCGCGCCAAGGCGGCCGGATGCTCGGCGCTGGTGCTGACCGCCGATCTGCAGATCCTCGGCCAGCGGCATAAAGACCTGCGCAACGGCCTGTCGGCGCCGCCGAAATTCACGCCGAAACATGTCTGGCAGATGGCGACCCGGCCCTTCTGGTGCCTGGACATGCTGCAGACCAAGCGCCGCAACTTCGGCAATATCGTCGGCCATGCGAAAAATGTCACCAATATCGCCTCGCTGGCCTCGTGGACACATGAGCAGTTCGATCCGCGGCTGTCCTGGGCGGATGTCGCCTGGATCAAGGAACAATGGGGCGGCCCGCTGATCATCAAGGGCATACTCGATCCGGAGGATGCGAAGGCGGCCGCCGACACCGGCGCCGATGCGATTGTCGTCTCCAATCATGGCGGGCGTCAGCTTGACGGCGCCCCCTCATCGATCAGCATGCTACCGAAGATCGTCGACGCCGTCGGCGACCGTATCGAGGTCCATCTCGACGGCGGCATCCGCTCCGGCCAGGACGTGCTGAAGGCCGTGGCGCTCGGCGCCAAGGGCACCTATATTGGCCGCCCCTTCCTCTACGGCCTCGGCGCCATGGGCAAGGAAGGCGTATCGCTGGCGCTCGGCATCATCCGCAAGGAGATGGACATCACCATGGCGCTCTGCGGCAAGCGCGACATCAACGACGTGAATTCGTCGATCATCGACGGGCGGCAGTGACCTCCTGCCTGAGAAGCCAGCTTAGAAGAGTCACGAGCCAGCCATCCAGTAATCGACCGCACGCGATTCAGCATAGCGGCAGGCCGTTGCTTGCATCGAAAAGAAGGATCGCGAAAATCACCAGACAGATGGCGAGGGCAAAACGCTGCCGCCAGACGATGCGGCGCGACCCGGCAACCCGCCTCTCCAAGCCAGACGGCGTCCTGCCAGGCTTGCGAAGCTGCATCCTGGACAACAGGTCGTCGACGGCGGCAAGGCCGGCGGCCTCTGTCTCGTGGCTCGACGCAAGGCGAAACAGCAGCGCATCGAAGAGGAGATGGACCGCCAGCGCAAGGACTATCACGCAGAAAACGAGCATCAAGAGCCAGCCGAGCGATGGAACGAAACCGCGATATCCCACGGCGATCGGGCCGGCAATCAGTGGCAGCAGCGCTGCCAGCCCGCAGCAGATCGAATTGCGGCCGAGACTTCGCGCAGCCGCCGAGGCCGTGACATTCCACTGCGTCATTGCAAGCCCTCCGTCACGGCATGAAGGCTCCACGGGCAGATGAACACGCCGCCCTGCCCGTTCGATCCGCCGCACGGCTTCGGATGGATCTTCGCAACGTCTGGTGATGAGCAGCCAACGCACGATGACGCAGGCGCTCCGCTGGAAACCGAGCGCACAGCAGACGAGGACCGGTCCCTGCTGGCGCGAGGTCTCGATGAGGTTCGCCGCGGCGAGCGTCTGGATCTTGTCGAGGGCTGTAAGATCAAGGGTGGGAAAGCTGCACCAGCGCGCGCGCGTCCCGCCCGGGCGCTGAAGTTCGCCGGTCATATCGATCACCGTGGCAAAACGGTCGGCCTCGTGGCGACGCGGAAAACGACCGAGGTGGACGCCGTCGGTGATCACCACCGATGCCGGCATTCGCCGGGTCCAGAGCCGAATATTGATGAGAGCGCCAAGCCGGTAGGGTGCGAGCAGCCAGCGGCTGGCAAGCGTGGCCCGGCCATCGACGCGTTTCTGGAATATCTGCGGGCCGGCGCCGAAATATCCGAGCGCAACGATCGCCAGCGCAACAGCCGGCCAGAGCAACAGAAGCGCCGCTACCGATAAAGGCGTGCAGAGCGCTCCAAGGCCGAGAAATGCGATGGCACCGCACAGATAATAGAAGCCGAGACGGCGCGACTTTGGATCGCCGCTCATCGTAAAATTCGCGAGAGGCGAACCGGCATCGCGCGGAAAAAGCCAGATGGCAAACAGACCGAGCAGCATGCCGGTCGGTATGTCGATGATGTGATGCTGCCACGTGGTCAGCACGGAGACACCGATCAGGAAGCACCAGAGGTGCCAGAGAAGCCGCACCTTCCGCGGCAGCCGGCCGCGCAGATGATCCCAGACCACCACCAGGAGTGCGATATGGAGCGACGGCGCTTGATTGAACGGCTTATCAAAACCACCGAGGACGGCGAACATGAAGCCCGGCAGGCCACTTGTTGCCGGCCGCACGAAGGTCGCTTCGAGCGGAAACGCGATAAAGCAGGCTACGGCTACTATCTGGATCGTCAGATAACGCCTCGCCAGCCTATCCACATCGCGCGGCGCCGTGTTGATGAACAGGCAGAGTGCATAGAACAGATTGATCGACCAATATGGAATGATGGTCCATCCGAGGAACGGAATGGCGCTTTCCCATACGAAGGCGACGTTCGGCACATGAGCGCGTTGCGATGCCAGCCAATTGGCGCCGCCATAGCTCAGATAGAAGAACGGCGCCAGGAAGGCGAGCCAGAGCGCTGCCCGCTTCGGGACCAGCGCTGTCTGGGAAAAAGTTGAACGTGCCTTCTCCACGCTTTGCCCTCAGACTCTCTCAGCCAGCGAGACGGTGAAAATGCCCCACTGGTCGATGCGCTGCTCGATCTTGCGGAAACCGGCTGCGGCGACCAGCTGGTCCATTTCCTCTTGCGTCCGCCGCCGCATCACCCACGCCTCGCCGCCGCGGTGCGACGTCAGGGCGCGGGCGATCATCTCCAGTTGCGGATGCCATGGCTGGTTGGTGTAGACGAGCAGACCATCGGGCTGCATCGCACGGGCGATCCCATCGAGCGAAGCGGCGATCAGCGCATTGTCGGAAAACAGCTCGTATAGGCCGGAGACGATCGCGAGATCCGGAGCCGGCGTGATTGCAGCCAGCCCCTCGCCGTCAAAGGCATCCTGCTGGCGGAAGCTCACGAAATCACTCAGTCCGCGCGTGGCAATGCTCTTGCGGCCGGCGTCGACGTTGATGGAGGAATAGTCCTGCAACCGCGCACTATCGGGACGCACGGCAGCCGTCTCGATCGCATCAAGGACATAACGGCCATGCCCGGCCGCTATGTCGAGCATGTGGGTACTGCGGCCGGCGGCTTTCAGGCGCTGCAGCGCGCGGTCGATCAGCTCCTGCAGGTGCAGCTTGCGCTGCCTGATGCCGCGCCAGCCGATCGCCTCGAGAAACACCTTGTCGATCAAACGCCCACCGGGGCCGAGCCCGCGCGGCTTGTTCTCGTAGACGTAATCGAGCGTCGAGCCGGAATCAAAGCCGGTCTTGACCCCGGTCCTTATGCCTTCTGACACCAGAGCGCCGATCTTGATGTTGAGGCGGCTGAGCGCCCAGTAGATGCCGCGTGGGGATGTCGCATCAAGCGGGCTCGCGAGCCGGTCGGCCTCGTCCTTGGTATAGCCCTGGATATGGGCGGTGCGAAGGTCGGCAGGTGCCCAGGGCTCGGCGAAACACGCGTCGATAAAACGGCGGACCTCGGCCAGGGCAATCGCGCGGTCCTTTTCGCCGAGCGTGTCATGGTAGAAGCCGGCAAGCACATGCCGTTCCTTGATGCGGCTGCCGAGGTTTTCGTAAAACCGGTGCTGCGGCGCGTGTCGCACCACCCAGTCGCTGCCGGAGATCAGCAGCTGGGTTGGCACGGTGATGGCGCGGGCGTCGGCGACGACCCGGGCTGCCGCCTCATAGAGCTGCAACAGGATGTTGGAGGCAATCGGCCGGGTGATCAATGGGTCGGATTCGTACGAGGCGATGCGCTCGGGGTCATGCGTCAAGAACTTCGCCTTGACATAGGAATTGACGAAGAACGTTCCCTTGAGCTTTTCCCAGAACGCAATGCCCTCTTTGGCAAAAGGCACGTAGAGCTTGACGCTGAAGGCCGGTGAGGCCAGCACCAGCGCGCGGATCGGCGGCGCATAGTCGTGCACCCAGGTGGTGGCCAGCACTGCGCCGACGCTCTGTGCAATGACGGCGATGTCTTCGACGGCAATACCACTTGTCTCGCTGACATGGCGGACGAAGCAATCGAGATCACGCGCAGAGGCTGCAAAGGATGGCGAATAGCCGCGCTCTCCCGGCGAACGCCCGTGGCCGCGGGCGTCCCAGGCGTAGAAGGCAAAATCATCGAGGCCGAGCTCGGTGGCGAGATGGGCGACGCGGCCGCTATGCTCGTGGCCGCGATGGAGAAGAATGATTGCGCCCCTTGCTGCAGCGCCCGTCGAATGCCACGTCCGATAAAACAGTCGGGTGCCGTCATGCGATGCGAATTCGGATTCATGCATTGGCCTGGCCGTCGAGGCGGGTTGCACACTATCGGCAGTTTGCAGCACGGTCTTCTCCAATTCTGATGGGTGGATAGGTTGCATGCATTGCCGAGCACAGTGATTTGCTTTCATTGCAAAAGTCTAGTTGCAAATGTAAGTCCTTTGCGTGAACCGATATGAGGTGCGGCCTTCCTCACAGCTACGATGATCTGCACTGCCCGAGCCGAGATAGACTGTTCAAATGCCACGCAATTCCACTGAGGTAGCATGTCTGTTTATCAATTGAAGTCCCGATTTCAGAGCATTCTTCGCCCTCTGGTGCGCTCACTCGCGGCACGAGGCGTCACCGCCAATCAGGTGACTTCAGTTGCTGCCGCCGTCTCGGTGGCACTTGGCCTTTTTCTGAGCCTCGCCCCGCCTCCGCATTGGTTCCTGCTGGTGCCTGTGTGGTTTCTCCTGCGCATGGGCCTCAATGCCATCGACGGCATGCTCGCGCGCGAACATGGGCAGAAGAGCATCTTAGGCGCGTATCTGAACGAGATCGGTGACGTCGTGTCGGATGTCGCCCTGTATTTGCCGTTTGCCCTCATCGATCCCAACGGTTTGATGCCGGCGATGGCCGTCATCTTCCTCTCGGCGCTGACGGAATTTACCGGCGTTCTGGGTCAAACGGTCGGCGCAAGCCGGCGTTACGACGGGCCGCTGGGCAAAAGCGACCGTGCGGTGCTTTTCGGCGCGCTCGGCATCTTTGTCGCGGTCGGTGGTACGTTTGCAGCATGGACATCGTGGCTTTGGGCGGTAGTGGCTCTACTTCTCATATGGACGATCATCAACCGCATTAGCGCCGGTATTCGCGAGGCACACACGGCCGCCCGATAGGAGCGACCGCCCGATCCGCTGCCGGGTCTTCCATCGGTAAATGTGATCCGGAAACTGTGTCGATTCTCTCCTTCTAACGGCATGTTAAGCATAGGTTGTATTTTTAGCGCGACCTCTTGAAAGCACAAAAGCGGTGCTTTATGTTTTGCCTATGGCTACCACAGGCAAGACACCGCATCCATCGCTGCTGCGCTACACGCTGGCGCCTGACGATTACGCCCGGCAGGCGCTGGACGACACCATTGCCGCCTATCTCAGGATGATCGAAATCCTGACCGGCCTCGTCGCCGACAAGGCGGGCGCCAATCTCGTCGTGCTGCATGACCTTGCCTATGAAACCGTCCGCGAGCAGACGGGCTTGCCGGCAAGGCTGGTCACGCTCGGCCTTCGCGATTTCGCCGCCAATCGCGGCGTCACCGCCGATCCGCCGCATCTGCCGCTCGATGACAAGCTCTTCGCCATCAAAGGCCCCTCGGACCTGACGATCGCTACGGTGCACGGACGTGTTGCCGTGCCCTTCGATGTCGCGGGTTATTCACGGGGATGGGAGAGTATTTTTCCGGCCTACCTCGTTGCGGGCCAGGATCGCTACGAGATTCACATCGGCGTCACGCCGAATTCCGCTCGGATGGAGGAAAACATGACGAACGAAGGCATTCTCTCACGCATGGGTCGCCTGATCGCTGGCATCGCGAATGCGGCGATCGACAAGGCCGAAGGCGTAAACAAGATCGCCGTCATCGAACAGGCGGTCCGCGAGATCGATGCGGCGGCTGATGAGGCCCGCACCGATCTCGGCAAGGCGCGCGCGGAGGAATACCGCATCCAGAGCCGCCGAGACGAAATCGTCGAAGACCTGAACGCGCTCGACCAGAAGATCCGCCTCGCCGTCTCCAATCAGCGGGATGACCTGGCAAAGGCCGGCGTCGCCCGTCAGATCGATCTCGAATCCCAGATCGCAGCGCTCGATAAGGCGCTGGCCGATGCCAGGGAACAGGTGGACGAAGGCCAGAAAGCCTTGCAGGCCGTGCTCGCCACGCGCCGCGAGGCGGATGCTCGCCTTGCCGATTTCAAGCGCAGCATCGCCCGGCATCCCGAACAAGCAGCGACCGGTCATATTCAGCCCGCACCGGGTGCAGATGCTGCCCGCGCTGCCGCAGCCGTCTCGCGGCTGACCGGAGTTCCCGCTGGCGAGCATGGCCACAGTTCCGAATTGGACGAACTCGACCGACTGCACCGCGAACAGGCGATCGAAGCCCGGCTCGCACGCTTCAAGGCGGATAACCGATAACGCGATGGCACTCCTTTTCTCCCCTGAATGTGCGCCCTTTGCCATCGCCGCAGCGATCCTTGTCGGCCTGACCGCGATCGAGATGCTCGCGATGGTCATGGGTTTTTCGATGACGGAATTTCTGGGAAAGCCTGAGGTTCATGGCCATGACGGCATCCTGGCTTACCTTTCCTGGCTCAATCTCGGCGGTGTTCCGCTGCTGATTCTCATGATGCTGACGCTCGGTTTCTTCGCGATGACGGGCTTTGCCTTGCAGGCCGTCGCCAACGCCTTCTGGGCACCGCTGCCAAGCTTGATAGCCGTCATACCTGCCGCGCTCGCAACCATTCCCATGGTCAGGGCATCGAGCAGAACCGTGGCGCGGATCGTACCGCACGACGAAACCTACGCGGTCGATCTCGACGCCTTGCTCGGCCGGACAGCCGAGGTGTCGATCGGCCCGCTCGATCAGGGACTGCCGGGCCGCGTCCGCGTCAAGGATCAGCATGGAAACTGGCACGTGCTTCGAGCCCGAGCCGCCAAGGGCGAAGGTCCGCTCGCGATCGGCGCTTCGGTTCTTCTCGTCGATCACAAGGCAAATGTGTTTATCGCCATTCCCGCGCCGGTCGACCCCGCCGATGCGGACAATCAATCTTTGAGGGAGCAGCAATGATGTACGACGTTATTCTACCAGCCGGCATTGGGATTATTCTGATCTTCGGCATCGGTTTTGTCCTCGCCTCTCTTTACACGCGCTCCAGCCGCGATGAGGCCTATGTGCGCACCGGTCTCGGCGGCCAGAAGGTCGTGCTCGACGGCGGTTCGGTCGTCCTGCCGATCTTCCATTCGACTGCCCGAGTGAACCTGAAGACGCTGCGCCTCGAGGTTCGCCGCGGCGAAGGCGATGCACTGATCACCAAGGACCGCATGCGCGTCGATATCGGCGCCGAATTCTATGTGCGCGTGAAACCTGATGCCTCCTCGATTGCGCTTGCAGCTCAGACACTCGGCAATCGCACCAACGACGCCGAGGCCCTCCGCATCCTGATCGAGGCGAAATTCGTCGACGGCCTTCGCTCGGTGGCCGCGACGATGAATCTCGACGCACTGCAGGAACAGCGCATGGACTTCGTCAAGGCCGTGCAGGAAGCTGTCGGCGCCGATCTCCAGTCGAACGGCCTCGAACTCGAATCCGTGTCGCTGACACGCCTCGACCAGACCGATATCAAGCATTTCAACGCCAACAACTTCTTCGACGCGCAAGGCCTGGCGGCATTGACCCGCATCACAGAGGGACGCAAGAAGGAGCGGAACGAGATCGTTCGCGACACCGAAGTCGCCATCGCCCAGAAGGATCTCGAGGCCCGCCAGCAATCGCTGACCATCGAGCGGACGAAGCGAGAGGCCGAACTCAGCCAGGAAAGAGACATCGCCAACAAATCCGCGGCGACACGCGCCGAAACCGCGCAGCAGGAGCAGGCCGCAAAACGCGCCGAGGAGGAAGCCCGCATCGCTTCCGAACAGGCGATCGCCGAACGCGAGGCATCTGCCAAGCAGGCTCGCGAAAGCGCCAACATCGACGCCGCCCGCGCCGTCCAGCAACGCGAAACCGAAGCCAAGCGTGACCTCCAGATCGTGGCACAGGAGAGCGCCATCGCCGTTGCCAACAAGAGCCGCGAAGAATCCGAAGCGAAGGCGGCTGCGGAAACGGCCCGCGCGCTGGCGATAGCGGCGGAGGAAAAAGTCGGCACCGCCAAGGCGATCGAGATTGCCGAACGCGAAAAACAGATTGCCGTGATCGATGCGCGCAAGAAAGCCGAGACGGAAGCGACTGCCGTCACCGTCGGCGCCGAAGCCGAAAAACAGGCGGCAAGCGACCAGGCCGAGGCCATCAAGACGCTGGCGACCGCCGAGGCGGATGCGGCGATCATCAAGGCCAAGGGCATTCTCGAAACCGGCAAGGCCGCGGCCGAGAGCGAGGCATTGCTCAACGACGCCCGCAACAAGCTGAGCTCTGCTATCATCGAGTTCGAGATCACCCGCGAACGGATCCGCATCATTCCGCAGGCGCTCGCCGAAGCGGTCAAGCCGATCGAGAAGATCTCGGATATCAGGATATTCGACACCGGCGGCATGCTTGGCCGTGGAAACGGAGCGGGCGGCGGAAACGGCATCGGGCTCGGCGAAGGACTGGCCGGCCAGCTCCTCTCCTACCAGGCCAACAAACCGATCCTCGACAAATTGCTGAAGGAAGCCGGCTTCGAAGGCGACGATGCCATCTCATCCCTTCTTGGAAATCTCGATGGCGCAAAACCGGCAAGACCGGCAATGCCCGCCGCAGCCCCGGTAAAGCCGGCAACCCCGACACATACGATCATCCCTCCGGCACCGAAGCAGGCACCAAAGAAGGACTGATCGCCGCGCAAGCGGGTCTGGACTAGAACAGGATGATTTTAGGCCGGCTCGGCCTAAAATCTGAATCCTGTTCTAAATTAAGTAGTTAGAGCATGATGTCGCCTGACAACTGCTCTCACTTTTCGGCATCATGCTCTATCTCACCCAACCCGCTGCCAGCGCGTCTGCCCAGTCGGCACGGCCCCTTTCGGCGGCCAGTGCCGACATCGCCATATGGTCATAGGCGACGGTTCGGAACTGCCATGTCCATCCGCCCGCCGCCTTTTCCAGAACGGCATAACTCGCCAGCGGATGGCCGGCCTCCACCTTGTGGTAATAAGGCAGTTCGTCGTTATAGGCCGGGCAGCCGACGCTGCCGGGATTGACGATCAGGCGGCCATCGGAGAGGCGCACAGCGCGGGGAATGTGGCTGTGGCCGCAGAGGATCAGCGGCAGGTCGACGCCTTCGGCCAATGCCTCGATCGCCTCGATCGGCTTCAGAAAAACGAAGCCCTCCGGCGAGACCGCTTCCAGCCAGTAGAGATTGTCATCCTTCGGCGTCGCGTGGCAGAGATAGACCTCGCCGCGATAGACGATATCGAATGGCAGGTTTCGGATCCAACTAAGATGAGACGACGACAATTGACCGTAGGCGACCTCATCCGAAGCATGCATTGCCGCCGGATCCTGCTCGATCAGATAGCGGTCGTGATTGCCGCGGACCGACGTCAGGCTAAGCGGCATCAGCAAGTCTGCGGTCTTGCCGGCATCGAGCGGGCCGCTGAAGAAATCTCCGAGATTGACGATCTCCTCGATCTCCTGCGCACGAATATCAGCAAGCACGGCCTCAAGCGCCAGATGGTTGCCGTGGATATCGGCAATTGCCGCAAACCGCATTTCTAGAGCCTTTCCTGGTTAGATTGAAGCATTCTGTTGGCTCAAACGGAGTCGGATGGTCGACCGGCCGGCGCGCGTCGTAGCCAAGCTCTACGGCCAAGCCGGCCGGTCGATCAGCCGGCCCGTTTCAGCCAACCCTCCAGATTTGCCTGGCAAATCTGCAAGACTTTAGAATCGCCGGGCGCACCTATTGCTTCGCATAGCGAAGCAGTGCGGCCGGTGGGCCGGGCATCTTTGCGCCAGGACAAAGGCGATCGGCTCGGACGTACCACGAAGTATGCCCTTCGCCAATCGCCTCTGCCCTGACGAAAACCTGCTCCGGCAGAATACTGCAATCTGACCAGCAAAGGCTCTAGCTCCCTCGGTAGGTAGAATAGCCGTAGGGCGATATCAACAACGGCACATGGTAATGCGCCGTGACGTCGGCAATGCCGAAGCGGATCGGCACGAGATCGAGGAAGGCGGGATGCGGCAGCGGCGTGCCGCTGGCCCTCAGATAATCGCCGGCGTGGAAGACCAGTTCATAGGTGCCGGCCCGAAAATTTTCGCCGATGAGGATGGGGCCGCCATCAACCCGGCCGTCGGCATTGGTCTCCACCGTCTTCAGATGCCTGCGAATCTCGCCGTCAAGCTGGAAAAGATCGATCCTCAAGCCCTCGGCCGGCTTGCCGAGAGCGGTGTCGAGAACATGTGTGGTCAGTCCGTTCATGGGGCTGGCTCTTTGATGATATAAGGGGTTTCGAAGAAGTATTCTTCCAGATTATTGTCCGGCCCGTCACGGTCGACGACCAGAAAATCTGAGGCTTGGCCGAGCGCCATCAGCGGATGGTGCCAGACGTTGCGGCGATAGTTCACGCCCTGGTCGCCGCGCGCCAGAAACACCTGCGGCCTGCCCGGGCGACCGTTCTCATCCTCGGAGACGACGACGAGAAAAGGACGGCCCGAGACCGGCGAGAAACTCTGGCTGCCGAAAGGATGGCGCTCCATCATGGTGACTTCATAGGGGAAGTTGCGCGGCTGGCCGCGAAAGAGGTTGATGATGACGCGCGCACCCTCGCCCGTCGCCTCGGTGGCGGCGAGCGCATGGAAACGCTCCGTCGTGCCGCCATTGATGAGCCGCATCGAGGCGGGGTCGGCTTCGATCACCTCGCCGAAGGGAGCAAAGGCGGATCTCGAAAGCCGACGGATGTCGAGATGTGGGGGCAATCGCTCACTCACCTTGGGCATGCCAGTGACGGATGGCATCGATCGCGGAAAGAAGCTCCGGCAGCGTGCGATACGTCGCCTCCCAGATGTCGGAAGGATCGAGATCGAAGACGCCGTCGAGGATACGGTTGCCCGTGCCGCAGATTTTCGTCCACGGCAGATCGGGATGCTCGCTCGCAAATTCCGGATGAGTCACCAGCAAGCGGGATGCCGCGGCACCGATGGTGAAGTGGCAAAAGGTGACCGCCTTGAAAGTGAGCTTGTCCCCGGCGAACACCGCCCCATCCATTCCGCCGACGAAAGACAGCGCTTCGGATGCCGCCTCATACATCTCATTGAGATAGTCGATCGCGCGCCGCTCGTTCATTCAACCTCCGGCAGCATCGTCGTAAGGCGCAGCAGCGCGATCCGCTCGACTTGCGCCGTCGCGGTCGCAAATTCCGCGTCCCTGCCATTGCCGATCCGTGTTTCGAAGGCCGACAGGATATCGTCCTTGCCGAGCCCCTTGACGGCGATGATGAAGGGAAAGCCGAATTTTTCGACATAGGCCGAATTGAGTTCGGTGAAGCGGGCATGTTCGGCCGGGCTCAGGCGGTCGAGACCGGCGGCGGACTGCTCCTTCCTGCTGTCTTCGGTGAGTTCGCCCGTTATCGCGAGGCGCCCGGCAAGGTCAGGATGGGCGCTGAGCACGCCGAGGCGCTCCTGCGGGCTTGCCGCCCGGAAGACGGCGGTTAGCGACGCATGCACGCCGGCTGCCGTCAGCGGCTCCGTCATGTGGCCGGCGTCATAGGCGCGCTCGGCGATGAAAGGCGAATGTTCAAAGACGCCGCCGAAGCGGGAAACGAAATCCTCGCGCGACATCATCAGAGCGCTTCCGGCTGATGGTGCTTGTGCCAATGCTCGGCGATCTCGATGCGGCGCGGAATCCAGACCTTGTCATGCTTCAGCACATATTCGATGAAGCGCTTCAGCGCTGCCGCCCGGCCGGGGCGTCCGACGAGGCGGCAATGCAATCCGACCGACATCATCTTCGGGCTGCCCGCCTTGCCTTCCTCATAAAGCGTGTCGAAGGCATCCTTCAGATAGGTGAAGAACTGATCGCCGGCATTGAAGCCCTGCGGCGTCGCAAAACGCATGTCGTTGGTTTCGAGCGTATAGGGGATGATCAGGAAGGGTTTCCCGTCGACGCCCTTCACCCAATAGGGCAGGTCGTCGGCATAGGAATCGGAGGAATAGAGGAAACCGCCCTCCTCCTGCACCAGCCGAAGCGTATTGTCGGAAGGCTTGCCCTGATACAGGCCATAGGGCCGCTCACCGGTAAGTTCGGTATGCAGGCGCACCGCTTCGAGGATATGCTTGCGCTCCAGATCTTCAGGAAAATCCTTGTATTCCAGCCAGCGGTAACCGTGGCTGGCGATCTCCCAACCGGCCTCCTTCATCGCGGCGACGGCCTCGGGGTTGCGGGCCATCGCCAGCGTCACGCCGTAGACAGTTGCCTGCACCTTGAGATCGGTGAACATCCGCCAGAGCCGCCAGAAGCCGGCACGCGAACCATACTCATAGATCGATTCCATGTTGAGGTTGCGCTGCCCTGGCCAGGCGGCCGCACCGACGATCTCCGACAGCAGGTTTTCGGAAGCAGTATCTCCGTCGAGGATCGAGCTTTCGCCGCCCTCCTCGTAGTTGATGACGAACTGCACGGCGATGCGTGCCTCGTCCGGCCATTTCGGATCGGGCGTCAGACGCCCGTAACCGACGAGATTGCGCGGATAAGTCTCGGATACCATCAAATCACCTTCTGAAAAGACGGGGAACGGTAGCATCCGCAGCTGGAATGTCGAGACGGAAACTGCTCCGCCGGATTTTGCCTTTACGACACAAGCCTTTAGCCCATCGGCAGACTCAAGCGATTTTGCGCGCGCTGACCTTGCCCATCGGATGCAGCGAATGAACGCGGAAAGGGCCGCCAGTACCCTCCTCGATCATCAGCGCCACGTTCGAAACTGTGACAGGTTCGCAGAGGACAGGCTCGAAGATCGTCCGCAACGCCGGCTCGATGCGCGGCATGTCGATCGCGTTGACGGGGCCCGTCACCGGCATATGAAAGCGGAACTCCTCCATCACATAGGGATTGCCCCAGCGATGCAGATTGGAAAATTGCGTCGCCGACAGCCCATCCGGATCGCTGCGTTCGATCTCGGCCTCGCTGAGCGGTGCGCGGAAACGATCGAATTCCTGCACGATCGCCGAGGCGAGATACTGGATCTGCTCGCAGGGCGTGCTCGGCAGCAGGCTGTAGAAATTGCCGAGCCGGGCGACTTCGATACGCGGAATCTGGAAGGGAACGAAGGTCCCGGAAAAACGCATGAGATCGCGCAAGAGTTGCGATTCGGGCATGTCGCGGGACAAGTGGAACGGTGCCTTCAAAACGCCGTGAAATCCGTAGCGCCGCGGCACGGCGGTATGGAAGGCGATCTCGTGAATGCCGAGGCCACGAACTGCCGGAGGCTCCATCATATCGCCCGAAAACACGTTTCGGCCAAGCCAATTGGCGGCCACGAGCGACAACGGGTCGCTCGCCGGAGGCGTGAAGCAAATGGCATAGCGCATGCAATTTCCTCCATCAAGGAAGTGAGCGCCGTTCAGATCCGGCGCTGTCGATGCGCAAGCAGATAGGTGATTTGCATGACAGAATAACGAAACGCAGCGGCGTCTAATTCACGTTTAACGTGAAGCCACCGCAATATGGTTTGAAATCGCGAAACTTTCCGGCAGCAAAAATCCGCAGTCTGTATCGCCTGCGATACATATCGCCGCCTCCGCCAGCCGGTGGGCGAGGCCGAAACTGACCTTAAAGCCGCCGGTCAGCGCGATCAGGCGCCGGTGGTCGGGATGGCGACCGATCATCGGATCCCGATCGATCGCCTTCGGGCGAAGCCCGGCCCAGCGCTCGACAATAGGGGCGTCGCGAAGCATCGGTACGATGTCGCGCGCCGCCTCGATCAGCACGTCGAGCTGGACGTCGGTGGATGTAGGATCGTCAAAACGGTTCTCACTGGTGCTGCCGATCGCCGCGTGCCCGCCTTCATGCGCTACGACATAGAGCCCGTCGAGGAAGATCGTCGGCAGCGCCGGGTCGATATCGGCTTTCAATAATGCCGCCTGCCCCTTGACCGGCTGGCCGAGCGGTTGTTTCAGCCCCGGCGTCAGGCCTTGCAGCAACGGAAAGGACTGATGGCCGGCGGCCAGGATGCAGTGACTGAAAACGATGGTTTCGCCGTTGATTTCGGCCGTACCGCGATCGGGATCGAGGCCGGCAACCGTCGCATGCTCCAGAATGCGAACATGCTTTGCCCGCCGCAGGAAGGCGATGAGCGCTGCGACCAGCAAGCGGGGTGCAACGCGGGCGGCGAGCGTGTCGTGCACGAAGCCGCTCTCGCCGGCAGACGCCTTGATCCAACCGTCTACATCAGGCCTGTCGAGCACATGCCAGTGGAAGCGGCGCTCGCCCGCCCGCCAATGGCGTTCGGCGTCCTCGAAATGGCCGCGCGCTATTGTGTTGAGATGCGGCTTTGGCAGCGGGATCAGCCGTCCGGACCTGCGATAACCGGCAGAGAGTCCGGTCTCAGCTTCGAGAGCAGCGATCTCGGCTTCGAGCGAGACCAGCGCATCGAATTGGAACTGCTTCTTCTCCGACCACCGGTCCGGCATATGCGGCATCAGCGCGCCGAGCAGGCCGCCGCTTGCACCTTCGCCCAACCTGCCGGCGTCGGCAATAACGGCACGGATGCCTCGGCGCTCGGCATGGACGGCCGCCCAGAGCCCCATGATGCCGCCGCCGACGATCAGCAATTCTGAGGACGATTGACCTGAGACCGGCTGAGGACTATCGGCTTTTTCCATGACAGACCTGAACCCCGATCAGATTGGCGCAGGCGCCCCGCAGCCGCTCGAATGGCGCGACGGCGATATGCCCTATTCCACCGCCTTTGGCGATCATTTTTATTGCCAGACCGATGGGCGGCTGGAATGCGGCCATGTTTTTCTCGCCGGTAACGGCCTGCCGGAGCGCTGGAACGGGCGGCAGAGATTCCTGATCGGAGAACTCGGCTTCGGCACCGGACTGAACTTCACTGAAACCTGGCGGCAATGGAAACTCCAGCGTGCAGACGGCCAGCACCTGCATTTCATCTCCTTCGAACTCCACCCGATGCGCGGCGAAGAAATCGGCCGGGCGCTGTCGCACTGGCCGGAGATCGATGCCGAACGCGAAGCGCTGACGGCGGCCTGGCCGGAAATACCGGCCGGTATCGTGCGCCTCGATCTCGATGCCCATACGACGCTCAGCGTCGTATGCGGCCATGCCTTGGACAGCGTCGCCGCGGCCGAAGATGACTTCGACGCCTGGTATCTCGACGGCTTCGCCCCGTCGCGCAACAGCGATATGTGGTCGGAGCAGCTGATGCGGCTCGTCTGCGAGAAAAGCGCAGCCGGTGGCACCTTCGCCACCTATGCGGCGGCTGGCTTCGTGCGCCGCAACCTCATCGCCGCAGGCTTTGCCGTCGAGCGCCGCAAGGGCTTTGCCGGCAAGCGCGAAATGCTCTGCGGCGCCAAGGCGTCAGCCGATCAGCGTACAGATCAGTAGCTGGTGCGCCCTGGCTGCTGCTCACTTGTTCCAAGCCACTGGCGGATTTTTTCCTCGAGCAGTTCGGGGCTGATCGGCTTCGACATGTAGTCGTCCATGCCGGCATCGAGGCAGAGCTCACGGTCGCTTTCGAGCGCATGGGCGGTAACGCCGATGATCGGCACCCGGTGCCCCTGCCCCTTTTCCCTTTCGCGGATCGCCCGGGTCGCCTGATGGCCGTTCATGACGGGCATTGAGACGTCCATCATGATAATGCGCGGCGCATGCCGCTCCCAGGCGGCGACTGCTTCCTCGCCATTGTCGACGACGAGGAAGGAAAGACCCGTACCTTGCAGGATCTGGGTGAAGACGATCTGGTTGACCTCGTTGTCCTCGGCGACGAGCACGTCGAAGAATTCAGCGGCTCGCTTCTGCGGCGCAGGCGCGGGCGCGGCCACTTCCGTCTGCAGCCGGGCAATCTCGGCCTCGGATGCCTGCTTGACGCGGCTGGCGCGCACCACCTCGACGACGGTGTTGCGCAGCACGTTGGCGCGCGCCGGTTTCATCAGATGCGCGTGGCCATTCAGCGCCGCGAATTCCTTTTCCGTGCCGGAAATATCCATCGACGTCAGGAAGATGATCGGCAGTTCGACGAAGCGGGGATCGGCTCGTAGCCTGCGCGCGACATCGGCGCCGTTCATATCGGGCATGTGATAGTCGAGCACGACGGCATCGACGGTAACGCCGAGACCGGCCGCCGCCTCCAGAATCGCAAGCCCGGTGCCGCCGCCCTCGGCGGCCACGCCGTCGAAACCCCAGAGAGACAGCTGCTCGGTGAGGATTCGCCGGTTCACCTCATTGTCGTCGACGACGAGGATGCGCGCACCCTGCACGTTGATCGGCAACGGCTTCGGCTCAAGGCGGGCAGCCGCCACCGCAAACGGCAGGTTGATGGTGAAGACGGAGCCCTTGCCCCATTCGCTTTCGACGTTGAGATAACCGCCGAAAAGGTCGACGAGCCCGGCGGTGATCGCAAGGCCGAGGCCGGTTCCTTCATGCCGCCGGGTCGACGAGGCGTCCACCTGCGAGAACTTGTCGAAGACCGATTCGAGCTTCTCCGGCGGGATGCCGATGCCGGTATCCTCGATGCGGATGCACGCCATGATCTCGCCCCCGGCGGCCGGCTGGAAGCCGACATCGACGAAGACATGGCCGCGCTCGGTGAACTTGACGGCGTTACCGACAAGATTGGTAACGATCTGGCGGAAGCGCCCAGCGTCGCCAATGACCGCGGCGGGCAAATCGGGCGCGGCCCGCACCAGGAGCTCGATGTTCTTCTCGGCGGCGTGCGAGGACAAGAGTGTCGCCACGTCCTCCACCGCTTCGGTAATATCGAACGCGGCTTTACGCAGTTTCATCTGCCCGGCATCGATCTTCGAAAAGTCGAGGATATCGTTGATGATCGTCAGCAGCGCGTTACCCGATTTGACGATGATGTCGACGAAAGTTTTCTGGCGCGTATCGAGGTTGGTCTTGGCAAGCAGTTCCGCCATGCCGAGCACGCCGTTCATCGGCGTGCGGATCTCATGGCTCATATTGGCGAGGAATTCGGATTTGGCGCGGTCGGCGGCTTCGGCGCGCGACAGCAGCTGGCGCAGTTCCTCTTCGCGGCTCTTCAGTTCGGTGACGTCGGTGAAGAGCGCCACCCAGTGCTGACCCTTGCTGACCGTCGCATCCATGTTCACCCAGCGCTCGCCGCAGACATGGAAGACGGTGGAAATCGGCAGCCTGGCCGCGATATTGTCGCGCCAGCCCTGCAGGATTTCCGCCGCCGCATCATGGAAATCACCACGCGCCGCGCAAAATTCGAACATGCCAATCCAGCCCTCGCCAGGCTCGAGATAGGTGGCGGGAATCTGCAGGATGTCAGAAAGCGCCTCGTTGGACATCTTGATGATGCCGTCCTGAACGATGGCCAGGCCCTGCGGCATGGCATGGGTCGCGTCGCGCATCATCTCGCCGAGATGCTCCAGCGCGGCGCGGGCCTCGTGGACTTCATTTTCCCGCTCACGCACGGCCGTAATGTCGGCGTAGGTGAGCAGGATCCGGTCGTTGGAGATACGGCGGCTATCGAAGATGACGGATTTGCCACCCGCCCAGCCGAGCTCGATCGGCTCGGGCTCCTCGGTTTCGAACAGGTGCTTGCGGAAAGCGTAGATTTCCTCGGGCGTCTGCGTGCCGCCGTAGCGACCGAGCTCATAATTGCGGCGGATGACGTCGATGAAGGGCCGGCCGTCGAAGGGATCGTCGAGCGGCAACTCCCAGATGCTGTAGAACTCGTCGTTGACGGAGAGGATCCGGTGGTCGTTATCGAGGATCAGCACGCCGATCGGAAGCGAGCGTAGGATATTCTCGATATCCCGGTGCAGCACCTCTTTGTGTTTCTGCGCCTCGATCAGCGCCTTCTCTCGCTCCTTGAGTGGCGAGATGTCCGAAAAGGAGCCGACGACATAGGCTCGCCCGTCCGCTGTCACGACGCGGTTGACGCGCGAGAGGACGGAATAGATATGGCCGTCCTTGCTCGGCAGCAGGCTTTCGATCTCCTTCGACTGGCCTCCCTGCAACGCCAGCAGGTTTTCCTGGTAGATCGCCTCGCCCCCGTCCTGACCGAACATTTCGTGTTCGGTCATCCCAAGGACCCGAGAACGACTATGGCCGCTGAAGGTCTCGTAATATTGATTGGCGTAGACGAGGCGATGCTTCTCGTCGCGCACGAAGGCTGCGACCGGTAGATCCTCCAGGATGGTCCGCAGCAGGTCGAGCTCATTGACGCTCTCGTGCCAGGCCGCGTCGCTGACAGCCGCAGGCTTTGCGTCGTTGCGATAGGCGGCGTTGACGACCAGCGGCCGGCCATCTTCGGCAAAGATGCCGATCGGATGGTCGAGCTGTTCCAGCGCCTCGCGTACGCGAGCGAAATCGGCGGCGACACCGGCGTCGCTAGTCATCCGAGGGTCGCCAGCGATCCCAGCGTCGCCAATCGCCCGACGCGGCGGCTCGCGCACTTCGAAGATACCGAGCACATAGGCCCGCTCCGGCGACGGTGAGAAGCTTTCGATCTGGATGCGTTCATGACTGAGGCCCGCCGCATCGAAGCAGATGGCGTTTTCCTCGGTGCCGAACACCAGTGCGCGGCGTTCCTTGTCCTCGCGCTCCTCTTCCTCGGGACGGTCGAGAAGCTCGCGGCTGCGCCTGCCGATGAAATCGGAGATCTCGCGGCCTAGAAAGCGGGCATAGGCCTCGTTGACGGCGATATAACGCAGCTCGCTGTTCTTGACATAGGCCGGGGTATCCAGATCAGCGATCCGGCGGCAAGCCAACTCCAGAAGTTCCCCGGCTGATTTCAAAAAATCGCTCCCGCAATGAATGAAATATCGACTACAAAAACTATAACGCCAAGGCTTTTAACAAGGTTTTAACCATAAAATTCGATAGCGGAATTTTACGAGCCGGCTCACCAAGCTGAAAACATTTCGGGATTACCAGCGCCGGCTTGCACGAGACTGAAAGGTCGCCCGCCAAAAATCCTTTCGACGTCGGGGATCCGTTGAAATCATGACGAAAATTTAATGCCGAAACCGCTTGCACGGCCATTGCGCTGCCGCGATCCGGGCCGAGTCTGCGGCATGGCTTTATGGAAGCCATGCCCATGAAAGGAAAATACCATGTCCGTTCTTCATAAGACCATGGCGACGGGCCTGATCGCGCTGACCTTTGCCGGCGCCTCGCTCGCCACCGCCACCACCGCCGATGCCCGTCCACGCGATGCCTTCTGGGGCGGCCTTGCCGCCGGCGTCGTCGGCGGCGCCCTGCTGTCGGAGGCAGCCCGTCCCGCCTACCCGGTCTATCCGGCCTATCCCGCTTACCGCCCCTACCCCGTTTACCGGACCTATTACCGGCCGGACTATTGCCACTTCGAATGGTTGCACGACGATTGGGGCAATCCCTATCGCGTCAAAGTCTGCCAGCGATAGCGAAAACCGCATCCGGCGCCGCTTGACCTCCCGGCGGCGCCGGTCCAATCCTCGCACAAAGGGAGGGCCAGCATGCCGGAACCGCTCAAGAACCTGCTGCATGAGGCATTGGTCGGCGATATGGCCGATCGCATTGCCGGCAACGCGCCAACTTTCGATAAAAACGGCTTCGTGACGCTGGCGACCGAGGGCCTCACCGCGCTGGAGCTGATGGAGCGCTCGACCCTGATCCGCGACGCGCTATTTGCCACGCTCCCTGGTGATTTCCGAGAGGCCGCAGCCATTCTGACGGCAAGCCTGCCCGCTGCCGGCAGACCAGGGCTCTCCGGCTGGATGCTGCTGCCGGTCAACCAGTTCATCGCTGCACGCGGCCTTGATCATTTCGATCTCGGCCTCGATCTCCTGAAGGCGCTGACGCCGCATTTCACCGCCGAATTCGGCATCCGCCCCTTTATCCACCGCGACCAGCAGCGCGCGCTGGCGATCATTTCCGGCTGGCTCGACGATCCCGACCAGCATGTGCGCCGGCTGGCGAGCGAGGGAACCCGGCCGCGCCTGCCCTGGGCGATGCGCCTGCCGCAGCTCGTCAAGGATCCGGCGCCAATCCTGCCCATCTTGATCGAGCTGATGGATGATCCGGAGGATTATGTGCGCCGATCCGTGGCCAACAGCCTGAACGACGTCGCCAAGGATCACCCGGATCTGGTCGCCGCCTTCATCGCCGGCCATATCGACGGCGCCTCCCCCGAACGCCGTTGGCTGCTGAAACATGCCTCGCGCACGCTTCTGAAGAAAGGCCATGCGCAGGCACTCGCCAATTTCGGCTTCGCCGCCACCACTTCGCTCGAATGCGAACTGCGGCTCCGGAATGCTGAGGTGATGTTCGGCGAAGGGCTGGATTTCGAAATCCGGGTGACGAATGCAGGCGAGCGAGCGCAGTCGCTGATGATCGACTACGCCGTTCACCATGTGAAGAGCGACGGTTCGCTCTCACCCAAGGTGTTCAAGTGCAAGGCGATAATGCTCGCTCCGGGGCAAAGCCATACAGTTGAGCGTCGCCACGCCATGCGGCCGATCACGACGCGGCGCTATTATCCAGGCGAACATCGCATCGCCATCCTCGTCAACGGCACGGAGACCGCATCGCAAAGCTTCGTCCTCGTCATGCCCTCACCTGACCAAGGCTGAGGCTTTCTTGTGCACCGCACTTGACTTTCCACGCGAACTAGCCCAAATGCGGGTCAGCTTTCACCCTTCCGGCCGCCGCGTGAGCGTGCCCCTGCTGAAAAATACAGATGCAGGAAGAAGGGACAAAAGCGCATTTCGATAGAGCGCCGCACTCCCATGAGCGGCCAGAAGCGCTGGAAAGCTTTTTCCAACTCACAAGTTCCCACTTCACGCGGGGTTCTTGACGCCAGAATGAAACCGGATCGCATGGTGCGTTCCGGCGATAGTCATTGTGGCGCCCCGAAAGGTTATACCTTGACTAATTTTGAATCGCTTGGTGTCTCCAAGCCGATCGTCGCTACTTTGTTCCAGCTCGGCATCGAAACGCCGACGCCGATCCAGGAACATGCCATTCCCCTCCTCCTCGAAGGCCGCGACCTGATCGGCCTTGCACAGACCGGCACCGGCAAGACGGCCGCTTTCGGCCTGCCGCTCATCGAAAAACTGCTTGCCGACGAACGGCGCCCCGACAACCGCACGACGCGCACGCTGATCCTTGCGCCGACCCGCGAACTGGTGAACCAGATCGCCGAGAGCCTGAAGAAGTTCATCCGCAAGTCGTCGCTGCGCATCAATGTCGTCGTCGGCGGCGTCTCGATCAACAAGCAGCAGCTTCAGCTTGAAAAGGGCACCGACATTCTCGTCGCCACGCCCGGCCGCTTGCTCGATCTCATCAATCGCCGCGCGATCACGCTGACTGCGGTTCGCTATCTCGTGCTCGACGAAGCCGACCAGATGCTCGACCTTGGTTTCGTCCACGATCTGCGCAAGATCGCCAAGATGGTGCCGAAAAAGCGCCAGACCATGCTGTTCTCGGCGACCATGCCGAAGGCGATCGCCGATCTTGCCGGCGAATATCTCGTCGATCCCGTCAAGGTTGAAGTCACGCCTCCAGGTAAGGCTGCCGACAAGGTCGAGCAGTACGTCCATTTCGTCGCCGGCAAGAACGACAAGACGGAGCTGCTCCGCAAGTCGCTGACCGAAAACCCCGATGGCCGCGCCATGGTCTTCCTGCGCACCAAGCACGGTGCCGAGAAGCTGATGAAGCATCTCGAAAACATCGGCTATTCCGTCGCCTCGATCCACGGCAACAAGAGCCAGGGTCAGCGCGAGCGGGCGCTGAAGGCCTTCCGCGACGGCAGCATCAAGACGCTGATCGCCACCGACGTCGCCGCCCGCGGCATCGACATTCCGGCCGTCAGCCACGTCTACAACTACGACCTGCCTGAAGTGCCTGACGCCTATGTGCATCGCATCGGCCGCACGGCGCGTGCCGGCCGCGACGGCATCGCCATCGCTTTCTGCGCTCCTGATGAAGCCAAGCTGCTGCGTGATATCGAGCGCCTGATGGGCATCGACATCACTGTCGCAAGCGGCGAAGCGCCGGCAAACATCAGCGGCGGACCCCGTCGCGCCAACGGCAACGGCAACAACCGCAATCGCAATGGCGGCCAGGGTCGCGAAGGTCAGGGTCGTGGCGAAGGCCGTGGCGACCAGAATCGCTCCGAGCATCGCGGCAACCGTCAGGAACGCCGCCCGCGCCGCGAAGGTGAAGGCAGCGAAGTCCGCGCCGGCGGCGAGGAGCGTCGTCCGCGTCCGGAGCGCCCGACCAGCCGCAACGAGGATTTCCGCGGTCAGCGCCGCGGTGAAACGACGCCGGATCTCGGCCCCGACAACGATCTGGCCTCGACCTCCGATTTCCGCGCCTCTGCAAAGCCGCAGCGTCCGGCCCATCACGGCGCCCATGCCAATGGTGAGCCGAGCGGTCATCACCGCGGCAACAGCCGCCATGCCCACGGCCGCCCGGCCCGCAAGCACGGCGAGGACCGCGGCCCGCAGCAAGCCCAGGCCGGCGAACCGCGCCGCGACGGCAACAGTGGCAACCGTCGCGGTGGCTCCGGCTCCCGCAACGGCGGCCAGCGCCGCGAACGCGCCTGATCATTGAACGACTGAAAAGCAGAAAGGCCGGGGATATCTCCGGCCTTTTTATTATCACGCCTCCGCGGGCCTATGCTCGCCGAACGCCCTGCGGTTCGTCAGATAGACGCCTGTCACGACGACCACGGTGCCGACGATCAGCGGCAGGGTCAGCGGTTCCCCGAAGGCGATGAAGGCTTCGAGAGCAACCGCCGGCGGCATCAGGTAGATCAGCGAGGCGGCGCGTGACACCTGACCCCGGCGGATCAGATAGAGCAGCAGTCCGACGCCGCCCATCGACAGGCCGAAGACCGACCAGGCCAGCGCGCCATAGGCCTGCGCGGCGCCGTCGAAATGCTGGTGCTCGAAGATCAGCGAAAGCGGCAGGGTGAGGATCAGCGCGCCGATATATTGCAAAGTCGCGATGGTTCTGAGGTCGCCGGATTGCAGGTGTTTCTTCTGATAGAGCGTGCCGTAGGTGACGGACGCCATGGCGACGAGGTTGATCGCCAGCGGCAGGGCGGCATGCGTGAGATCGGCGGTCGCCGGATCGAGCAGCTTCGGCGAAATGGCGATGGCAATGCCGATGAAGCCGAGGGCAAGGCCGAGTTTCTGTGTCTGCTGCAGCCGCTCGCCGATGAGGAAGGGAGCTGCCATTGCCGTCAACAGTGGCTGCAGCGCCGCGATAATACCCGATATGCCGGCCGGCACGCCATTGGCGATCGCCCACCAGAGACCGGCGAGATAGAAACCATGCAGGAAGAAGCCGGAATAGATGGCGCGCAGCGCCGTCGCCCGGCTGGGCCATTGCGCCCGCACCACAAGGCAGAGCGCCAGGAAGGCCGCCGCCGACAGCGCGTAGCGTATCGAAAGAAAGGTGAAGGGCTCGGAATGCAGCGAGGCATATTTCGCCACCACCCAGCCCGTAGACCAGAGCAGGACGAAAACGGCGGGAGCAAGGCGATCGAGGGACATGGGGCGAGCGGCTCGACAGAAGAGGGTTCGCCGTGCTGATAGCCCCACCCGGCGGCTGTAGTCAAAAGCGAAGCGTTGATGCTTATTTGAAATTTCACTGATGCAGAGACCGGATGGCGGTTCTGCAGGGGGCGGCGAGCCTCGCACGCATGACCAAATTCGATCGCCTTGACGGAACGAAAAACGGTCACATGCTCAGATTTTGCGCAGACACCTTGGATGAATATCCGCCATGCCGCAGCGCATCACTTTAAATGCCCAGATTTTCACCCGTTTCCCGCAGCGCAAAATCTTTTCCCCGAACTGCGCATGGTTCTTGCATTGCCATTTGCGTTGTATTCAAATGAACAAAAAGGGGAGCCGCGCTTTTGGCATTTGATGAAATGATTACCGGGGACGAAAGCCCTCGCCCGCCTTACGACAAATACTTCGAGTGGTACAACAGCCAAGACCGGGCGCATCTGATTGCCAAGTCCCGCGATGCGGAAAACATCTTCCGGAAGACCGGCATCACCTTCGCGGTCTACGGCCATGCCGACAGTTCCGAAAAACTCATCCCCTTCGACATTATTCCCCGCATCATCTCCGCTCGCGAATGGCGCAAGCTCGCCCAAGGCATCGAGCAGCGGGTGATCGCGCTTAATGCCTTTCTCGACGATATCTATCATAAGCAGGAGATCATCCGCGCCGGCCGCGTTCCGCGCGAGCTGATCGAGAACAACGTCACCTTCATCCCCGAAATGATCGGCTTCCGGCCACCCGGCGGCGTCTATACCCACATCGTCGGCACCGACATCGTGCGCACCGGCGAAGACCAGTTTTACGTACTGGAGGATAATGCCCGCACACCCTCCGGCGTCAGCTACATGCTGGAAAACCGGGAAACCATGATGCAGATGTTCCCTGAGCTCTTTCACGAGAACAAGGTGCAGCGTGTCGAGGATTATCCCTATCTGCTGCGTCAAAGCCTCGCCTCACTCGCCCCTCCCGGCTGCAAGGGCAAACCGCGTGTCGCCGTGCTGACGCCGGGCATCTACAATTCCGCCTATTACGAGCATTCGTTCCTCGCCGACATGATGGGCGTCGAACTGGTCGAGGGCGCGGATCTGCGCGTCATCGACGGCAAGGTGAAGATGAGGACGACACGCGGTTACGAAGCGATCGACGTGCTCTACCGCCGCGTCGACGACGACTTCCTCGATCCCCTGACCTTCCGGTCCGATTCCGCGCTCGGCATTCCCGGCATCATGGATGTTTACCGCTCCGGCAACATCACCATCGCCAATGCGCCGGGCACCGGCATTTGCGACGACAAGGCGATCTACTCCTATATGCCCGAGATCGTCGAATTCTATACCGGCCGCAAGGCGCTGCTCGAAAACGTGCCGACCTGGCGCTGTTCGGAAGCTGACAGCCTGAAATATGTGCTGGAGCATCTGGAAGACCTCGTCGTCAAGGAGGTGCACGGCTCCGGCGGTTACGGCATGCTGGTCGGCCCGACGGCATCGAAGAAGGAGCGCGCCGATTTCGCCGAAAAGCTGAAGGCCAAGCCGAACAATTACATCGCCCAGCCGACGCTGTCGCTCTCCACCGTGCCGATCCTCGTCAACAAGGGTATTGCGCCGCGCCATGTCGACCTTCGCCCCTATGTGCTTGTATCCGACAAGGTACAGATCATTCCGGGCGGGCTCACCCGCGTAGCGCTGAAGCAGGGCTCGCTGGTGGTCAATTCCAGCCAGGGCGGCGGCACCAAAGACACTTGGGTATTGGAGGACTGATGCTCGGAAGAACAGCAAACGGCCTCTACTGGATGTTTCGTTACATCGAGCGCGCCGAAAATATAGCCCGCCTGATCGATGCCGGGCTGCGCATGTCGCTGACCCGCAGCAGCACCGGCGATGACAATTGGGATGGCGTGCTGCAAAGTGCGGGCGTGCGCGAGGCTTATGACGAAGGCCACAACAAGCTGACCAACGCCGACGCGATCGACTATCTCCTGCGCGATCGCACCAATCCGTCGAGCGTCATGTCTTGCATCGATTCCGGCCGCAACAATGCCCGCATGGTGCGCACGGCGCTGACGCGGGAGACCTGGGAAGCGACCAACGAATGCTGGATCGACTTGAAGTCGCTGCTCGAAAAGCGCGTCAAGGCGGCCGAAATGCCAGAGGTGATCGACGTCATCAAGCGCCGCGCCGGCCTCATCCGCGGCGCCTTCCATGGCTCGACACTGCGCAACGAGCTCTATAATTTTGCCCGCATCGGTACCTTCATCGAGCGGGCCGACAATACCAGCCGCATCCTCGACGTTAAATATTACGTGCTGCTGCCCTCGGTCTCGGCCGTCGGCTCCTCCCTCGACAACGTGCAGTGGGAATCGATCCTGCGCTCGGTCTCCGCGCACCGCGCCTATAGCTGGGCCTATGACGGCGAATACCGGGCCATGAACATCGCCGACTTCCTGACCCTCAATGTCCAGATGCCGCGCTCGCTTGCCTATTGCTACGAGAAGATCGTCAGCAATCTCGGCTATCTCGCCCAGGATTACGAGGCGCGGCTCCCTGCCCACGATACCGCGGATTCAATCCGCACTACGCTGCAGACAAGGGCGATCCGGGATATCATGGATCAGGGGCTGCACGAGTTCCTGGAGGATTTCGTCGCGCGCAACAACAAGCTCGGCGCGGAAATTTCCGACGGCTACCGGTTCTATGTATAAGCGGATAACAATATGAGACTGAAGATCAGCCACCTCACCGAATACCGCTATGACGAACCGGCGCAATTCTCGCTGCAACGGCTGCGGTTGACGCCACCGACGACATCAGCTCAGAAAGTGCTCGGCTGGTCTCTGAAAGTCGAAGGTGCCACGCCGGAAGTAGAATATGACGACCAGTACGGCAATCATGTCAATCTGGTCTCGCTGGAAGGCGAGCAGGATGTAACGCGCATCCTGGCCGAAGGCGAAGTCGAGACCGAGGACAATAACGGCGTCACCGGTCCGCATACCGGCTTCTGCCCGCTTTGGCTCTTCCTGCGCGACACGCCGCTGACCAAGGGCGGCAAGCTGGTGAAGGAACTGATCAAGGGCGTCAGCGGTGACAATGAGCTTGCCCGCATGCATGCGCTGATGGCGGCGATCCATGAGACGGTCGATTATAAGCCCGGCACCAGCAACACCGAGACGACGGCCGAACAGGCGCTGGAGAGGAAGAGCGGCGTCTGCCAGGACCACGCGCACATCTTCATTGCCGCCGCCCGCGCGCTGCAGGTGCCGGCGCGTTACATCTCCGGTTATCTGATGATGGAGGAAAAGATCGAACAGGCTGCGACCCATGCCTGGGCCGAGGCCCATATTCCCGGCCTCGGCTGGGTCGGCTTCGATCCCGCCAATGAGATCTGCCCGGATGCTCGCTACATCAGAGTCGCCTCCGGTCTCTGCTATCGCGATGCCGCGCCGATTTCAGGTATGCGCATCGGTACGCCGGGCGAAACGCTCTCGGTCACCGTGAAGGTCGAGGACGGCGGACAGATGCAAAGCCAGAGCCAGAGCTGAGCGGAGCATAAAGACAGCTTTACCGCGCCCTGCGGTCGGGCCGATAGATTAGCTGCCGAGGTCGTCGCGAACCAAACATGTTGGACTTGAATATAGAGACCGACGGTGCCGAAATTCCGCCTGCTTCTGGCACGCGGCGCACGCCATAACTGCGGTTTGTCACTAGCTAGTGCCCGTCCACAAACGGTAAACCACTGAAATTATTGGAGGAATAGCGATATTGCGACGGGCAAAGCCCGGCGGTTTCAGGTATACTTTAGATCAAGCCATTGATTCTAAAGACAAACCCGCAACCGCCGGAGCCGACAATGCGCCAAGAACGCACCGTCCAAGCCAATATATTCGATCTTTTCGCCGAACACGAGATCGGCCGCGAGCTGAAAGCCATGTCGCAATGGCTGGATGAGCATCGTGATCTGCTCGGGCTGGTAGCGCAGGACCTGCGCCGCCACGGCGTCAAGGAGACCGGCCGCGAGGGCCTGCCGGCGGAGGCCGTGCTGCGTTGCGCCCTGCTCAAACAACACCGTCAGTTGAGTTATGAGGAGTTGGCCTTTCATCTGGAAGATTCCGCCTCGTTCCGGGCCTTTGCCCGGCTGCCGTGGGGGTGGAACCCGAAGAAGTCGGTCTTGCACAAGACGATCAGCGCGATCCGGGCCGGGACCTTTGAAGCGATCAATCGCGTGCTGTTGACGAGCGCCCGGCAGGACAAGGTGGAACGCGGCAAGGTCGTGCGCATCGACAGCACCGTCACTTCGGCGCTGATGCACGAACCGAGCGACAGTAGTCTTTTGTGGGACTGCGTGCGGGTGATGGTGCGGCTGTTGCAGCAGGCGGCTTCCTTGGGCAGCGCCATCTCATGGCACGATCACTGCCGCGCGGCGAAGAAGCGATCCCGGGCGATCCAATTTACCCGCGGTCGTCCGAAACGAGTTCAGCACTATCGCGCGCTGCTCAGGATCACGCGCACCACCTTGAGCTATCTCGAACAGGCGGCGGCGCAACTGCCCTTGGCGGCGGGCCCGGCGGTCGAACTCTGGCAGGCCCAACTCCGCCACTATAAGCCGCTGATCGAACGGATCATCGCCCAGACCGAGCGGCGGGTCCTGGCCGGCGAGGCGGTGCCGGCTGGCGACAAGCTGGTCAGTTTGTTCGAGCCGCATGCCGACATCATCGTCAAAGGCAGCCGCGACGTCGAGTATGGCCATAAGATCAATTTGACCACCGGCACAAGCGGGCTGATCCTCGACCTCGTCGTCGAAACCGGCAACCCGGCCGACAGCGAGCGCTTGCTGCCGATGCTGGAACGCCACATCGGCATCTGGGGCGAGGCGCCGCGTCAGGCGGCGGCCGACGGCGGCTATGCCAGCCGCGATAATTTGAGCCGAGCCAAAGCCTGGGGCATCTGCGACATGGCCTTCCACAAGAAGTGCGGCCTCAGGATCGAAGACATGGTCAAGAGCCGCTGGGTCTATCGCAAGCTGCGCAACTTCCGCGCCGGCATCGAGGCCGGCATCTCCTGCCTCAAACGCGCCTACGGCTTGGGGCGCTGCACCTGGCGTGGGCTCGACCACTTCAAGGCTTATGTCTGGTCCTCGGTGGTCGCATACAATCTCGCCCTCTTCGCCCGCCTCAGGCCGACCTGACATCCCATGTCGCCAGCCAAAACCGGACCGGCGTGACGCCGGCAGTTGCCAATGCGCGCATGTCCACCAGAAATCCTGGCCGCCGCAATTAGCACCCATGAGCCACACCGCATGGCTTCAAAGCGGCCACCAAGCGGAACCCAAGTGCGCTGCAAGCTCAAGAAAACCAGCGTTTATGGACGGAAACTAGCTAACTCAATTTTAAGGCCGCAGGCGCAAGCTTGTCTGCGGCGACGCTTGGTGTATTTCGGCCCCACCCAAAGCCTATCCCGCTGCAAGAACCTGGAGGTGTCCGCGCGCGCCGTAGCTGAGGATCGCCTGGTCGGCCGTAAGTAACGGGACGCGATGAAAGCGGGCTGTGGCAGCGATGATGCGGTCGGCGGGATCGGCATGAAACTCGCCAGGCAGCCGAACGCTGTCTATTGCGATGGGAGGCTCAATCGGTGCGAGCTGGATACCGGGCAGAGACAATGCGCTATCGATCCATCGACCGACATCGTCGCCGAGCGCCAGGCGTCCCTTCTGCACAAGCAACGCGATTTCCCAAGGTGTAATCGCCGAAACCAGAATCTGGCTTTTCTCCGTCATCTCGTCGATGATGCGCCGGGCTTGTGAACCGAGGCGCGCATCGTCCTGCATTGCCCAGACGAGGATATGTGTGTCGATGACGATCAACGAACGGCGTCCCAATCTTCCGCTTCAGCAGCCGGAGACAGCGGATCGTCATAACGCAATACGCTGCCCTTCATCGCGCCGATAACACTCCTGCGTCCGCTGGTATCATGTACCGGCGAAAGCACGGCAACTGGCCTGCCGCGCTTGGTGATGACGATTGATTCGTCGTCCTTCCCCATCTGATCGATAAGGTTCAGGCATTTCGCCTTGAACTCCGCCGCACCGACCATCTTGGACATGACTATATCTCCTGTACATCTATACGGAATATAGAGCCATTTCCGTATTCAACAAGTGCAAAGAAAAAGGCGGGGTCATGCCCCGCCTTTTTCTCGTTATGGATTGAGCCGCGCTAGTGGCTGTCCTTGCCGACCGCATTTCCGCGACATCCCTTGAGGAAGTCGAGGTCGGCGCCAGTATCTGCCCCTTCGACATGCTGCTGATGCAGGAAGGCATAGCCGGATGTGGGCAGATCATGGTTCGGCTGCCATTCGGCGAGCCGCCGTGCCAGTTCCTCCTCGGAAATGTCGAGATGCAGGCGACGGTTCGGCACATCCAGCTCGATCATGTCGCCGTTTTTCACGACCGCCAGCGGCCCGCCGACTGCCGCTTCCGGCGAGGTGTGCAGGACGACGGTACCGTAGGCCGTTCCGGACATGCGGGCGTCGGAAATGCGCACCATATCGAGGATGCCCTTCTTCAGCACCTTCGGCGGCAGCCCCATATTGCCGACCTCGGCCATACCGGGATAGCCCTTCGGCCCACAGTTCTTCATGACCATGATGCAGGTTTCGTCGATGTCGAGGCTGTCGTCGTTGATCTTGGCCTTGTAGTCGTCGATGTCCTCGAAGACAACAGCCCTGCCCTTGTGCACCAGCAGATGCGGCGACGCCGCCGAAGGCTTCAACACCGCGCCCTTCGGCGCGAGGTTGCCACGCAGCACGACGATGCCGCCCGAAGCTGTCAGCGCCTTTTCGGCCGGCAGGATAACGTCTTCGTTCCAGTTGACGACGTCCTTGACCTCGTCCCAGACGGTTTCGCCGGATACCGTCAGCGCATCCTTGTGCAGGAGGCCCGCCTCGCCGAGGCGCTTCAGCACGACAGGCAGGCCGCCGGCATAGAAGAACTCCTCCATCAGGTACTTGCCCGACGGCATCAGGTTGACGATGGTCGGGACATCACGGCCGCAGCGGTCCCAGTCATCAAGCGAAAGATCGATGCCGACACGGCCGGCGATGGCGAGCAGGTGGATGACGGCATTGGTCGATCCGCCGATGGCCGCGTTGGTGCGGATGGCATTCTCGAAGGCTTGCTTCGTCATGATCTCGGAGGGCTTCAGGTCGTCCTTGACCATCTGCACGATACGCCGGCCGGTCAGCTGCGCCATGACCTTGCGGCGGGAATCGACGCCCGGGATCGCAGCATTGCCGGAGAGCGCCATGCCGAGCGCCTCGGCCATGGAAGCCATGGTGGAAGCGGTGCCCATGGTGTTGCAGGTGCCCGACGAACGGCTCATCGAGGCTTCCGCCTCGAGGAATTCGGCCTGCGTCATCTCGCCGGCCTTCACCATTTCGGAAAACTTCCACAGATGCGTGCCCGATCCGACGCGTTCACCACGGAAATAGCCGTTCAGCATCGGTCCGCCTGTGACGACGATCGAAGGCAGGTCGCAGGAGGCCGCCCCCATGATAAGCGATGGCGTGGTCTTGTCGCAGCCGACCAACAATACGCAGCCATCCATCGGCTGGCCGCGGATCGCCTCTTCCACCGCCAGCGCGGCAAGATTGCGGTACATCATCGCGGTCGGGCGGAACGTGTTTTCAGATGCCGAGAACACCGGCACCTCAAGCGGGAAGCCGCCGGCCTCCCATACGCCCGCCTTCACCTTCTCGGCGAGTTCTCTGAGATGCCCGTTGCACGGGGTCATATCCGACCAGGTGTTGAGGATGCCGATCACCGGCCGGCCGTCGAACAGGTCGTGCGGATAACCCTGGTTCTTAAGCCAGCCGCGATGATAGATCACGTCGCGGCTCGTACCGCCGTACCATTCCTGCGACCTCAGCCTGCGCGGCCATTCCGCTTTCTTTTTCATAGTCTCTATCCTTCAGGATATCGCCGGACCGCCCCGTACGGCCCGGGTATCGCACTGTCTCAAGCCAGGGTGTAGGCGGTCTTGACGGTTGTGTAGAATTCGGCGGCGTACTTGCCCTGCTCGCGCGGGCCGTAGGACGAGCCCTTGCGGCCGCCGAACGGCACGTGAAAATCGACGCCTGCCGTCGGCAGGTTGACCATCACCATGCCGGCCTCGGAATTGCGCTTGAAGTGCGTGGCATGCTTCAGGCTGGTCGTGGCGATGCCGGCGGAGAGCCCGAACGGCGTGTCGTTAGCGATGGCAAGCGCCTCATCGTAATCCTTCGCCCGGATCACCGACACCACAGGCCCGAAGATCTCCTCGCGCGAAATGCGCATCTGGTTGGTCGCTTCGGTAAACAGCGTCGGCTGCAGGTAGAAGCCGGGCGTGTCGCGCGAGATCACCTCGCCGCCGAAGGCGAGCTTGGCGCCTTCCGACTTGCCGATCTCGATATAGTCGGTATCGGTCTTGAGCTGCCGCTCATCGACGACAGGGCCGATATGGGTGCCGGCCTTCAGCGCGTTGTCGACGACGAGCGTCTTCAGCTTGTCGGTGAGTGCTGCGACGAACTTGTCGTGAATGCCTTCGGTGACGATCAGGCGCGAGGAGGCGGTGCAGCGCTGGCCGGTCGAGAAGAAGCCGGAATTGGCGGCGGCCTCGACGGCGACGTTGAGATCGGCATCGTCGAGCACGACCATCGGGTTCTTGCCGCCCATTTCCAGCTGGAACTTGCGGTTATGCTCGATAGAGGCGGCGGCGACGCGCCTGCCGGTGCCGGTGGAACCGGTAAACGTGATGCCGTGAACGTCGGGGCTTTCGAGCATGGCCTGGCCGACGACAGAGCCCTTGCCCATGACGAGGTTCAGCACGCCCTTCGGCAGGCCGGCGCGGTTGAGAATATCGACGATCGCCCAGGAACAGGCGGGCACCAGTTCGGCCGGCTTGAAGACGATGGTGTTGCCGTAGCAGAGCGCCGGCGCGATCTTCCAGGCGGGAATCGCGATCGGGAAGTTCCACGGCGTGATGATGCCGATGACGCCGAGCGCCTCCCGGGTGATCTCGACGCCGATATTCGGGCGAACCGACGGAAGGACCTCACCGGCCAGCCGCAGTGCCTCGCCGGCGAAGAATTCGAAAATCTGCGAAGCGCGGATAACCTCACCGGTGGCTTCCGGCAGCGTCTTGCCTTCTTCGCGGGCAAGCAGCGCGCCCAGTTCGTCCTTGCGCGCCATGATCTCGTCGCCCGTCTTCTTCAGGATGACGTGGCGCTCCCAGATGCCGGAGCGCGACCAGGCTGGGAAGGCGGCCTTGGCGGCGGCAATGGCGTTTCTCGTGTCATCAGCGCTGCCGTCGGCATAGAGGCCGACGACCTCATTCGTATCCGACGGGTTGATGTTCTTCGTCGCGTTCGAGCCGACCCATTCGCCGGCAATCAGGTTTTGATAAATGGTCATGGGCTTAACAAGCCTCCTTTACCGTTTACGAGCAAAGATCCGGCCGCCGAATGCAGCCGGTCTTGAATTCAGAGCTGCCTGACGGCGATCTCTTCCTCGGCGGCCACCTTCAGCGGGTTGCGGAGCGCCAGGCCGAATTCGGCAACTTCGATCTCGAAGACATCGCCCTCTTCGGTCTTGACGCCGTCGGCAAAGGAAAGGGTCGCCGTGCCGAACATATGGACATGCACATCGCCCGGAGCACGGAAGAGGCCATATTTGAAATGGTGATACTCCAGATTGGCGAAGGTGTGCGACATGTTCGCCTCGCCTGATAGGAACGGCTTTTCGAAGATCACCTTGTCGCCGCGCTTGATGCGCGAGGTGCCGCGAATATCCTCCGGCGCCGCGCCGACGCGGATTTCCGGACCGAAGCTTGCCGGGCGCAGCTTCGAGTGGGCGAGATAGAGATAGTTGATTCGCTCGGTGACGTGATCGGAAAATTCGTTCGACAGCGCAAAGCCGATGCGGAACGGCGAGCCGTCCTTGGCGATCACGTAGATGCCGGCCATCTCCGGCTCCTCGCCGCCGTCGAGCGCGAAGGAGGGCGAGATGAGCGGCGCGCCGGGGGCTGCGGCTCCGTAGCCGTTGCCCTTGTAGAACCATTCGGGCTGGACGCCCTTTTCGCCTGATTTCGGCTTGCCGTTCTCGATGCCCATCTTGAACATCTTCATCGAGTCCGTCAGGGTTTCCTCGGCGGCTTCGGTGGTCTTCTTGTGCATGGAATCGCGCGTTGCCGCCGACCCCAGATGCGTCAGGCCGGTGCCGGTCAGATGCAGGTGCGCGGCATCTGGATGGGTGATCGGCGGAAGGAAACGGCCTTCCGCATAGGCCTTCTCAAGATCGACGGCATCGCCGTAGCCATACGCTTCGATGGTCGAGGCAAGAGACTTGCCGCCGTCTGCGGCTTCCATCGCCAGCGCATAGACGCTGACGGCGTTCTTGACCGACCTTGCAGCGCCGCCCTGCTCACGCACGGCGACGATGATCTCTCCGTTTGCACCCTTGATCTGTGAAATAAGCACGTCTTCGATCCTTCTCGTTTCGGCGAAGACAGGAAAAAGCTCCGCCTGTCCGGCTCCATCAGGAGCCGAAATCCATCATTCATAGGACTGCGAATGCCTGACTGGCGCCTTGAGGCGCTCAGCCCTTGTTCTTGTTGTAAACGTCGAAGAACACTGCGGCGAGAAGCACGAGGCCCTTCACCATCTGCTGGAAGTCGATGCCGAGCCCGACGATCGACATACCGTTATTCATGACGCCCATGATGAACGCGCCGATGACCGCACCGGTGATCTTGCCGACGCCGCCGGACGCCGAGGCGCCGCCGATGAAGCAGGCCGCAATGACGTCGAGTTCGAAACCGACGCCGGCCTTCGGTGTTGCCGAGTTCAGACGAAGGGCGATGATCATGCCGGCAAGACCTGCAAGCACACCCATATTGACGAAGGTGTAGAAGCTCAGCCGCTCGGTATTGATGCCTGAAAGCTTGGTCGCCTTCGAATTGCCGCCCATGGCATAGATGCGACGGCCGATCGTCGTCCGGCGGGTGATGAAGGCATAGATCGCAATCAGCACCAGCATGACGACGAGAACGTTCGGCAAGCCCTTATAGGTAGAGAGCAGATAGCCGATCCACAGGATGGCGAGCGAAACGACCAGATTCTGGACGATGAAGAAACCCATCGGCTCGACATCGATCCCGTGGTCTTCGTTCACCTTGCGGCGGCGCCAGGCGAGATAGAAGAGGATGACAGGCAGGATCACGGTGAGGATCAGCGAGGTCGACTGCACCGGTGTGCCGGCAATGTCGATCATGCCGCCCGGCAGGAAGCCGGTGCTGATAACCTGGAACTCCTTCGGGAACGGACCGATGTTCTTGCCGTTCAGAACCGTCAGCGTCAGGCCGCGGAAAACAAGCATGCCGGCAAGCGTCACGATGAACGACGGGATGCGGTGATAGGCAATGAAATAGCCCTGCGCCGCGCCGATGATGCCGCCCACGATCAGGCAGATCAGGCCGGCAAGCCAGAAGTTCATGCCCCATGACACGGTGAAGATTGCCGCGAGCGCACCGACGAAGGCGACGATCGAGCCCACCGACAGGTCGATATGGCCGGCGACGATGACAAGCAGCATGCCGAGCGCCATGATGACGATGAAGGAGTTCTGCAGAACAAGGTTCGTCAGGTTGACCGGCTTGAAGAGAATGCCGCCGGTATAGAACTGGAAGAACACCATGATCGCGACGAGTGCGATGAGCATGCCGTATTCACGAATATTGCCGCGGATATAATCGGCAACGGAAACGACGTTGCTGTGCTCGGTTGTCGGGTTGACCGGCGTCATTGTCTCTTCTCCCCTGAGCGCATGATAGCGCGCATGATAGTTTCCTGGCTTGCTTCTCCCTTCGGCAATTCCGCGACGATGCGTCCTTCGTTCATCACGTAGATGCGGTCACATGTGCCAAGCAGTTCGGGCATTTCCGATGAGATCATCAGAACGCCCTTTCCATCGGCGGCAAGCTGGTTGATGATAGTATAGATTTCGTACTTTGCGCCAACGTCGATGCCGCGGGTCGGCTCGTCGAGGATCAAAATATCGGGATCGGAAAACAGCCACTTCGAGAGCACGACCTTCTGCTGGTTGCCGCCCGAAAGATTGACCGTTTCCTGGAAGACGCCAGAGGAGCGGATGCGCAGCTTCGACCGGTAATCGGTCGCGACCCTCATCTCCTTGATGTCGTCGATGACGCTATTGCTCGAAATCCCATTGAGGTTGGCAAGCGTCGTATTGTGCAGGATGCTGTCGCTGAGCACGAGACCGAGTTGCTTGCGGTCCTCGGTGACATAGGCAAGACCGGCGTCGATCGCCTTGCGCACAGTGCTGACATCGACAGCCTTGCCATTGACGAAGACCTCGCCGCTGACTTTGTGGCCATAGGATTTGCCGAAAACGCTCATGGCGAATTCGGTGCGGCCGGCGCCCATGAGACCGGCAATGCCGACGACCTCGCCCTTGCGGACGTTGACGTTGATGTCGTGCAGCACTTGGCGGTCGCGGTGCTGTTGGTGATAGGCGTTCCAGTTCTTCACTTCGAAGATCGTCTCGCCGATCGGCACGGAGCGCGGCGGATAACGGTCGGCCAGATCTCGGCCCACCATGTTCTTGATGATGATGTCTTCGCTGATCTCGTCCGTGTGACAGTCGAGCGTCTTGACGGTCATGCCATCGCGCAGGACAGTGATCTGGTCGGCGACCTTACGGATCTCGTTCAGCTTGTGGGAAATGATGATCGAAGTGATGCCCTGATTGCGGAACTCGATCAGCAGATTGAGCAGTGCGTCCGAGTCCTTCTCATTGAGCGAAGCGGTCGGCTCGTCGAGGATGAGCAGCTTGACGCTCTTCGACAGCGCCTTGGCGATCTCGACGAGTTGCTGCTTGCCGACGCCGATATCGGTGACCAGCGTGTTTGGAGATTCGCGCAGGCCCACCTTGGTGAGCAGCTTCTTCGTGCGGTTGAACGTCTCTTCCCAGCTGATGACGCCGTTCTTGGCATTCTCGTTGCCGAGGAAGATGTTTTCGCCGATCGACAGCAGCGGCACGAGCGCCAGCTCCTGGTGGATGATGACGATGCCGATTTCTTCGGAATCCTTCAGGACCTTGAAGTTGCGCGTCTCGCCTTCATAGACGATGTCGCCTTCATAGCTTCCTGTCGGATAGACGCCCGATAGCACTTTCATCAGGGTCGATTTACCGGCCCCGTTTTCGCCTACCAACGCGTGGATCTCACCCTGGCGAACCTTGAGGTTCACATTCTCCAGCGCCTTGACGCCCGGGAACGTCTTGGTGATGCTCCGCATTTCGAGGATGGTATTGTCCATAGTCAAAGTTCCAGCGCCTCCGGCCGTCGAGCGGCCGGGCGATCATAAAATCGAAGACCGGAACCCGCAAGCACGGGTTCCGGTCCCTCTCATTACTTCAGCTTGTCTTCGGTGTAGTAACCGCCGTCGACGAGGATCTGCTTGTAGTTGGTCTTGTCGACAGCAACCGGCTTCAGCAGATAGGACGGAACGATCTTGACGCCGTTATCGTAGGTCTTCGTATCGTTGACCTCGGGCTCCTTGCCGGACATGACCGCATCGACCATGGCAACAGTGACCTTGGCGAGTTCGCGGGTGTCCTTGAAGACCGTCGAGTGCTGTTCGCCAGCAATGATCGACTTGACCGACGGAACTTCGGCGTCCTGACCGGAAACAACCGGGAGCGGCTGGTCCGGAGTGCCATAGCCGACGCCCTTCAGCGACGAGATGATGCCGATCGACAGACCGTCATAGGGAGACAGGACCGCATCGACCTTGGCGTCGGTGTAGTTGGCCGAAAGCAGGTTGTCCATGCGGGCTTGGGCCGTTGCAGCGTCCCAACGCAGCGTGCCGACCTTGTCCATGCCGGTCTGGCCGGACTTCACGACGAGCTTGCCGCTGTCGATGTAGGGCTGCAGGACGGACATTGCGCCATCATAGAAGAAGAAGGCGTTGTTGTCGTCCGGCGAGCCGCCGAACAGTTCGATGTTGAACGGGCCCTTGCCATCCTTGAGGCCGAGGGCGTCAACGATGGAGCCAGCCTGCAGAACGCCGACCTGGAAATTGTCGAACGTCGCATAGTAGTCGACGTTGGCCGAGTCGCGGATCAGACGGTCATAGGCGATGACCTTGATGTTGGCGTCATGAGCCTTCTGGAGAACGTCGGAAAGCGTCGTGCCGTCGATCGAAGCGATGACGAGAACCTTGGCACCCTTGGTGACCATGTTTTCGATCTGCGAAAGCTGGTTCGGAATATCGTCGTCAGCATACTGCAGGTCGGTCTTGTAGCCGGCGGCCTCGAGCTGCTTGACGATGTTGTTGCCGTCGTCGATCCAGCGAGCCGAAGACTTCGTCGGCATTGCGATACCGACAAGCCCCTTGTCCTGCGCCATGGCAGGCATAACGAACGAAGCGACGCCGAAGGCGGCCGCAGCCATCAATGAGATAATGGATTTCATTTCTCTCTCCCTTGTTAATAGACGGCGGACGAAAAATCGCCCGCCCCGAAACTGTGGCAGGTTCCGTATTGGATAGTTACTTCAGATGGTGAGAAACGAAGTAGGTCTCCTCCACGATCTCACACGTGTTGAGTGCCAACCAGCACACGGCGGCAAACTGGTATGGATTCCTATAACTGTCAAATAGAATAAGTGGTAATATGCATAACAATTTTGGTATATCGTTAAAAAGTATTACTTTTGATGGAGCGCAGTGAGGAGGTTGCAACCATGACGATTGTTTCCGAGCCATTTTCAATGGATCACGTCGATATCCACAGCGATAATTTCGGCGATGACAGCCTTTTACGTGCAGGACTTAAGCTGAATCACCTGCGCATGATCGTCGCAATCGAAGATAGCGGACAGATTTCCGCCGCAGCCGACGTTCTGAACATTTCGCAGCCCGCCGCATCGCGCATGTTGTCCGAAATGGAATCGATTACCAAGACGTCGCTCTATGAGCGGGTGGCCCGCGGCGTGGTGCTGACGACCTTCGGTGCAGCGCTTGCCCGCAGGGCTCGGAAGATCCTCCTGGAGCTGCGCGAGGCGAGCCGCGAGATCGGTGAATTGAAAAGCGGCAAAGGCGGCTCGGTCTTCATCGGCGCGGTGACGGCGCCGGCCATGAGCCTCGTCGTTCCGGCAATCAACAAGGTGCGCAAGGCCTATCCCGGCATCGAGATCAACATCCAGGTGGAGACAAGCAACGTGCTTGCCCGCGAGCTGCTCGCCGCCCGCCATGACTTCATCATCGGCCGCATTCCCGATGATCTCAATCCGCGCCTGTTCGAGGTGACGGAGATCGGCATCGAGCGGGCCTGCCTGATCGTGCGCAGCAGCCATCCGCTTATGAAGCAGAAGACGAGCGGCCTCGCCGACGTCAGGGATTACGACTGGGTGTTCCAGCCGCCCGGCACGCTGCTGCGCCGCACGATCGAGGACGTCTTCCTGTCGCGCGGCGTGGCGTTGCCGGAGAACATCGTCAACACCTCCTCGCTGCTTCTGACCTGCGCCATCATCTGCGAAACCGATGCGATTGCTCCCGTCGCCGTCGACGTCGCCCAGTTCCTTGCCAGCCAGGGCTCGAATGCCTCTGATGTGCGCATGCTGCCGATCGATTTCGACATCAACGTCAAGCCCTACAGCATGATCACGGCCAGGGAACGGGCGCTGCCGCCGAGTGCAAGGCTGCTCTACGACATCATCATCGAGGAGAGCCGCAAGCAGGCCGGCTGAGGACACCCGCAAGCCCTGCGCCATCTTGCTCTCTTTTAATGCACGCGTCGAAAGGGAGCGCATGCTGTTCGGACAGTCGGTATTTCAATCAGTCCTCGAGCGACTGAAGGCGGAGGACGAGACGGACGAAGACGCCGAGGCGCGCGCGGCCCATCGGGTGCCCGGCCTCGGCACCGGGCTTGCGTTCGATGTCATGGCCCTCGATGTCATGGCCCTCGATGTCATGGAAGGCGTCTCGGCCGCCTCGCAACGCGTCGGCCAGGCCTATTTCGACAATCTGGATCTTGATGCTGCCGCCGCGATCGCAGAGGAACCGGCGACTGCGCCTCCACCCGAGCCCGTCATGCCGGACCATCTCGCCCGCATCGCTCCGGAAGAGATTGCTGCAGAACTGGCGATCGCTGCCGCCGATACCCAACAGACGCTGAACGAGAAGCGGCGCGCCTTTGCCAAGGCCAATCATCCTGATGGAGTCGCAGAGCCTTTCCGCGACAATGCCAACAGGCGCATGATGATCGCCAATCTACTGATCGACGAGGCAATGCGCCGCCTGCCGCACAGCTGAAGCTTTCTCGTAAACGCAGGCAAAGGTTCCGAGGCTTTGGAAGAGCCGCCGTTTCCGGCTCGATTCGCGAACTCTATATCGGCTGTTTTTCCCACGCTTCACCCGGTGCCCATGGCACGCAGTTGGATTCTTTCGCGCTCGGGTAGCAGATAAGTCTGCCGCTTTTTGCTACCGGCAATAGCATATTTCGGGACCCCAGTAGACCATGCCTACTCCCTTTTTGGTAGGCCGTAGCTATTTAGCGAAATTGAATGCGATACAACCTCTTGTAACATAGGGCGGTGCAAATGTTTTCAGGAGACCGCCGACATGTCATCTACCGAAGATCCGAAGCTGCCACGCAACACTGCGCGCAGACATTTTCTAGGTGTAGCCGCAGCCGCCGGTGCTCGTTTTGCCGGCGTGGCAGCCTTGGCCACAGCAATTTCCACCTCTCCGGCCAACGCGCTGGGGCGGCTTTGGGGACGGGGCGGCTCCGGTGGAGGCAGAGGCGGAGGCTCGGGCGGGAGCGGTGGCTCAGGCGGAAGTGGTGGTGGTGGCGGCAGCGGGAGCGGCCCAAATTGCTTCCTGCGGGGAACGGCGATCCTCACGGATTGCGGCGAGAAGCCTGTCGAGACTCTCAGCATCGGCGATCGCGTTGCCCTTCCTGACGGCAGCACCCGTCCGGTAAAGTGGGTCGGCCGCCAAAGCTTCAAGAAGAGCGGCGCGCGCTGGCCCAACGACGTCGTGCCGATCCGGGTTTCCCGCCACGCACTGGACGGGCAAACACCCCATTCGGATCTCTATCTGTCGCCTGGCCATGCGCTCTACCTGAACGGCATTCTGATCCAGGTGAAGGACCTCGTGAACGGCAAGACGATTGCATCGGTCACTCCCGCCGCCGACGGATCGATCGAGTACTATGCCGTCATGCTCGACACGCACGAAGTTATCCTTGCCGAAGGTGCTGAGACCGAGTCCTTCCATCTGAAGAACAACAATCACGAGAACTTCTGCAATTTTGCAGAGTACGAGCGTCTCTATGGCAAGGAACGCATCGTGATGACATCCTTCGCGCCGTTGCTGGGAGGTGGCTGGTCACATTTGAAAGCGCTTCTCCTGCTCGGCGTTTCGCCGCTGGTACCGATGCACGATCCATTCGGGAATGCCTGCGAAAAGATCGACGCGCAAGCCAAGGAACTGTCACTCTGACAGGACGGGAATGCGCCGGGGATCGGGCTGGCTGCACGTGAAGCCGTGCGTCGGTTTTGTGATCGTATCAAACAAAGACATCAAGCGTGGCGCGCATCGGAAGATCGCGGCGCGCTTCGATTGTTCGGCCTTCTTCTCTTCATCAACTGCCGGCTCGTCCCCCGTCTGCATCATCGGGTGTGACGACTGCCGCCGTCTCCGGCGGCTTCGGATCGAAGGCCCAGATCAGCATATAGCCAGATCAGCATATAGAAGGAATAGACACCCGCACCGCCGGCCAGCATGCCCGCGCCAATCACCCCCGACGGTGTTGCCCTGCCCTTCGCGACAATGCGACGAAGCGCTGCGGCGAATCGCCCGCTGATTATTCCGCCTGCCCGTCCTTGGAAGGCTTTTCGGCGGTCGCCGCAGGCCCTTCTTCTTCTTCGGCGTCAGGCTGCACGACCGGCTCGGTGGCCGGCGGCTGCGGCTTGAAGGTCCAGAACAATATATAGAAGGAATAGGCACCCGCCCCGCCCGCGAGCACGCCCCAGAACGGATCGCCAGTGACGAACTCGACCACGGCCCAGCCGAAGCAGACGGCAACGATGGCAACTCGCACCCAGAGGCGCCGGTATGCCGGATGGTTCGGATCGATCAGCTGCATCTTTACCCCGCGGTCGGATATGTCGCACTGCCCTCGGCCTGTGCCGCGCTTGTCTCTAAAGCCTTTCCTGGCCAGATTAAAGTATTCTGTTGGCTCAAACGGTATCGAATGTTCGAAAGGCCGGCTCCGGCAGAACGCTTCAATTCGAGCGGGAAATGCTCTGGTTCGAATCTTGCAAATGTGAAAGATCCGAGGCCTTGACGCGACGCAGAGAAGGTGGAATGAAAATTCCAGAAATTTGACAATTCGGTTTATTTGTTCCGAATTCAAGGGAGGTTGGAATGACAGTGAGATTTGGTCTTCTTGGCACCGGCCGCATCGGCAAGGTTCATGCGAAGGCTGTCAGCGGCGACGCCAATGCAAAGCTCGTCGCGGTCGCCGACGCCTTTCCGCAGGCAGCCGAAGCCATCGCCTCCGCCTATGGCTGCGAGGTCCGCACCATCGAGGCGATCGAGGCAGCCAAGGACATCGACGCCGTCGTCATCTGCACGCCGACGGATACCCATGCCGATCTGATCGAGCGCTTCGCCCGCGCCGGCAAGGCGATCTTCTGCGAAAAGCCGATCGATCTCGACGTCGCCCGCGTCAAGGCCTGCATCAAGGTGGTGGAAGAGACCGGCGGCAAGCTGATGGTCGGCTTCAACCGCCGATTCGACCCGCATTTCATGGCGGTCCGCAAGGTCATCGACGACGGCAAGATCGGCGATGTCGAGATGGTGACGATCACCTCGCGCGACCCCGGCGCCCCGCCGGTGGATTACATCAAGCGCTCGGGCGGTATCTTCCGCGACATGACGATCCACGATTTCGACATGGCCCGCTTCCTGCTCGGCGAAGAACCGGTCTCGGTGCTGGCGACCGCCGCCGTGCTCGTCGACAAGGCGATCGGCGAAGCCGGCGACTATGACAGCGTTTCGGTGATCCTGCAGACGAAATCCGGCAAGCAGGCCGTCATCTCCAACTCCCGCCGCGCCACCTATGGCTATGACCAGCGCATCGAGGTGCATGGCGCAAAGGGCATGGTCGCGGCTGAAAACCAGCGTCCTATTTCGATCGAAGTCGCAAACGGCGAAGGCTACACCCGCCCGCCGCTGCACGATTTCTTCATGACGCGCTACACCGAAGCCTATGCCAACGAGATCGCCGGCTTCATCGCCGCGATCGAGAAGGGCAGCAAGATCTCTCCATCGGGCGCCGATGGTCTCGCAGCGCTGGCACTCGCCGATGCCGCAGTCCTGTCCGTCAAGGAAGGCAAGCTCATCAAGATCGGCTGACGGCCCTCTCCCGACCGGAAGCCATGCATGAGATGGCCGGGCGGTTGCCCGGCCATTTCGCGTTCCAGAGATCTTTTGGCCAACGGCGTGCCGCGGTCGCCCCCCTCTGCCCTGCCGGGCATCTCCCCCACAGGTGGGGAGATTGGCTGGGCGCACTGGCTTCCCCAAACAATCAGCGTCCAGCGCGGCGAAACGGTAGATGGGCAAGAAGGTTTAGCCACTTGTGATCTCCCCACCTGTGGGGGAGATGCCCGGCAGGTGTCCGACCCGGATAGATAGGTAACAGAACGGACCGTTTACATAGGTGACAGTTCTCTGACAGCCGGGAGGACCCGGCGATGGTTTGGAGAGAGACTGGCATCATGGACGAGCGGCTGCGCTTTGTTGGGGAATGTCTTGCGGGCGAGGAGACGATGACGGCGCTGTGTGCTGCCTACGGGATATCGCGCAAGACGGGCTACAAATGGTTGGAGCGGTATCGGGCGCTCGGGCCTGCGGGGCTTATCGACCTGCCGCGGGCGCCGCTTGAGCACGGGCGGGCAACGGCGGCGGAGCTGGTGGCGCGGATCGTGGCGGAGAAGGAGGCGAATCCGCAGTGGGGGCCGAAGAAGGTGCTGGCGCGGCTGAAGCGGTCGGCGCCGCAGCTTTGCTGGCCGGCGGCCTCGACGATAGGCGAGATCCTGAAGCGCCACGGGCTGGTCGGGCGCCGGCGGCATCGCTGGCGGGCGGCTGGTTGCGGCCCGTTCGCACCGGCCAACGGGCCCAATGCGGTGTGGAGCGCCGATTACAAGGGCTGGTTCCGGACCCGCGATGGGCGGCGCTGCGAGCCACTGACGGTGATGGATACGGCGAGCCGCTTTCTGCTGGCGCTGCAAGCCTGCGCGACGCCGGCCGAGGCAGAGGCCTGGCCGGTGTTCGAGCGGCTGTTTGCCGAGCACGGACTGCCGGAGCGCTTTCGCAGCGACAACGGTTCGCCCTTCGCGGCGATTGGCGTCACCGGGCTGACGACGCTTGCTGTGCGGTTCATCAAGCTCGGCATCGGCCTGGAGCGCATCCAGCCGGGCAAACCGCAGCAGAACGGCCGCCACGAACGCTTCCATCTGACGATGCTGCCGCTGGCCATGGCGCCGGAGGTCGACCATGCCGCGCAGCAGGCGGTCTTTGACGCATTTCGCCAGAATTACAACGCCGAGCGTCCACACGAGGCGCTCGCTATGGACGTGCCTGCTGATCATTACCGACCGTCACTGCGGCGCCTGCCCGACCGCCTGCCTGAACCGGACTATCCGGCCGAGGCGGCGGTGCGCCGGGTGCGCTCCAATGGCGAGATCAAATGGAACGGCGACCTCGTCTATGTCGCAGCAGCGCTGGCCGGCGAGGTCGTGGCGATCGAGGAGAATGAAGCGGGCATCTGGACGCTACGCTTCCATGCCCATCCGCTCGGCATCATCGACAGGAAGACCAAGCGGCTTGTCCGCCCCAGCGCCCTGCAACCCCGACCAGCCGGCGCAGGGGCGGACACTGGTTTACAAGGGGGAGAACTGTAACCCATCTATCCGGTTCAATCTGTTACCCATCTATCGGCTGGACACAAGCCAGAGGGGGGCTGGCACGGCACACCCCTCAAAGTCGCATACTACCGCACACTACCGACCGGCCCATTGCTGCTGCAATCACCACACGTCGGTTGAAAGAAACCTCAATCCGTCTCTTGAATACTCGCCGATCCTGGGGCGCCCGCCCCGCTCTGAATGCCCGAGACAACGATATCCTCGTCGATCACCGACAGCGCCCGGTTCAGATGTCCTTCGAAGACGAGGATCTGCTCGTCGGGTACCACCCTGATTTCGGGCATGCCTTCCATGCGCACGATATGCGACTGCCCGAGACCCTCTTCGATCCCTTGCCGAAGAAGGTCGTAATAACGCGTGCCCGGCCCGGTGATGGCGATCGGCATGCGCTCCGTCAGGCTCAGCATGCGCGACAGCCCGTTGCCGAGCGCCAGCCCCGCCTGGCGAAACGCGAAGGCGGGGACGCGGTGGCCCTGTCGCGCCTTTGCGGCGATCTTGTCCAGTTCCGCCACCGGCACGAACTTTGCCGGGATCGTATCGAGCGGCACCTCGAAGGCGCTGCGCAGGATCGCGTAGAAACCGGCATAGGCCTCGATGCAGCCGCGCGTGCCGCAGCGGCAGAGCCCGCCATTGGCCATGTGCAGCATGTGCCCGAAATTGGGCGCCGATATCTCCTGGCCCGTCTGGTTCCCGCGCCTGACGATGCCGAGCCCGACGCTATGGCCGAGCGAAAGGGCGGCGAGCGAGCGGAAATCGGCGCCCTTCACGATCTCTTCACGCGCGCCGAGCGCGGCTGCAACCAGCAGCGTCTCGTTGTCGAGGATCACCTTGGCCTGCCATTCCGGCCGGAGTGCTGATTCGAAATCGATCTGCTCGCTGCCGAAGATCGGCGACCAGACGAGAACCGGCTCGGTGGAATTGACCAGCCCCTTGCTGCTGATCGAGATCAGCAGCACCTTTTCTTGGCTGATCTTCGAGCGATCGAGAATGCGCAAAAGCCCGGCCCGCACCGCCGCGACAAAACGGACGGCGCCTGCCGGATCATGCGAACGTTCCTCGCTGAAGCGGTCGATCAGCTTGCCGGCATAATCGACCAGCGAATATTGCACCGCATCCGAGGAGATGATGACGACGATGAGGTAGCCGCAATCGCGCCGCTGGCGCAGCAGCACGCGCGGCCGGCCGCGGCCGCTTGCCGGCTGCTGTTCCGATTTTTCGATGATCTGGGCTTTTTCCAGCTCAGTGGTGATCGCCGAAATGGTGGCCGACGAAAGCCGGGTGAAATCGGATATTTCGGTATGCGCGAGCGCACCGTGGCGACGCAACACGGACAGCACGAGCACGCTGTTTCTCTGCCGGACCAGCTCCGTGCTCGACTTGGTCAGCATGAATGCCGCCCTCTCCTCCTGCTTGCTCTTCCCGTGGTTTCCACTGCATCTCCAGCCGCTGTTTCGCAAGGAAATTAAGCTGGCAGTGCAGTGTTGACAGTTGAAAAAATCTCTGACACTAAATTTCTCGACTGTCGAGAAAAAAATCCAAACCATTCTCGACAGCTATTCGCGGTGGCCGGAGGAAGCATGGGCTGGGCCGGTCGCAATCCACTCGGGAGGACATTATGAAGTCTATTTTGAAATTGATGGCGGGTGCTGCCATCCTCGTTTCCGTGCATACCGCTGCCATGGCTGCCGATCTCGTCGTCGGTGTTTCCTGGTCGAATTTCCAGGAAGAACGCTGGAAGACGGACGAAGCCGCCATCAAGAAGGCTCTCGAAGCCAAGGGCGCCAAGTATATTTCCGCTGACGCGCAGTCTTCTGCCGCCAAGCAGTTGACCGACGTCGAATCGCTGATTTCGCAGGGCGCCAATGCGCTGATCATTCTCGCCCAGGATTCCGACGCCATCGCCCCGGCGATCGAAAAGGCCGCCGCCGAAGGCATCCCTGTCGTCGGCTACGACCGCCTGATCGAAAACCCGGCTGCCTTCTACATCACCTTCGACAACAAGGAAGTCGGCCGCCTCCAGGCTGAAGGCGTTTTCAAGGCCAAGCCGGAAGGCAACTACGTCTTCATCAAGGGCTCGTCTTCCGATCCGAATGCCGACTTCCTGTTCTCGGGCCAGCAGGAAGTCCTGAAGGCCGCCATCGACGCCGGCAAGATCAAGAATGTCGGCGAAGCATATACCGACGGCTGGCTGCCGGAGAACGCTCAGCGCAACATGGAGCAGTTCCTGACCGCCAACAACAACAAGGTTGACGCCGTCGTCGCCTCGAATGACGGCACCGCCGGTGGCGCCATCGCCGCTCTCGACGCACAGGGCCTCGCCGGCTCCGTTCCGGTCTCCGGTCAGGACGGCGACAAGGCGGCGTTGAACCGCATCGCTCTTGGCACCCAGACGGTTTCCGTCTGGAAGGACAGCCGCGAACTCGGCCAGCGCGCCGCCGAAATCGCTCTCGACCTCGCCGGCGGCAAGGACATGAGCAAGATCGATGGCGCCCAGGCATTCAAGGGCGGCCCGAAGGGCGTGGAAATGCAGTCAGTCTTCCTGAAGCCGCTTGCAATCACCAAGGAGAATCTGAACCTCGTCATCGACGCCGGCTGGATCTCCAAGGCTGAAGCCTGCCAGGGCGTGAAGGCCGACACAGTCGCTGCCTGCAAGTAAGCAAGCTCTGCACTGAAATTGCCGGCGCCGCAGCGGAACACCGTTGCGGCGCCGGATGCGGATGAGAATTCGATCGACGAAATTTCTCCGCCTCGCCGCGCCATCGCGGGTTTTCATTCCCTGCCGGAAGCGTCGCGACGCCACGCGACCCAGTTTCCGGAAGCTCCGCGATGGCCAGTTGAAGAACAGACGCATGACGCCGCAGTTTCTGGCACGCCGGCGCATCCGTCCAAACAAAAGTTGGGGAACGGCAAACCCATGGCCGAAATGGTAAAATCAACGACATCAAGCGGGCCGCGAACGGCGGAAGCCAGTCCGGTAACCCGCTTCTTCCGCGCTACCGAGATCGACACGCGTCTGCTCGGCATGATCGGCGCGCTCATCATCATCTGGATCGGCTTCCACATCATCACCGGCGGCCTCTTCCTGACCCCGCGCAATCTCTGGAACCTCTCGGTTCAGACGACCGACATCGCCATTATGACGACGGGCATGGTGCTGATCATCGTCACCCGCAACATCGACCTTTCCGTGGGATCCGTGCTCGGCCTCTGCGGCATGATCATGGGCGTGACGCAGGCCAAGATCCTGCCGGAATATATCGGCTTCGACAGTCCCTTCACCTGGGCGATCACGCTGCTGGTCGGCGTGGCGGCAGGCTGCCTGATCGGCGCCTTCCAGGGCATTATCATCGCCTTCCTCAACGTCCCCTCCTTCATCGTCACCCTCGGCGGACTGCTCGTTTGGCGTGGCGCCACCTGGCTCGTCACCAGCGGCCAGACGGTTGCCCCCATGGACCAGACCTTCCGCATTATGGGCGGCGGCGCCGAGGGCTCGATCGGCGCTACCTGGAGCTGGATTGTCGGCATCGCCGCCTGCCTCTTCGTCGTAGCCAGCATCGTCGGCTCGCGCCGGCAGCGCCGCCGCTTCGGCTTTCCGCGCCGGCCGATGTGGGCTGAATATTTCCTCGCCACCTTGAGCTGCGTGCTGATCCTCGGCGCCGTTTGGGTCGCCAACAGCTATTACTGGCCGATCAACATCGCCAAGAAATATGCCGAGACCAACAATATTCCCTGGCCCGAAACCGGCCTGGATATTCCCTACGGCATCGCCGTGCCGGTCCTGATCGCCATCGTCGTCGGCATCATCATGACCTTCATCGCGACAAGGCTGCGCTTCGGCCGCTACGTCTTCGCGATCGGCGGCAACCCCGAGGCAGCCGAGCTCGCCGGCATCAAGACCCGCTGGGTCACCGTGCGCATCTTCGCGCTGATGGGCATTCTCGCAGCCGTCGCAGCGGCGATCTCCACCGCCCGCCTCAATGCCGCAACGAACTCGCAGGGTACGCTCGACGAGCTTTACACCATCGCCGCCGCCGTCATCGGCGGAACGTCGCTGGCAGGCGGTACCGGCACCATCGCCGGCGCCATGCTCGGTGCGCTCGTCATGCAGTCGCTGCAGTCAGGCATGGTGCTTGCGCATGTCGACACGCCGCTGCAGAGCGTCGTCGTCGGCACCGTCCTTGTCGTGGCGGTCTGGCTCGACACCGTCTATCGCGCCCGTGCCAAGTGAGAGGAGCCCGAAACATGGCTGATCAACGCACTCCCCTCGTGGAACTGAAAAACATCTCGATCTCCTTCGGCGGCATTCACGCCGTGGACAATGCCTCGGTCGATCTTTACCCCGGCGAAGTCGTGGCATTGCTCGGCCACAACGGCGCCGGCAAGTCGACGCTCATCAAGATCCTCTCCGGCGCCTATAAGCGCGATGGCGGCGAGATCCTGATCAACGGCGAGCCGGCCGACATCCGCAATCCGCGCGATGCCAAGAAATACGGCATCGAGACGATCTACCAGACGCTCGCCGTCGCCGACAATGTCGACGCCGCCGCCAACCTCTATCTCGGCCGCGAGCTGAAGACCCGCTGGGGCACGCTCGACGACGTGGCAATGGAAGCCTCGGCCCGCGAGGTGATGGGGCGGCTCAACCCCAACTTCAAGCGCTTCAAGGAGCCGGTGAAGGCGCTTTCGGGCGGCCAGCGGCAGTCGGTGGCGATCGCCCGTGCGATCCTCTTCAACGCCCGCATCCTGATCATGGACGAGCCGACGGCAGCGCTCGGCCCCCAGGAGACGGCGCAGGTGGGCGAGCTCATCAAGCAGCTGAAGAAGGAAGGCATCGGCATCTTCCTCATCAGCCACGACATCCACGACGTCTTCGACCTCGCCGACCGCGTCTCGGTGATGAAGAACGGCCAGGTCGTCGGCCACGCCCGCACCGAGGATGTGACCAAGGACGAAGTCCTCGGCATGATCATCCTCGGCAAGGTGCCGCCAAAAGCGATCCCCGGCCCCGGCGCCATGCAGATCTGACCGCCGAAAGGCGACAGCCGCGACAATCACGCTCCGCCGCCCGCAAGGCCGGCGGAGTTTTTATGCAACGATCCTCGGGGCTGACGGATAAAAACACCCACCAAACTGCAAGCACCCGTATTTCTGAGAATTTCGCGATTGAAGCCAGCCGCAAGCTAGGCTAAGAACCACCCATCGGACAGGCGATTCAAACCGCCTCAAGCATGCACCCGTAGCTCAGCTGGATAGAGTGTTGGATTCCGATTCCAAAGGTCACAGGTTCGAATCCTGTCGGGTGCGCCATTCCGATTTTGTCCATTCCCGACACATAGGTAACGGAACGTACCTAAGACATAGGTGACAACCTCGTGCCGAACGGGTTGTCGATGGTTTGCAAGGTTCTCTGCTCCAGGTCGATATATCCCAGATCATAGTGCATGAAGCTTATGAGCCAAATGCCGTTATCGACTTCTTTGATGCCGAGTTTCTGTCCGGCCATGACGGTTGAGATATTGATCTTCTTGCGGTGCATACAGATGCGTCCACAATTGGTGACCAGCACGTCGCGGTCATGGAAGGGGTATTCGATCTCGGGCAGGCCGGTATAGAGGCGGTCTGACGGCCGATAAATCTCTGCCGGATGCCGCATGTTCAGCGCCTCATGTGGGCGTTCCTCATTGAATTCGCGGATGAAGTCATCGAAGCGTGCCTGCTGTTGGAGGATCGTCCTGCCGGGCGGGCGGGTGGCCTCCTTCTTCAACATCAGATGCATGCGCTCGTGGCGGCCGTTCTGCTGCGGGTGGCCGGGTTTGATGCGCTCGATGCCGATGCCGAGCCTCAGCCACCAGACCGACAGCTTCGACAGATTGTAGAGCCCATTGGGGCTGGCGAAGGGCAGACCGTTGTCGGAGCGGATGGCGGTGGGCAGCCCGCGTTCGGCAAAGAGCCTGCGGAAGGCTTCGAAGACGCCCTGCTCGCGGGTCGATTCGAAGGCCTCGCAGCAGAGAAGGTAGCGTGATACCTGGTCGGTGACTGTCAAGGGGTAACAGTAGCGTCCGTTGCCGAGCTTGAACTCTCCCTTGAAATCGGCGCACCAGAGGTCATTGGGAGCAAGCGCTTCACCAAGCACCGTTCCCACGGCCTTGTTCGCCCGGTTCCTCTTGCGGGCCTGGCTCACAAGGCCGTGTCGGTCGAGCACGGCATGCACGGTGCTTGTGGCGGGAATGCGCACATCGCCTGCAAGCCGCTTGACCAGAAGCTCCCGGATTTTGCGTGCTCCCCAATATGGTTTTTCCTTCTTCAGTCGCACGATCATCGCCGTGACTGGCTCGGGCAACTGGTTGGCATAACGGACCGGTCGGCGCGACCGGTCCGTCAGGGCATCAAGCCCTTCGTCCTTGTAACGGTTGAAGATCTTGTAGCCGGTCTTGCGCGAGATGCCGAACTCCCGGCAAACATCGCTCATACCCTCGCCCTCAAGCAGCCGGGCGACAAATCGAAGACGTTCCTCCATGACCGAAGTCTCTCTCCACGGCATCAACACCTCCCGCTCCAAAACGGAAAGTGTTACCCATGTCTCCGGTACAAAACGTCACCTATCTCTCAGGTCGGGCAGTACATTCCAAAATCGTGTCGTGACGTCTAGTTCTGACCCCAAGCGGAAGTTCGGCCGGATAGACTCCTTCAAACTGCGTCAATACAATCTCTTTTACCGAGTTTTAAGAGCCAGCGGTCAAGCAGGGGCGACGTTGTGGAACTGGTCATTGGTCGGCTGCCACCCACCAGAGTGAAAGAGGCAGTTGCCCTGCTGACGCGGGCATTCATGCCCGACCCGATCTTCTCGTATTACTTTCCTGAAGCCAACCGGCGCGCCGAGGTGTTCCGAGCCTTCTTTAACGATGTGGTGCGCACGCACATCAGGTTTGGGCACGTCTATGCGGCCATGATGGATGAGAAGATTGTGGCGGCGGCGGTCTGGCGGCCACCAGACGCTGGACAGTCGACCGCCAGGGACCTCAGGCGCCAAACGCTGACTGAAAACCGGGTACGTGCGATCGACCCAAAAGCTGCGGTCGCCCTATTCGAAGGCTTCGCTGGGCTCGAATCCGGGCATCCTGCCGAGCCGCATTGGTACCTTTTCTTCACCGGGGTTGAGCCTGAGATGCAAGGTAGCGGCATTGGATCTCGCCTGCTTGCCCCGGTATTGGAGAACGCCGACCGGTCGCGCGCGCCATGCTATTTGGAAACGCCCTTTCCGCGAACCCACGACTTCTATCGTCGGCTTGGCTTCGTAATCGCCGTGGAGGGGCATCCGTTTGCGGGGGCGCCCACGCTCTGGGCAATGACTCGGGCACCGAAATGAGTCAAAACTGATGTAATAGGGCCGAAATCTACTTGTTCAAGCGCTGGTCCGCTCCTGGCCGCAAAGCGGGCCCTCCGCTCCGAGAAGTGTTCTTAGAAATCAACTGGCGCAACAATGACATAGCGGTGCCCAGTTTCATCTCGTCCGGTGCGCCAGTTCTCCATTGTCCGTTCTGGACACATAGGTGGTTATTCCTCGGACATAGGTAACACTTTTGAGCCGAAAGGGTTCGGCAGTGGTTCCAGTCTACTTGGCGTATTTCTCGGGCCGTCTCGCGCTATCAGGAATCAGCAATTTCATCCTTCGGAGTACGGCAGGCCGTCGGAAACGGAGGCCGAAATCGGGGATGTTTCCAGCGATTCGCACTCAAATTGGACGCAGGCCCCCATTCCGCCCTGTTGCGAACAAGGTAGACCCACTTGGCATCGCCGGCAGGTTTTGTCGGACTGCCGGCGCGCGTGCAGGCGAGGAAGTTTTCGAGCCCGGCCGCCGCGTGCCCCACCGGCCATCACGAGAGCGGCTCAACTGACCTCCGCGAGTCCCTTCCTCTCGATGAAAGCATCGCGCAGCGTGGCTGCGAAGACCGCAGTCTCATCAATGCGGTCGCTCCCCTCGTCCTTGTCCAGCCGCCGCTGATCCTATTGCTTTTCGGCCGATCTCAGCACCCCTACAAGGATTCGACCGTCGGTGAAGTACGGATCGCCGCCGCCGTTGCGACCATCTTTTGTCGCACCGACGCCTGCGCGCTCGTAGGTCATGGAGATCTGCCCGGCGGCCTTGAGGTCGCCGATCACCAGTTCGCGCTCGGCGTCGAGATCGGGTCCGATATGGTGGGTGATCTGCCCGGTGTCGTGGCTGACGCCGACGCCGCGGTCGAAGCTGGCGGAGCCCAGCCACAGAGGCTGGCCGTCGGCGCCGACGGTCGCCGTTTGCCAGAGGCGTATGTGGTGGCGCTCGTCCGCACTTCGTCCGACAGGCTTTTCGAAAGCCAGATCCTGCTTCCGGCCGTCGAAGAACAGCGGGCTGACGGGTGCATCGAGATCCGGCCGATCAAACGCCACGCTCAGGCCGATTTCGACCGAGGAGAGCAACGTTATCCTGTCAGCGGGATCCCAGCCGGCGGCGGCGAAGGCCTTGATCACCTGCTGCTTCGGGCCGACGACCCCGACGTTGATCGGGTCGCCCGGAATGTCGTCGCCGGTCGTGGTGACCATCCGGCTGAGATCGGCAACGGTGCTCCGGTCGCGGAAGATCCAAAGCTCCGGCATCACCAGGTAGCAGACGAGCAGATACGCCAGGAGGACGGCGGCAAGAACGCCCGCCGCCGACTTCCATCTGCCTCGACTGCTTCTCCCCTGTTCCATTGCAATGTGCCGCTCCCGACTTCAGTAGCAGGGCGGATACGGGTAGTAGCCGCAAGGGGGGTGATAGTAGTATGGCGCGGAGGCCGCCGCGGCACCGATGGCCGCGCCCGTCGCGACCGCGGCGCCGTAGCGGGCCGCAGGGTGCGCATACCAGCCCCCATGAAAGCCGACCGCACCCACGCCGACCACGCCGACACGCCCCATTCCGGCGCGCGCCACGAACATGTCGATGAAAAGCGAAGCCGGGCCATTGGCCTTTGCGAGTTCGCCCTCGAGAACCTGGACGTCAAAGGTCAGCGTGCCGCCATCCAGCTTTGGCTTGGTCAGGACCACGACCGCGTCTTCCACAGCGGTGCCATCGCTGCTCATGACGGAGATCGTCGCGTTCGGCGGGTCGACCGCGAAGCTGTCCTTGCCCTCGTCCCATTCCTTGATGAACTCGGTCGTGAGCACATGTCCGGCCGATCGTACGGGACGGTCGGCGAACACGATGGAGTTCGGGGTGACGCCCGTCATCGTCAGCTTGCCGTCGACCAGCGTCGCCCCGCCGGAATTGAGGACGGCGAGCGACGGCACCATCTTCGTGGCCGTGGTCGCTCCAATGGTCTTGGCGGCGGGTGCCGTGATCGCGTCTTCGGCCTGCGCCGCTCCTGCGAACGACATGAGGCAGGCTACGGCGAGAGTGCCGATCCGTATATGGCGTTTCATGGAGAATTCTCCTTTTTGCTACTTCACGAGACCGAGGTTCACGAGCTGGACGCGCCGATTGTCGGCGGCCTGCGGGTTCGACGGATCTACGAGCCACTCCTCGCCGACGCCGATAGCGAATAGGCGGTCCGGGGCGATGGCGAAGGTCGTCGACAATGCCTCCGTGATCGCGTTCGCCCGCTTCTGGCTGAGGTCCAGATTGTGCTTGGCGTCGCCCGTCGAGCTCGTGTGTCCGACGACAAGGAACTTGTAGCGCCGCAGGTTCGGATGATGCAGGGCGTCGGCGATCATGCCGACGGTGCGATAAGATTTCGGTTCGATGGCGATGGAGTCGTTCTCGAAGTCGATCTCGACGATGAGCTGCGACAGCTTCGAGAGTTTCTGCCAGTCGGGAAGCGCGGCGACGCCCTTGCCTGCGCTCGCCGCCGCTTCTTCCATAAGCAACGCAATGTCGATGCCGGGAGCCCCTCCCTGCAATCTGCCGAGCGTGCGCACCACCTGCGGACCGCTCAGTTCCTGGGCGAACGAGTGGCCGGGTGCCAGCAGCAGTCCGGCGGCAAGCATCGTCGCAAGTCGAAAGCTCTTCATGATCCTGTGTCCCTTCAACATGGTTCACCGCCAGCCGGCGTCGATGATGGCCTGGCCGCACTGGCCTTCGTTCACGCGCGTCGCCTTGTTCAGGCAGGAAAGAATGTTTCCCTCGCCCACCACGCCACTGCAGAACTGCGCGACATAGTGCTTGCACATCGCGGTGAACGACGACTGGGCGGCAAGGCGCTGCTCAATCGAGGTGGTGACGCTCGCCAGTGTCGAGGTGCAGGTCGGCGAGACTTTTGGGGCATGGGATTCGAGGCAGTTCTGGATGCGGCCGCTCCCGAGATTCAGGCCCTTGCAGAACTTCTTGATGTCGGATCCGCAGTCGTTGGCGAGCGTGCTCACCGCATCGGCAAAGCTGATGGTGTCGGCACGGGCCGCACCGCTGAGCGCCAGGAACGCGACCAGCGCCCCTCCTAACAGTCTGGTTCTCGTCGACATGTTACCCCCATCGTGAACGATTGATCGTCGGAGAAACTCTCCGCACGCATCTGGTGCGCTTTCGGGGGTGAGAAGGGAAGTATGTTACGGTTACACGGACCGTAGGAGACGGCGTTCAACGCGTCGCCGCAGCGATGGATGTGGCAGCTACTCGCCGCGCTCTGGCGGCCGATCCTCCATCGCCTTCCCGAAGCGATCCAGTTCGAGCGAGTAGCAGAAGAGTCCGAACAGCGTCCCCGCGACATACAGGCCCTTCACGAACGCCTGGGCGAATGGCGGAAAGGCGTCGAGTTCCGGCAGATGCCTGAAGAAAATGGCCGAGAAGAGCGCGCCGCCGAAAAAGAAGCTCACCCTGCTGGCGAAGAAGAGCAGATGCGCCGCAAAGACACTGTGAAACGGCGACGTGACCGGCACCCATTTCAACCGTGTCCAGTAACAGCAATGAAGCAGCGCGGCGTTGGCAACAATCCCGACCTGGTCCGAGAGATCCAGCATCTGCCGCTCCCCGAGGTGGGTGACCAAGCCATGAAAGATGGGGAACACGATCCAGAACAGGATCAAGGCCGCAGCGGTCTGAGCTGCGAGGAGACCCAGGTAGATCCATGGTGCCGACGGCCCTGATCTTGACTTCAAGCTCCGCCTCCCTGCAGTCCTGCAGATCGTTGCTATGGCACATGAGCCAAGCTCAAGGCGCCGTGGCTGGTGCCGGCGGCGCACGCATGCTTCCGGCCGACGCTGATCCGACATACCAGTCGGATCAGCATTGGAGTTCATCGCATATTGTAGCGTCACTCGACCGGTTCGAACTCGCCTGGCTTCCAGGTCTTGTCGAACCATGGCTCAAGGGGCCCATAGAGGCGAAGAAGGACGTTCCAACCCTTGCCGGGCACTGTCTGGACCCAGTTGGCCTCATGGCCTTTCGGCGCCGTCGGACCGAACCAGACGTCGACCGACGAGTCCGCGTTGATCACGATGTCTTTCTTGTCGCTTCCGATGCTGGGGAATTGCCGGTCCGTCTGCAGCATCGAACGCGTCTGATTGTCATACGCCACGAACGACCAGAATTCCTTTGCAGGAATGTTGGGCGGCATGTGAATTTTATAGGTCTTGCCGCCGTCGAACGGCTTGCCGTCCTTGTCGGTCGTTGCGCCGGCATATTGCGAACCGATGCCGACGCGCTTTATCGCCATCGCCGGGGTGATGCCCGTCGCGTAGTAGTGGAACAGGACGCGGGCATCCAGATAGCGAACGCCGGGCTGCAGCAGAAACTCGTAGCTGCCGCCGACAAAGCCGGTGAACCAGGCACTGTTCGGATAATAATAGGCGTCCTTCATGCGGGTCTTGAAAGTAATGGTGCGCGCCGTCGCATTGCCGACGGCCACGGCTTCGGTGAGGATCTTCTTCATTCGTTCATCGGGTGCGAAGGCTTTGCCCTTGACGATGCCGATCGCTGCGAGCTGCCCCAGCACTTCCGGATGATAGGCTTCGTTCGGCTCGTACTGGACGATGGCGTTCACTTCCTCGTAGAAATGGAAATTATTGGCATGGATCGTATTGAACTCCTTGCCCGAGACGTTGACGATCTTCATCGGCGGTGGATTGTCGGCTTCCGAAAGCGGATAGACCTTGGCGAATTTCCTGGTGTTTTCGACGGCCGTCGTCGTACTGCCGTTTTCGAGGAAGCCGCGCCAGAAGAACAGGTTCCCGTAGGTCGACGACCGCAATACGTGATAACCCTCGGGGACCACGCCCTCGTAGCCCGGCGGCAAGAGCAGGTACTTTCCACCCTTGCCCTTGTCCGGGCCGGCATTGCCGACATCGCCGACATATTCGAACCAGTGGTTGTCAATCATGCCCAGGATGTTGGGTGGCGTCTCGACGACCAGCGGACCGGCTTTGGTATCCAGCCACATGAGATTGTAGATGCTTTCGGTGTTGCCTGTGAGGAACAGCGAATGCGAGTCCATGAGGTTTTCGAAGATCAGGATCGTCTGGTTGTTGTCGGCGCCCTGGCTGGCCAGTCCAACCCGCATAGCTTCGACGGATGCACCGGGCATCGCATTGAGAAAAGCATCGACGCCGCGCATGAAATCGAGATTGTCATAAATCTTCTC